>VFZY01000251.1 GCA_016870915.1 Acidobacteriota bacterium | reverse complement strand
TGAGCAGGTGTGGAACTACGTGAAGAACCACGGAATCGGGCGGATGTTGCTGCGCCAAGCGGACGACCTCAAGTGCGCCGTCCTGGCGCGCCTACGATCCCTGCAACGCCTGCCCTGGACTATCAAAATGTTCTTCCTGACCAAGGACACCGTGTACGCCACAGGTTGAACTCAATGTCTACTAACCAACGGTCTGATTAATAAACAACGCCAACGATCCGAATATTAATCGGGATAACGTCTGCGAGGTCCTGCGGTCGCTCCGTCGCCAAGAGCTCTACCAGGCCCTTACATCCGACTTCGCTTGGTCCAGTGGTGCAACCGAGTTCCACGAGAGTGTTCACGTTGAGGCGTTCCAGCGGGCGATTCAGCAGCTGTGGCCGACAACCGAAGCAGCATTGCGGGACCTTGCAACGCCCTTTGGATCTCCTGCTAACCGCAACCTGGCCCAGTCTACTCTGGAAGGTGCTGCTAAGCGTGCTGTCCTTGCCATGATCCAGGAGGTGAACAAAGTTGGGACAGGCGAGGACGAAGCCATTATCAAGACCGCGCCATTGTTGCGAATACTTCAAGAGCAAATAAACCAGCGAGCTATACGGGATTGGAATCTTCGCTGTGGCTTCTGACGGACCTGCACGCGACTTGAAATCGCGAGGATATCTCCGTATCGCCCTTGTAACGGCAATGTTCGCGGGTACGAGCCAAGTCGCGGCTCCGGCTGAGGATGAGTGTTTCGTTCAAATTCTAAGAGCTTCAGCCGGTGGGGTTCTACCGCAGCCACACGCGGGAGGGGCTGGGCCTTTCCAACGAAGACATGGACATGATGCGCGGGTTTTTCCCGGACCCGTCGAGCGTGGTGCTGCTGGTTCGGCCGCAGGCGGCGGCGCCGGCGGTGGGTGGATTTTTCTTCCGGGAAGGCAACGGAATCCGGTCGCAATCGAGCCATCTGGAGTTTCCGTTCCGGCGGTCGAGTCTGGGCGGGGCGCCGCGGAGTGCCCGGCCGGTCCCGGCGGAGCCGGTGGTGGAGTGTCTGGAAGAGCCGGTGAGTGAGCCGGCGTCCATTGAGCCGGAGGCCGCTGTGGCCCCGGAGGCGGCCGTGGCCCCGGAGCCGGCTGTGGCCCCGGAGCCGGCTGAGAAGCCGGAGGCGGTTGAGAAGCCGTTCAAGACCGTGGTGCTTCCTCCGATTGAGCGGCGGCCTGCTCCGGAACCGGCCACAGGCCCGCGGGTCTGGGGATGGATGGCCCTGGGCTTGACACTGTTCGCAATCGGGCTGCTGATTGGCTTTTCGCTGGCGTGGGTGAAGTTTCCGGTGAGAGAACCGGCGCCGCAGTATCCGTTGGCCCTGGCGGTGGAGACCCGGGACAGCGTATCCTCCATCCGGTGGAATCCGGCGTCGGTGCTGGTGCAGGCCGCCGGCGGGGGCACGCTTGAGGTGACCGAGAGCGGAAACGTGATGCGGGTTCCGCTGGACAAAGCGCAGTTGCAGGCCGGGAGCGCGGTTTTCCGGAGTACGGGCGTGGTTTCACGGTTCCGGCTGGAACTGGCGCTGGGGCCGACAAGCGCGTCCGAGGTGGTGGAACTGACACCTCCTCCGGTGGCGGCGGAAAAGGAACCACCCGCGGAGCCCGTGGTTGCGCGTAAGAAGGGCCGGGCGAAGCGCACGAAGAACTAGTCACGCGGGTTCGCGACTGTTTTTTCAGCCGTTGGCGCGGCGCCGGGACGCGCTGTGCGAAACGAAGCCAGATCGAGTTCAAACAGTTCATCTTCAATGCTTTGGCCCGTGGCGGCCCGGCTGGCGCGAGCCTTGGTTTGCGGGGGGCGCAGGAGCTTCAGGGGGATGAGGTGGCCGGAGGCGGGCTGATTGACCTCGATGGCTGTGTCGACGCGTTCGCGCTGGATTTCGAGGAGGCTCTTGAGGGCGCCTTTGAAGAGCCGGTCGTAGTGATTGTGGTAGCGGCGGAGGCGGTCGAGGAGGGGGAACTGATCGAGGCTGCCGCAAGCCTGGGCTTCGAGGAGGCGGGCGCGGCGTTTTTGCCAGGCGGCGTGCACGATGTCGTTGAAGAGGATGGTTTCCATGGCGCCCTCGGGCATGAGGTCGCGGGTGAGGTCCTTGAGGAGGGCGTCGAATTCCGGCTGTTCTTCCGGCAGGACGAGGAGTTGGGAACTGGTGAGGCCGTGGCGCAGGGCGTTCTTCGACGAGGCGGCCTTGCCTTCCTCGGTGCGAGGACCGGTGGAGTGGGCGGCATTGGCGCGATTGACTTCGGCGCGGGCGGCTGTGGTTTGCATGGTTCGGTGATCCTTTCCTGATGGAGTATACAAACCGAAGGGCCGTTTTCGAACCATATTACTCATGGTTACGGTTGACAACTCGTCTGGAATGTGCGGGATGAGTTAGTGTAAAAAAAGTTTACGAGTTTGTGACTGGCTTCCGGCGGGGAGCACGGCACGAGGCCGGACGGGCGGGGAGTGGGATACAATGGCTGCTCAGACCCCTCATGGTGCATACCGTTTCAGTCCTGGCGCTGATGGCGGCCGCGCAGTTGCCGGAGTTGAAGACGCCGCGTCCGGCGCCTGAGCAGCCGCTGCCGTTCAGCCATAAGATCCACGCCGCGCTGCTGAAGTGCAATGGTTGCCACACGATGGCGGACCCGGGCGATTTCGCGGGGCTGCCGGCGACGGCCAAGTGCATGGAGTGCCACTCGGCCATCCGGAAGGAGAGTCCGCACATTCAGAAGCTGGCGCAGGCGCATGGCGCGGGGGAGAAGTTGAAGTGGGCTCCGGTGTACCGGATACCGGAGTGGGTGTCCTTCAATCACCGGCAGCATGTGGCGGTGGAAGGCGTGACGTGCGAGAGTTGCCATGGGGCGGTGGCGCAGCGCGAGGTGCTTCGGCGGGAGCGTGACATTTCGATGCAGGCGTGCATGGAGTGCCATCGGCAGAAGAAGGCGTCGAATGACTGTCTTCTGTGCCACGACCGCCGGTGACCGGGTGATGGCGGGCAGCGGGCAACCGGAGTAGCGGGCGGCTTTCGAGACGCCGTATAATCGTTGTCCGCATGATGACTGCATTCTTCTTTTCCGCTCTGGCTTTGGCTCAAGCTCCTCCTCCGAATCCCCCTGCTTACATTCCGACCGCCTCGGAGCGCGAGGCGATTGTGGGGCGGACGACGGCGTTGGGCAAGGAGATTTCGCTGCTTCGTACGGCTGGGCGCGGGCCGCTGCTGGACGATGTGGAGGTTTATCACAAGGCCGCGCAGTGGCTGCTCCGGTATCCGGAGGAGTTCTACAACCGGAGCTATGCGGCTCAGGCGGTGCTGGTGCTGGACAGGGGTCTGGCGCGGGCAAGGATGCTGGAGCGGGGCGAGTCGCCCTGGACGCACCGGACGGGCCGGAATGCGCGGGCCTACCGGTCGCGGGTGGATGGCAGCCTGCAGCCCTATCACGTGGTGGTGCCGCCGGGGTATGACAAGTCCAAACCGGCGCGCCTGGATGTGGTGCTGCATGGGCGCGGCGCGACGCTGAGCGAGATCAGTTTTCTGCATCAGGCGGAGGCCGCCAAGCCCGGCGTGACTTACTCCGACCGGCTGGAGCTTCATGTGTTCGGGCGCACGAATAACGCCTACCGCTGGGCCGGGGAGACCGACGTCTTTGAGGCGCTGGAGGCGGTGCGGCGGCACTACCGCATCGATCCGGCCAGGATCAGCCTTCGCGGCTTCTCGATGGGCGGCGCGGGGACATGGCACATCGGGCTTCACTTCCCCGCGCGCTGGATGGGGATTGAGGCCGGGGCAGGCTTCAATGAGACGCGACGCTATGCGAAGCAGACCGGCCTGACGCCGGATCAGGAAAAGCTGCTTCACATCTACGATGTGTTCGAGGTGGCTCTGAATGCGGTGAACGTACCCACGGTGGGCTATGGCGGGGATCAGGACCCGCAGTTGCAGGCTTCGGTGAATGTTCAGGAGCAGCTTAAGCAGGAGCAGGTGGCCGCGGGGAGCCTGCAAGCGCGGTTTCTGGTGGGCCCGAACATTGGCCATCGCTTCCACCCGGATTCGAAGCGCGAATCGGATGCATTTCTCGATTCGTTCGCCGGAAAGCCGCGGCGCCACGATGAGATTCGTTTCGTGACGTACACGCCGCGGTATGGGGAGGCGGCCTGGCTTCGGGTGGAGTCGCTGGAAGAGCTCTATGCACGCGCTGAAGTGAACGCGGGACGGGATGGTGTCACGACCCGGAATGTAGCTCGGCTGGGGGTGGAGCGCGCGGGGCCGGTGGTGATCGACGGGCAGAAGTTTAGCGGGCCGGGTACTTTCGAAAAACACGAGGGCCGCTGGCGCCCGGCGCGGGCGGCGGGGTTGATCAAGCGGGCTGGTTTGCAGGGGCCGATTGATGATGCGTTTCTCGACAGCTTCACGGTGGTGAAGCCGAGCGGCACGCCGTTCCATGCGGCGCCGGCCGCGCAGGCATCGGCGGCGCTGCGGCGGTTTGAGGCGGAGTTCGCCAAGTGGATGCGCGGCGACCCGGCGATGAGCGACGACACGGCCGTGACGCCCGCCCGCGCGGCGGCTTCGAACCTGGTGCTTGAGGGGGACCCGCAGTCGAATGTCTACCTTCGGCGGATTCTGGGGCGGCTTCCGGTGCGGTGGGACGCGGAGACGATCGCCATTGCCGGCCGTACGTTCGATGCGCGGACGCACTATCTGGCGATGATCTATCCGAACCCGGCGAGCCCGGGGCGTTATGTGGTGCTCAACTCCGGGCACACGTTTGGAGAGCGCGAGTTCCGGGGCACCAATGCCCTGCTCTACCCGCGGCTGGGCGACTGGGCGGTGGTGGGTTCCGATGGCGCGGTTACGGCCACGGGACTTTTCGACAGGCATTGGAAGTAGGCGATGCCGCAACTGGTGCGCGGACTGGGTCCGTTGGCGGCCGCGTCGATCAACATCGCGAACATGATCGGCACGGGGGTGTTTCTTAAAGCCCGCGTGATGACGTGCAACGTGGATGAGCCGTGGATGGTGCTGGCGGCGTGGCTGGGCGCGGCGCTGCTGGTTTTTGCCGGCTCGATTGTCTATGCCGAGCTGTTCACGATGATGCCCGAGGCGGGCGGCGAGTATGTGGTGCTGGACAGGACGTACGGACCGGCCACGGCCTTTCTCTACGGCTGGACGTATGTGGTGGTGGCGCGCGGGGCGTCGCTGGCCGCGCAGTCTTTCAGCGCCGCGATTTTCCTGAACATTGTCTCGGGCGGGCGGTTTGAGGGTGTGCTGATTCCGGCGGCGATTCTGGTGACGGTGGCGGTGGCCGTGGTCAACTGCGCAGCGATTGGAACGACGGGCGCGGTGGCGTCCTTCTTCACGGTTCTGAAGGTGACGCTGGTGGCGGGGGTGGCCGTGGTGGGCTTTGTGTTCGCGCGGCTGGATGGAGGCGCGTTGTTTGACCCGACGCCGGCCGGAGCGGCGTGCGCCGGTGTGGCCGCGGCGGCGCGCGGGGGCTGGACCGGGTTCGGGGCGGCGATGCTGGGCGCGATGTGGGGATTCCAGGGCTGGGCGAATGTGGCTCCGCTGCTGGGTGAACTGCGCGAGCCGGCCCGTAATGTGCCGCGGGCGTTCCTGGGCGCCACGGCGGTGGTGGCGCTGGTGTACGTGTCGGCGAACGCCAGTTACTTCTTCAATCTGCCGCCGGAAGTGATTGCGAGCGTGCCGCTGACGTCGTCCGTGGCGACCGAGGTGTTGCGGCTGCATCTGGGCCCGGCGGCGGTGGGACTGATGGCGGCGGGCATGCTGATGTCGTCGCTGGGGGCCTATCATTCGGGATTCGCGGCGACGATGCGGGTGCCGTATGCGATGGCGGTGAGCGGGCTGTTCTTTCCGGCGTTCGCCAAGCTCTCAGCGCGCACGCATGTGCCGGTGCGAGCGGCGATTCTGGCGGCTGTGTGGCCGATTGTGCTGGTGTTGTGGGGCAACTACGACAAGCTGACCGACTATGCCACGTTTGCCTGGTGGCTGTTCTACGGGCTGACCGGGGCGGCGGTGCTGGTGCTGCGGCGGCGCGAACCGGGCGCGGAGCGGCCGTTCCGGGCGTGGGGCTATCCGGTGGTGCCGCTGCTGTTTGTGGGGGTGACGGCGGCGCTGCTGGCGAATGCCATCTATACGGCTCCTGTACCGTCGCTGGCCGGCATGGCGATCATGGCCGCGGGACTGCCGGTTTACCGCTACTTCGCGGCGCGACGGGCGGGCCGATCGTAGTGCGATCATGTTCGTAGGCCCAGCGTGCGCGTTTCCGTTCTTGCCAGTTCCAGTTCCGGCAACTCCACGTTTGTCCACGCGGGCGGCACGCGTCTGCTGGTGGATGCGGGGCTGAGCGGCAAGGAGACGAAGGCCCGGCTGGCGGCGATTGGTGAAGAGGCGTCGCAACTGGACGCCATTGTGATCACGCATGAGCATTCGGACCACGTGGCCGGGCTGCCGGCGCTGGCGAAGAACCTGCGGATTCCGGTGTATCTTTCGCGGCTGACGGCTCCGCTGATCGACTGGGGTGAAATGAAGCGCGGCGTGCAGCCGCGGGTGGAGACGTTTCAGGCCGGGTCGGCGTTCCGGGTGGGTGAGATTGAGATTGAGACGTTCACGATTCCGCACGACGCGGTGGACCCGGTGGGGTTGACGTTCCGCCACGAGGGTCTGAAGGCGGCGGTGGTGACGGATCTGGGCTACATTCCGGAGAATGTGAAGTTCCACCTGCGGGGGACGCATTTGCTGTTGCTTGAGTCGAATCACGACCTGGATATGTTGAAGGTGGGCCCGTATCCGTGGGCTTTGAAGCAGCGGGTGATGAGCCGGAAGGGGCACCTGTCGAACGACGTGACGGCGCAGTTCATCGAGCACGATCTGGATGCCTGCGCGCAGACGCTGATCCTGGGGCACTTGAGCGAGAACAACAACTATCCGGCGCTGGTGGACCTGATCGCGCGGCAGGCGATTGGGCAGCGAGGGCTTCCGGTGCGGCTGGCGGTGGCGGAGCCGGGGCGGCAGAGCGAGGTGTTCACGCTTGAGCGGGGGGCGGGGAGCGCGGGTTGAGGTGTGGGAGCGCGGGGGTGGAGGCGGCGCGTTCGCGCTGGAGGGAGAGTCGCCGGGAGTATACTGTTGGGGTCCGGGAAACCCAAAATGGAGTAAGCATCGTGAAGCGTCCAATGTTGAGTCTTGTTGTTCTGGTAATTTCCGCGTCCATCGCACAAGCGCAAAGCAAGTGGGTTCACGCAGATTTCTTTCGTATCACCGAGGGCAAAGTGACCGAGTACCGTGCGGAGCAGGCCGCCAAGACTATGCCCCAACATCAGCAGTTGGTGAACCAGGGGAAAAGCTACGCGATGATTGCCTACCTGCCGCTATTTCCTGACAGAATGGCGTTAATTGGGAGTAATCTGGCCGTGGACGGTGAGGGCAAGGTTCGAACGCAGACCTGACGTACGTCCCTGACGTACAGGAAACATCCGAGGAGACCAAGACACTTGCACGCCTCAATACCCCGTGCTGGCACCCTCCAGCGCACTACAATGCTTGAATATGGTCGATTTCAATAAGAAGCTGAAGGGAAGCACGACGGCCTCAAAGCCCATTGATCCCGAAGAGATCTACGAGAAAGCCGACCGCGCCAGTGACACCGGCCCGCTCCGTCCTGCACAAATCTCTGTTCTCAAGGAATGGCACGGGAAGCTACGAAAGGAAAAGGATGTCATCGTCAAGATGCACACCGGCCAAGGCAAGACCCTGATTGGCCTTCTCATCCTCAAATCGAAGCTGACCGAGACCGGAGAACCCGCCCTCTATATTTGTCCAAACACGTACCTGGTTCAGCAAACCGTCGCGCAGGCCAAACGGTTCGGAATCAAGTGCTGCATGTCGGAGAAGGAGTTGCCTGAGGCGTTCCTTGATGGTGAACAGATCCTCGTTACGACCGTCCAGAAGCTTTTCAACGGCATGACGAAGTTCGGTCTTGGCACCCATTCAATAACGGTCGGTTCGATCGTCCTAGACGACTGCCATGCCTGCATCGACGCCATCCGCCAAGGAGTCAAGATCACACTACCGCGAACACATCACGCGTACCAGGCGCTGTTCGCGCTGTTCAGCTCCGACCTGCAAGAACAGGGCGCAGGAACCTACGCCGAGATAGAGCTAGGCGCCTATAGACCGTATTTGCCAGTCCCCTACTGGGCCTGGACGTCCCATCAGAGCACCGTCGCCGCAATCCTTGCGAAACACGTCAATACGGACGAAATCAAGTACGCGTGGCCGCTCATCAAAAACGACCTGCAACACTGCACGTGCATAATCTCAGGCAGCTCTATCGAAATAGAACCACACCTCCCGCCCCTGGACCTGTTTGGCTCCTATAGCAATGCAGGCCATAGGGTCTTTATGTCCGCGACTGTCACGAATGACGCTTTCCTCGTCAAGGGCTTGGGATTGAAACCCACAGTTATTGAGAAACCCCTCGTCGACAAGAAAGAGCGCTGGTCGGGAGAAAAACTCATCCTCATCCCATCGCTCATTGACCCGTCGCTCGGGAGAGACTTCGTCCTCAAAACCTTCGGTAAGGCACAGCCAACAAGAAAGTATGGAGTGGTTGCGATCACGCCGAGCTTCAAGCTTGCGGAAGACTGGGCGAAGGCGGGCGCGACCCTGCCGAAAACCGACACGATCTGGAAGGCAATCGATGATATCAAGCAAGGGCAGTGCGCGAAGGCACTCGTAATACCTAAATTATGCACCGATGGAGACGCGGGCCACCTGAGTGATCGGCGTCGCGTCGGTGCTTGATCGGGCTGTTGACTTGGCGTAGCGTCTTGCTGAGGTGATGTTTTCCGGTGCCTCTCTGTAAGC
>VFZY01000250.1 GCA_016870915.1 Acidobacteriota bacterium | reverse complement strand
GCAGGGGGGGGGGGGGGGGACGTCAGGGGGCCGGGTTCGTGCAATGCGGGACACAAAGAGAAGCGACGCGGCGATCAGAACCCACGCCGTGACGCTTGCCGGAGCGTCCGGATCGACCCCCGGTGTTCCGATGCGGGCGAGCCAAGCGCCGCCGATCAAGAGCCAGAGCAACGCGAAAATCCACTGACGCTTGAGCCGGGGTGCGAGTGACGCGTCGAGCAGGAATGCGGCGGCCGCCGCGAGACCGATCCAGGGAAGCTGCGTTGCGTACATCGCGTACGCGGCCATCGTGGAAACGGCCAGGCTGTCGGGGAGACGCGCTGGAAGTCCCACAGTCCGGTTGACCATTCGCACGAGAAGCATGGTTGCGAACAGGAGAAGGATGCTGGCTTCAGGGATCGGGACCAGTGCGGGGATCTGTAGAAAAAGGGGGACGAAGGCTTCCAGGGGATGGTCGGGTACAAGCTCCCGGGCCAATGCCCAGGCGCCCAGGGCGGCGCCTGCGCCGGCGAGGAAGGCATAGAACCGTGGAGTGTTGACGGCGGCGGCGAGACCGGCGACGGGCATCAGGATGAGGACGGCTCGATTGGTGGGGTACGACCAGTCCAGCGGGCGCCCGAGAAAGGTCCAGCGATAGATTCCAGTGTAGTGTTTCATCTGTAATAAATGACCACCCCGGCTGCGCCCTTTCGGGCGCAGCCACCCCTCCTCTTCGAGGAGGGGATTACTTTTCCAGCAGGTAGTGGCCGACGCCCCATTCGCGGCCGTGGCGGAATCCGAAAAGCTCGGCGCAGGCGATGAAAAACATTCGCCAGCGCTGGAACCATCGGGGAGCTTCGGCTTCCCCGTAGGCATCGGCAAGAACCGGCAGCAGTTGGTTTCGGTCCGCGTCCATGCGGGCAAGCCAGGCTTCGGCGGTTTTCTGGTAATGCAGGCCGTCCCACCACCAGCTTTGGGAAACGCGGACGTGATCCTGAAAGTGATGGAAAATATCCTTCGAGGGCATAACGCCGCCGGTAAAGAAGTGGCGTCCCATCCAGTTCGCGGCTCCCTCGGTCTCGAAGGCGTAGACGTGGCTGCGGTGGGCAAAGACGTGAACGAAGAGCTTCGCTTCGCGACGCATCCATGTGGAAACGCGGTGCAGCAGTTCGCGGTAATTGCGCATGTGTTCGAACATTTCCACGGAGACAATGCGGTCAAAGCGGCTTCCAGGTTCGAAAGCGTTCATGTCTGCGCGAACTATGCGAACATTTCGGATTCCTTCTGATTCTCTTTTTCCGAGAATGAAGTCGTGTTGCAGGGCCGAGTTCGTGACGGCTGTAATGTGAGCGTTCGGAAACTTTTCGGCCATCCAGAGAGTGAGCGATCCCCAGCCGCAACCCAGTTCGAGGATGTCCATGCCGTCAGATATGCCGGCATGCCGGCAGGTGGCGTCAAGAGCCGCCTCCTCGGCCTCGTCCAGCTCGCGAACGCCTTCGGGCCAGAAGCAGCAGCTGTATTTAAGACGCCTGCCGAGGCAGTGCCTGAAAAGGGCAACGGGCGCTTCATAATGTTGTTCGTTCGCTTTCTCCGGCGAAAGCGCTACGGGGCCGGTCCGCATCTCCGAAATCAGGCGGGCCGCGCCGGCAGAATTCCGGGCCTCCTCCTGGCGGAGCCGGGATGCGCAAAGGCGCCGGATGGCCCAGCGCATGGCCCGATCGCCGACGAGGCCCCGCTCCATGGTTTCGACGGCGGCATCCACAAGAAGTTCTTTCATGCCGCCCTGCCGATGGCGTGGGCGATGGGGGGCCGGCGGTTTGCGGGCCGCGCGAGAAGGAGTTGAACGTCGCCGATGTGGCGCTCTTCGAATCCGGCCTCGCAGTAACACAGGTAGTACTCCCACAGCCGCAGGAAATCTTCCGGGTAGCCGAGAGTGCGCGCGGTTTCGCGCCTGCCGAGGAAACGCCGGCGCCACCGGCGCAGCGTTTCGGCGTAATGCGGGGTGAGGTCCTCGAGATCGACCAGGCGGAAGTCGGTGGCGCGGGACAGGGAATCGGCGATCGCCGCAGTCGACGGAAGGCAGCTTCCCGGAAACACGTACTTCTGGATGAAATCGGTGGAGCGCAGATACTGCCGGTAATGATGACCGGCCATCACGATCGCCTGCAGCAGCATCAGACCGTCCGGCCGGAGCAACTCGCAACACTTGCGGAAGTACGTGTCAAAATTCCCGTAACCCACAGCCTCAATCATCTCGATCGAGACCAGCTTGTCGTATCGGCCGGAGATGTCCCTGTAATCGTCCTTCAAAACCGTGATGCGTGACTCCAGTCCAGCCTCGCGGACGCGGCGCACCCCGTATTCGTGCTGCTCCGAGGAAATCGTCGTCGTTGTCACACGGCACCCGTAATGTGACGCGGCGTGAATGGCAAGCGCGCCCCACCCGGTGCCGATCTCCAGGAGATGGTCCGCCGGGGAGAGATCGAGCTTCCGGCAGGCGCGCTCCATCTTGGCGACCGACGCCTGGGCCAGTGAGCCGCCGGAGTTCTCGAAGATCGCGCAGGAATAGTTCATGGTCTCGTCGAGGAAAAGCTCGAAGAACGCGTTTCCGAGGTCGTAGTGGGCGTGGATGTTCCGTACGCTCCCACGGTGTGAGTTGCGGCGGAGGGCGTGGTAGGCGCGCGCCATCAGGTTGGCGGGAACAGCCCAGTTTCGCTCCATGGCTCCCGCGACGGAGGCATCCCGGGCGAAGATCCGCAGAAGCGTTGTCAAATTGTCGGTCGTCCATGCGCCCCGGATGAAGGAATCCGCAGCGCCCAGGCTGCCGCCGAACACCACGTCCCGGTAGAACCCGGGATCCAGGACATCGACTCGGGCGGAGAGTTCGGTGCCCGTTCCCAGCCGGGTTGTTCCTTGGGAGTCGGCAATCATGATCTCTCCGGCCTGAAGGTGTTGGAGCCGCCGAAAAAGCAGCGCCCGCGCCCAGTTATCCCATGCGCCGAAGCGCTTACTCTTGATGTTTGTCGTAAGGCCGGGCAGTGTCTGTTTCATTTTGAAGTCGCCTCCGAAGCCTTTTGGTGTTTGGGATGGGGATAAAACGGGCAGCCTTTCCACCACAGCCGCAATGCATTCCAGTAAATTCCAAAGATGACCTGGAGCGTCGTGAACGGATAGGCGGCAAGGACGCGATGCATGGAGCTTCTGGTCATCGGAGTCCGCTCCATGGCCAGGGTCGCCCGGAAGGTGACTTCTTCAGTCTCGCGGTTCTCCATGTAGACAGAGATGGTCTTTCCGGGCGGTTTGAAGCGCCAGCCGTAATCCACGTTCATGCTCATGAACGGCGACACGTGAAACTCTTTGCGGATGCGATGGAGAGTCGAAGTCTGGCCGCGTTCGTCGAGCAGATAACAGTGACGTTCCCCCCAGGGCGTGTTGTGCACTTCGGCGATGATGAAATCCACGCGTTCGCGGCCAGGCGAAAAGCAGTAGAACAAACTGACCGGATTCATGCAGTAGCCGAAGTAACGTAAATGCGTCAGCAGGCGGACCGGACCCTCGGGCCGCACACCGGTTCTTTCTTCGACGAAATCGCGCGCGGCCGTCGCAAGCGGTATTCGGGGATCGCCGAAATGATCGGCGCGCCGGAACCAGGCCGGCGCAAAACGCCGCGTGGACCAGAGCCATCGCCCTTTGAAGACGGTATCGAGTTCGTCCAGGTCGAGGTAGACCTGAAAAATGGAATACCGGAACCGGTGGCGGATGGGGCGGTACCGAGTGTGGCGGAGTGTCCCTTCATAAAGGCAGCTGTTCATGCCGCCCTCCGCTGCTCCAGCGTCCTGCAGACGGCCAGGGCGCTGCGGACGCCGTCCTCGTGAAACTCGTAGCCCCAGTACGCGCCGCAGAAGGACACGTCCCGGTTGTCGATCAGGTCGCCGTGACGCGATTGAGCCCTGGCGCGATGCCGCGTGAACACCGGGTGGTGATATCGAAAGCGGGCGAGCACACGCCCCGGATCGATTCCGGCGGTTTCATTCAGGGTAACGCTGAATACGTGCCTAGCGCGGATGTTTTGCAGGATATTCATGTTGTATGACACCTGAACAACCGCCGATTCGTCCCGGGGTATGCGGTAGTTCCACGCCGCCCAGGCGCGTTTCGTTCGGGGCAGGACTGCCGTGTCGGTGATCGTAGGCAGCATTAGCGGGGGTCTGGGTTAACCGAACGCCCCTTATCGGACCCACCAGCCCCTCCCGCTCCCTCCTGTTCCCCCTTCGACAGAAGGCTCCTTTGGGCGGAGCACGCTCCGCCCCTACGCGCGCGATTCTACGCCGGTCAGCGTGCCACCAGGTACACGCGCCCCTCGCCCTCCACGTGCGCCAGCGTGAGCCGCCCGGCGTACCGCGCGAGGCGCGCCTCGACCGCCTGCCAGTCCTCGGCGCCGTAGTAGCCCGAGTGCACGACGAGGTGCGTGACCCCCGCGTCGCGCAGCGCCTGGATGCTCGCCTCCTCGGGAAACGTCGCGAGCTGTTCGTAGAGCGCCACGTGCCGCGGCGGCCGCAGCCCGCTGTAGCCCGCGACCGTCTTCTGCCAGTGCGCGGTCGAGTGCAGCATGTACGTCGTGTGCCGGCGTTCGCTCGACCCGAGGTTGCGCGGGTTGGCGAGCGGCAGCTCCGCCACGACGAACGGCTTCGGCTGCGTGTCGAGCCAGCGATCGATGGCGGGCACCTCGAACCGGTACTCCTCCGTGGCGAGCGGCGAGGTGAATTCCGCCGTCAGCAGCAGGGCGCAGAGCGCCGCGCCGGCGGTCCGGCGGCGCGGCGCGGCCGCGGGCGCCATCCGATCGAACCCGAGTCCGGCGAGCATGGCGATCCCGAGGATCGCGAGCAGCATGAACCGCGAGGGCACGCGGATGAAGTTCATGCCAGGCAGCCAGTACACGAGGGGCCAGAGGCCGAGCGGCGGACCGAGCGTGAGCCAGACGGCGAGCAGCGTCAGCAGCGCGTAGAACGTGCGGGGATTGACGGTCCGCCTGAAGGCGGACCCTGCGATCGGTGTCGTCGGGACGAACGCCAGCACCGCGAGCACGATCGGCCCGAGCCCCGGAAACAGGTACGCATCCGCCTGCTCGTTCCACGCCACGCCGAGCCGCGCCTGCAGCCAGGTGTCGACATACGACGGCGACGCGCCGAAGCTCGCCCAGCTCGACGCCCACTGGTCGAGCGTGCGCCGCAGCCCCGTCTCGCGCTGCACCCAGAGGTACGGGAGCACCATCAGCGCGACCGGCGCCAGCAGGAGCGCGCCCGGCACCCCCGCGTCGAGCAGCCTCTGCCGCGCCGCGATCGGCGCTCCGCGGGAGAGCGCATACAGCGCGAGCGCGGCGAGGCCGATCAGCAGGAACACGGCGCCGTGTCCGCTGGTGAGCACCTGCAGGGAAAGGAAGAAGATCGTCCACCGCAGATCGCGCGCCCTGCCCCGCTCGACGTACGCGTGCGCCGACGCGAGCCCGAACGGCACCCATTGCATCGTCGTGAGGTGCAGCTGCTCGAGGCGGAAGAATCGCGGCGGCGAGAACCCGAAGATCAACCCGGCGATCGTGGCCGCCGGCCGGCTCATCCCGAGGCGCCGCCCTAGCAGGTAGGCGCCGGACGCGCACAACAGTGCCGACAGCAACGACACCACGTTCATGGCAAGCACCATGTTGCCGGTGAGCCACAACACCGGCGCGGCAAAGAACGCGCTGCCGATCAGGTTCTCGGAATACGCGAGCGTCCACCGCTCCGGGTAGTAGATGTTCGCGTCGAAGATACCGAGCGGCTGGTGCGTGAACGCGTGCGTGTCCCACGCGAGCGTCCACATGAACAGGTTCGTGTCGGGGCTGGGCGACATCACCCGGCTGCCGGGGTGCACGCTCAGGGGGAAAGCCAGGAAGAGCGTCAGCGCGGCATAGAGGATCGCGGCCTTCACGTCGCATGAATACTAGCGCGCCTCAGCGGCGGTCCTGAAATACCGGGGTCTCATACGTGCGGGAAAAACCGTTCCGGCCGTTCATGATCATGAAGCTGCCATCGGACGCCGCGGTTGCCTTGATCCAGTGGCCCGCGTCGGATGCGCCGGCGGCGTCGAGGTTGGCGATCATCGCGTCGGCGGCATTGGCGACGCCGCGCCGCGCCGATCGATGGAGCTGCCACACGTCCGCCGGCCCCTGCAGCCGTCCGCGCCCGCTCCCTTCGTCGCGCCGTTGTTACTGACGAGCGCGCGCGCGCCGATCGCGTCCAGGAGCGCCGGCACGATCCCGTCGCCGTTGCCATGGTGCGGCAGCAGGAACAGATCGACCCCGCCGAGCAGGTTGGCCGGACACGCGAGCGTCAGTTGTTCGTTCCAGCCGAGATCGCCGAGGTCCACGAACCGGAAGGCGCCGAACCGGACCCGCAGGCCGACGGATCGCCGGTTCTCGCCGGGGTCGATCCGCTGCGTCTCACTCGCGGCGCACGCGGCACCCGGCGGCGCGATCGTCTCGCCGCCGGCCGTCACGACGTCGATCTCGACGCCATCGAGCGTCAGCCGATCGCCCGGCTTCACCACGCGGTGCGCCGCACGCGCGCGCCCGGCCGCGTACGCGGCATACGGCACGACGACCGACGCGGTCCGCTCGACCGGCATCTTATAGTCGACGAACGTCTCGATCGGAATGCGCCGCGCGATCTTCAGAATTGCGCCGATGTGATCGCCGTGCAGGTGGGTTGCCACCGCGTAGGCAACCCGCTCGACGCCGGCGTCCTTCGCCGCCTCGAGCACACGGCGCGCGTCGCGGTGTTCGTGCGACGCCCAGCCGCCGTCGATGAGCACGGCGCGGCGCGCCGGGGTGACGATCAGCGTCGCTTCGCCGCCCTCGACGTCGATGAAGTACACATCCAGCGTCGCCGCCGCCCGCGCGCCGGTGGCCAGCACCGCGGCGATGGCGAGCGCGCTCATGAGCTGCCCGAGCAGGAACAACGAACGGCCCGTCCTCCGTCGCGCGGCGCGCAAAGAGGAACTCGTCCTCCGAAGCGCGGAGCGCGAAGGAGGATTATCCGCCAGAAAAGAAAGAGGGCGGGAGCCGAAGCCCCCGCCCCCATAGGCCGGTTGAGTTGTCGCGCAGGCCTCCAGGCCGGCCTCAGTGCAACCGCTCGCTCCAGACGACCTTGGCCTGACGCCATTCCTCCTTGAGGATCGTCCAGCGCATCTGGTCGATGTACTCCCCGTTCTTCAGGAACGACTTCCGCAGCACACCCTCCTGAACGGCTCCGAACTTCAGAAGGGCGCCGTTGCCGCGGCCGTTCCTGACGGCAGCGCGCGCCTCCAGCCGATGGACCCCGACGACGTCGAACGCGAAGGTCGCCATGAGCTCCGCTCCTTCCTGAAACACCCCGGTCCCCCAGTACGGCGAACCGATCGCAAATCCCCATTCCGCCGTCCCGAACCCGGGTTCGAGCTCGCGGAGCTGAAAGATTCCGATGGCGGTGTCTGTGCCCTCGAGCGTGACGGCGAAGCAGGCGTAGCTGCCTGCGAGCCGCTGCCGCAGGGCCCAAGCGATGAACCGCTCGAAGCCCTCGACCGTCGACGGCGGCGGCGAGATGAAGCGCGCCACCTCTTCGGTCGTCAACATCGCGAAGAGCGACGTCGCATCCGACGTGCGCATCTCCCGCAATGTCACCCGCTTGCCCTGGAGCACAGGCAGCCCGATTCGCCAATCGGTGCTGACGGTAGTCTCGGCCGGTTCGCGCATCGCCCGCGGCGCCACCCTCGGCGCCGCGTCGTGCACCTCAGACCGATACGGCATCTTCTCCATTAGAAGCCTCCGGTCGGACCAGTCACATCCTCGGCGCCATCCAGCGGCACTTCATCGCCGAACTCGAGCTCGAGATTCGGCAGCGGCTCCAGGTCGGCATCGTCGGGATAGACAACGACGTCCTCGTCCGCCGAGCTGCCCCAGGTGACATCGTCATCGGCGTTGGTGCCCCAGACGATGTTGTCCCCATCGTCGCCCAGCGTCCTGGCGGAGCCCCAGATGGTGGTGTTGAGCCAGGCGTTCCGGTGCGGAACCATGTAGCCGCCGGTGATCCGATGGTTGCCCCAGATGATCTGCCGGCTCCACACCTTCTGGACCGGCATGCGGTCGCCGGCACGCGCGGTGCGATAGAACTTCGCCAGCCGCACGGCGCCGAGCGAGTTCAGGAATCCGGCGCCCTGCCGCAAGGCGTTGTATCCGGGATACTGCTGCGCGGTGAACTGTAGAATGGCTTTCACGAGGTTCGGCGTGAGGGTCGGGTTTGCCTGCAGCATCGGCGCGACGGTCCCGCTGACCACGGGCGCTGCCATGCTGGTGCCGCTGAGCGTCAGGTACGGCTTGGTCCCGATGCGTGGCTTGCCCTCGAGCAGGTACGCCGCCTTCGACTAGTAGAAGGCGCTGCCGGGAACCGCGAGCGATGCGGTGCCCACGCCCGGCGCCACCAGATCAGGCTTCGCGAGGAAGTCCTTGAAGGTTGGACCGGACGAACTGAAGATCGTAGGCAGCATTAGCGGGGGTCTGGGTTAACCGAACGGCGATAGTCTACAGGTGCCTGCCGCAATGGATATTCTGTTTCCTTGCGGCAGGCCATTTCCATTGAGAGAACGCGATCTTCACCTCAGCCCCCTCTTTCCAGGCCATGAATCAGAGGCGGCTACGTTCACGATGCACTGAGACCAGAGGCACACTCAAGGCGAAACAGCAGCGTATTCGCAGTTACATTCAGCCTACCGGACCGGTCGTGTCTGTCAAGTGGTGGAAAAGTTCAGACGCGTCATCATCCGGCGTGATGTGACTACGCTGCCTTCTTCACCTCCTTCATATCTCGATAGCCATCAAGCACTCGCAGCTTGATCTGCCCACT
>VFZY01000249.1 GCA_016870915.1 Acidobacteriota bacterium | reverse complement strand
TACAGAGGCGCGACCGGAGTCGCGCCCCCGCTCATCGTCCACGATGAGTCGCACCGGCTATCCCTTGGCGGGTTGCTCTCCAGCAGAGCCCGCCTCCGTTTCACCGGGTGTCTCCAGTTTGCTATCAATGAGATTTGCCGGTCAATGATTTTGCAGCGAACGGCGAGTAGTGTCTTAACCCTTTGTCTCAGCCCAGGGGACAAGCGCAACCTGAACCTGTTGAGCGTGTTGCAGTACGCGGTGGAGGCGCTTCAGGTTAAGCATGTGATTGTCTGCGGCCACCACAAATGCGGCGGCGTGGCGAATGCGATGCTCAATCAGGATTTTGGGTTGCTGAACAAGTGGCTGCGTCATATCAAGGACGTCTACCGGGCCTATCAGCGTGAACTCGATTCCACGGACGATCACGCGGCGCGATGGGATCGTCTGGTCGAACTTAATGTCGCCGAACAGGTGCAAAATCTGGCGCAGACCTCCATCATCCAGCGGGCGTGGCAGAAGCGTGGCGGTCCCACACTCCATGGCTGGGTCTACGATCTGCGCACCGGCCACTTGAAGGAGTTGTCTCACATGGAGCCCGGTGCGCGGATCGACGATATCTACCGGTTCAACTTCGGGCCGGACGCCGGGGCCTGACCGGCGCCGCGCGGGCTACGGCTGGTCCAGTTCTCGAAGGGCGCGTGCCGCGGCGGTGTGTCCCGGCTTCCGTTGCAGGAGCTGCCGCATGACGGCGCGCGCTCTGTCGCGCTCCCCCGCCTGCAGATAGTAGCGGCCCAGGTTCATGTAGAGCGAGTCCTCATCCGGCGAAACCTCGATGCCATAGCGCAGGGCCGCAATCGCGTCGTTGGATTGGCCCATCTGCAGGTAGAGAACAGCCAGATTGTTGATGGCCGCGCCGTAGTCGCGCTTGAGTTCCACGGCGCGCAGCAGGAACTGCCGCGCTTCACCGAACTTGCGCTGTTTGGCCAACGCCAGCCCCAGACCGTTGGCGGCCTCGGCGGAGTTGGCATCGCGGCGCAGCACGCGGCGGTAGGTCTCCTCCGATCGGGCGAAGTCTCCCAGCTTGTCGTAGGTCTGGCCTGCATTGAGAAGCGCGTAGACCAGATCCGGTTTGAGCATCAGAGCCTTTTCGTAGTGGAGAGCAGCCGTTTTCTGATCTCCGCGAGATGCGGCAACGCCGCCCAGTTCATTCCAGGCTTCCGCTCCGGCCGGATCGAGTTCGAGGGCCCGGCGCAAGGCGGCCTCGGCGTCGTCCAGGCGGTTGGATCCATGATGAATCTGGCCCATCAGAACCAGTGTCCGCGCGTTGGGCGGCGTGACGGCTTCCAGATACGGCAGTGCTTCCTCGCGGTAGCCACCCCACAAGAGAGCCGCGCCCAGTTTGAAGTAATCGCGGTGGGCCGGTGAAACCTCGTGGCCGGGGAATGGGATCGCGAGCGGCTGTTCGAGGCGCGCCAAATCGGCTTGAACCGCCGCCTCCGAGGGCATGGCCGCGTAGATCTTGCGCACGCGGCTGGAATTGTCTACCAGAAGGGCCAACGGCAGTTCCAAAGGCGCGCGGTACTCGAAGAGGTAGCGCCGGAATAGCGCGTAGAGCGCGGCGCGATCGGGATTGGCGGCCAGATCAATCCGGTGGCCGTTGAGGGTTGGTGTTTCGCGCCCGTGCAGGATCACAAGTCCGGGGCCTGGGGCACGTTCGGGAAGCGGCACCGGGTCGCGCAGCCAGGTGTCGTGCAAACGCGCGGTGTCATCTCCCGCAACGGAGCCCTCCGGAAGGTCTCGCACGGGGGAGAATGCCCTGGGTTCGGCGCGGCCCGATCCCTCGCGCACCGTGTACTCGCGGCCGGCGGTGATCTCGCCGAACTGTTCCAGAGTCCCCGAGGGCCAGGTCACCGTAAGCGTCGCGCGTTCGCCGGGCTTCAATCCGAAGTGCAGTTTCTTGGAATGCTGCGACAGGTAGCCGCTACCCGCGGCCAACCACTGCGTGAGGCCGCCCACGCGCACCTTGGCTCCGACGGCATCCCGATTGGACCGTGTGCCCTCCAGCCGGATGAGCACCGCGCCTTCAGGCCGCGCGCAGTTGTTCTGGAACACGCGCACCTGCGGGCCCAGGCGATTCTTCAGGATGACGTCGAGCCGGCCGTCGCCGTCCAGGTCCGTCACGGCGAAGGCGCGCGTATCCCCGGCGATCTGCAAGCCGCTCAGACCGGAGAGATCGCGATACTCGCCGCCGCGCCGGGCGTACAGGATGTTGGCCTCGCCGCCGTGCCAGGGGTAGCCTTCGCGCAGGAACTGATTGATGGCGTTCCAGCCGTTCTCATAGGCCTCGTTGGCCTGAGCCTCGACGGGCGAGCGGGCCACTACCTGCCGCCAGAAGAAGCTTGCCAGGTCGGGCTGCCTGAGGCCGCTCAGCATCCCGCAAGCGACATAAAGTTCGGGTTGGCCGTCGCCATCAAAGTCGTGCGCCGTGGCGCTCCACGCCCAGCGGCCCATTTCGGCGCCCAGATTCACTTCCTGGAAGCGGCCGCTGCCCAGGTTTTGGTACAACGAATTGCCCTTCGTGTGGCGCCGGTAGGCATCCGGGCGGAGTTTGGCGTTGGTGAACTGGGGCGCGGTGGCCAGGCGCTGACCGGCCGCGGTCCACATGTTGGCGACGTACAGATCGGGCCGGCCGTCGCCATTCTCGTCGAACCAGCAGGCGCTCATGCCGGGGCCCAGATCTTCCACGCCAGCTTGGGCGGCGACATCGGTGAACTTTCCGCGATCGTTATGGTAGAGATTGTTGCGGCCGAAATCGTTGGCTACGTAAAGTGAGGGCCAGCCGCGGCCGTCGTAGTCGCACCAGGCGGGGGCGAAACTGAACCGGTCATTGTTGGAGTCAAGCCCGGCGGCCGAGGTGACATCCTCGAATCCGCCGGAGCCTTCCGGTGTCAGGCGATTCCTGAAAAGGAAGTTGGGCGGGCCGTTGCGCGCATCATGGTAGGGAACGGGATAGCGATACTGGGCTTCGCTCTGGAAGAAGCTGTAGCAGCAGCAATAGAGGTCGAGTTTTCCGTCGCGATCGTAGTCGGCCGCGGCCATCCCGGTGAAGCCGCCCTGCGGGGCCCGGGCAAACCGGAATGCATCCTTGCGCAGGGTGAACCGGCCCGTTCCATCGTTGAGCAGCAGCACGGGGCCGGCCGTGCGCAGCACCACCAGGTCCTGACGGCCCAAGTTCCGCAGATCGAGGAACAGCGCACAGGCGCTGTCGTCCAGCAGACCCACGCCCGCCGTTTCCGTGATATCGGTCATGCGTCCGTCGCGGAACTTGTAGAGGCGGTTCGGCAGTCCCCCGGGCTGGCAGACGTAGATTTCGTCGATGCCGTCGCCGTCGATGTCGCCGGCGGCGATGCCCTGGTTGCCATAGAGGTCGATGCCGGTGGCCGGGTCAAGCCGGGCCGCCCAGTGAGGTATCCCGTAGCGAAGCTGATCTTCGAAGGAACGAACCCGGGCGAACACGAATTCCGTGATTTCCCGGAACCAGGGATCGCGCGCGCGTTCGATTCTAGGCGGGGCGCCGGGCCCGGCCGTGCGGAACTCCAGACCGTCCGGCGTGCGTGAGGTGGACTCTTGGCGGAGGCCCGCTGGCAGGGAGTCAGCCCGGCTGTGGAGGATCCGGCCCGGGGCATCCGGCCGGAAAGCCGCCTGGCGGGCGAGGGCGGCGGCTTCACCGGGAAAGACATCGCCGGCTGGGTCGATCAGCGAGCGCAAGGCTTCAAAGGGAGGATTCTGGCGAAAGCGGGCCGCGGGCGTTTCAGACCAGGCGGGATCGCGCAGCAGCACGCCGCCCGCGGCGGCGGCGAGGAACTGCCGGCGATCAATGGGAGCGCGCGCCATAGGCTATTATAAGTGCCGCTCGCGTCTTCCCATTGGCCTTCCTCACCATCAACGGCTGACGCCACTTCTACCGCCAAGAGGATCTGTCTGGCCGGCCCCGGTTTGTGCCAGCGCATTCGTTGGGCGCCGATCACAGGGGTGGTGGGCTTCACCGGTTTCACCTCCGGGGCCTGTGCCGCAGTGCCGGGTTTCTTGCTCACGGGTCAATACCCCAATCCCGATTGACAAAGGGGTGATTCGTTGGTAACCTAACGGTGATGGTCGTGGGCGCTGAATCCGAGAACCTGTTGTCGCGTGCGGGGCGTACGCTGACTCACATGAAAGCCCTGGAGGCGGAGAGCATCCACATCATCCGCGAGGTGGCGGCGGAGTTCGAAAAGCCCGTTCTGCTTTATTCGATCGGGAAAGATTCTTCGGTGCTGCTGCGTCTGGCGCAAAAAGCGTTTTTTCCGGGTAAAATTCCGTTTCCGCTGCTACACATAGATACTACCTATGAGTACCCGGAGATGATCCAGTTCCGGGACGAGTATTCGGCCCGGATCGGGGCGGACCTTCGGGTGGGGTTGAACGACGCCGCGGTGGCGGCAGGGGCGAATCCGTATGCCTTGGGCACGCAGAAGTGCTGCGGTTTGCTGAGGACACGGGCTTTGGTGGAGACCTTGGCCAAGGGCGGCTACGATGCCGCATTGGGCGGCGCGCGGCGGGACGAGGAGAAGTCCCGGGCCAAGGAACGTGTGTATTCATTCCGGGACGCGCAGGGCCAATGGGATCCGAAGAATCAGCGGCCCGAACTGTGGAACCTCTTCAACGGGCGCATTGACAAGGGCGAGAGCATCCGGGTGTTTCCGCTGTCGAATTGGACGGAACTCGACGTGTGGCTGTACATCCATCTGGACCAGATTCCAATTGTGCCGCTGTATTTCGCCAAGGAGCGGCCCGTGGTTCTGCGTGGCGAAACGGTGATTCCATACGTGGACGGTGTGAAGCTGCTGCCGGGTGAAGCGCCGGTGATGGTGAAGTGCCGGATGCGATCGCTTGGCTGTACGCCGTGCAGTGGAGCGATCCGCTCGGAGGCCGATACGCTGCCCGGGATCATTGAGGAGTTGATTGCCTTCCGGCGGTCGGAGCGTGAGAACCGGGTGATTGACCACGACGAGGAAGGTTCGATGGAGACCAAGAAGCGGGAGGGCTACTTCTGATGCCCGCCGTGGAAGCCGGTTTCACGATTGAGGAGTTCCTCAAGCGCGCCGAGGAGCGGGATCTGCTTCGCTTTTCGACCGCCGGCAGCGTGGACGACGGCAAGTCGACCCTCATTGGCCGCCTGCTGTATGAGACCAAGGGAGCTTTCGAGGATCAGATTGCCTCGATCAAGAACAGCAAGTATTCGCGCGCCGCGTCTGGTCCGTTCGATTTCGCCTTGCTCACCGATGGACTGAAAGCCGAGCGCGAGCAGGGTATCACGATCGACGTGGCGTACCGCTTCTTCCAGACGGCCACACGCAAGTTCATCATCGCGGACACGCCGGGCCACGAGCAGTACACGCGGAACATGGCCACGGGCGCCTCGACGGCGGACCTGGCGATTATTCTCATCGATGCCCGGCTGGGCGTTCTGCCGCAATCGCGCCGGCACGCGACGATTTCCGCACTGCTGGGGATTCCTCACATCGTGGTTGCGGTGAACAAGATGGACCTCCGGGAATGGAGCGAAGAGGCGTTCCGGGCCATCGAAGCCGAGTTCCGGCCGTTCCTGGCGAGTTTGGGCATTACGGCGCCGCACTTTATTCCGATCAGCGCGTTGTACGGTGACAACATCGTCACCCGCGGTGAGCAGTCGGGATGGTACACGGGGAAAACACTTCTCGAGACGCTGGAATCGGTTCCCGTGGGGCGCGATCGAACGGCGGATCCATTCCGCCTGCCGGTGCAGATTGTGCTGCGGCCGAACCAGGATTTTCGAGGTTTTGCCGGGCAGATTGCCTCCGGGACCATCCGCCGCGGCGACCCGGTGATGGTATTGCCGAGCGGGCGGACGTCGCGCGTGAAGTCGATTGTGACGTACGACGGGAATCTGGACGAGGCCTTCGCCCCTATGTCGGTGACCATCGAACTGGAAGACCACGTTGATGTGAGCCGGGGCGAGATGCTGGTGGGAGCGGCGGCGCCCCCCCACGTGGCGCGCACCGTGGAAGCGCGCCTGGTGTGGATGGACGAGGAGCCTCTTGAAGAAGGCAAGGAGTATCTGATCAAGCACACCACGCAGATGGCGCGGGCGCGCGTGGTGCGGATTGCCGGGCGGCTGGATGTGGTGGCGGGCCGTGAGAGCGCGGCCGTATCGTTGCGGCTGAACGACATTGGCACGGTGGTGCTTGAGGCGAACCGGCCATTGCTGTTCGATGCCTACCGGCGCAACCGGTCCACCGGTTCTTTTGTGCTGATCGACCCGATCCGTAATGGCACTTCGGGCGCCGGCATGATCGAGGAGCCGCGCCAGACAGCACGGCAGCGTGACCGGACGGCGCTTCGCGATCATCATGTTTCGCCGGTGACTCAGGCGGAGCGGTTCGTGCGGAACGGCCACGTGCCCGCAACGGTGGTGGTCCAGGGCAAGCCGGATCTGGCCATGCGCCTGGAGCGGGCTCTGTTTGAGCTGGGTGCGCTTGTGTTTGTTCGCGCAGAACCGAGCGGCGATCTTCTGGCGGCGGGCGCGCTGGTGATTCTGTGCCCACGACAGGCCGGAGCGTTTTGCGTGGATGTTCCGGGAGTGAAATCGGTGGAGATCGATCCGGCGGTGTTGCCGGCGGATCCGGATGAAGCCGTGGAGGCGATGATCGCCCGCCTGGAGCATGACGGAGTGCTGCTGAAGCACGTCTCATTCGAGCCGGGAGAGGGGATCTAGATCGCATGGATCAGGATTTTGTCAGGACAACGCTTGAGACGCTGGGGGGCGACGCCTGCGTCACGTGTAGCTTTCAAGTGGAAGACATGATCGTGCTCGATTGGCTGCGGCGTGTGCGGCCCGAGATTCCGGTTCTGTTTCTCGAAACGGGTTACCACTTCGCCGAAACCTACGAGTATCGTGACCGGATGGTGCGCGAGTGGGGGCTGAATCTGATCAATCTGGAAGCGGGCCAGAGCGTGGCGCACCAGGAGTCGGTGTTCGGCAAGCTGTATCAGACGGAGCCGGCGCGGTGTTGCCAGTTGCGGAAAGTGGATCCGCTCATGACCGGTTTGTCGGACTACTCGGTGTGGTTCACCGGACTGCGGCGGGAGCAATCGCCGACGCGCGCGAACCTGCAGACGGTGGAAAAGCACAGGCTGCCAGGTGGCAAGGTTCTGGACAAGGTGAGCCCGCTGGCGGCGTGGACGTGGAAAGAGGTCTGGTCCCACACGGTGAAGAACGGCATTCCCTATCTCCCGCTATACGATCGCGGCTATCGCAGCATTGGGTGCGAGCCCTGCACCACCATTCCCGAAGATGGCGCGCATGCACGCAGCGGACGCTGGGGCGGCGCCAAGCTTGAGTGCGGCATTCACACGTTCAGCGAAAACCAGGGTTAGCCGGTGGAAGTCTTGATGGGAGCATTGATTGCGTTGGCGATCTCGACCACCGGGATCGGTGGCGGGATCCTGACAGCCCCAGTGCTCATGCTTTATGCCGGGTTGCCGCCCGTGCAGGCCGTGGGCACCGCGCTTGTGTTTGTGACCGCGGTGAAGCTGTGCGCGGCGCCGGCGTACATGCTGCGTGAGAAGCTGGACTATCGCGTCCTGGCGTGGCTGGCGGCCGGTGGTGTGCCGGGTGTTGTCGTCGGCACGGCGTTGCTGCGCAAGCTGGATCTGGAGGGCGCCAGGGGCACGGTGCTGGTGCTGGTGGGGATCACGGTGGTGGTGTGCGCGGCGCTGCATCTGGTGCGCCGCTCGAGCGCCGGTGCGGCGCCGGCCAATGCCTACAAGCCGGCGCGTCTGGCTCCAATCGCGGCGGCGATTGGCGTGGAGGTGGGCTTTTCGTCGGCGGGGGCGGGGGCGCTCGGCACGCTGGCGCTGATGCGGTACACAAATCTCAAAGCGGCCCAGGTTGTGGGGACGGATCTGCTCTTCGGGTTGGTGCTCTCGGCGGCCGGAGGCGCATTGCACCTGATCTCGGGTGACTTGAATCAGGGTGTGCTCTTGCACCTTCTGACGGGAGGTATCCCCGGGGCATTGGCCGGTGTATGGGTGGCGACGGTAGTGCCATCGCAGATTCTTCGCAAGGCGTTGTCCGTTTGGCTGATTGTGATGGGCGGGCACCTTTTGTCGCAGGGCATTTCCTCACTTCGCTGATTCTGCGGTACCCTTGATCCACGGAGAATCTATCGTGGATTTCAATCAACTCAGTCAAAACGTAACGAATGCGGCGGCCGATCTTGGCTTGAAGATCCTTGGCGCGCTCGCGCTATGGATCATTGGCCGCTGGCTCATCAACTTCGCGGTGCGCCTGATCGGACGGGCGCTGACGCGTCAGAAGATCGAACCGGTGGTGGGCGGTTACCTCACTTCAACCATCGGCGTTCTATTGAACGTCACGCTGGTGGTGGCCTTGCTTGGATTCTTCGGCATTCAGACCACCACGTTCGCGGCACTGCTGGCGGCGGCCGGCCTGGCGGTGGGCACGGCATGGGGCGGTCTGCTGGCGAACTTCGCGGCCGGCGCGTTTCTGGTGGTACTGAGGCCATTCAAGACCGGCGATTTCGTCACCGCGGGTGGTGTCACCGGTACGGTGGAAGAGATTGGCCTGTTTGTCACAACCATCAACACGATGGACAACATCAGGACGTTCGTGGGGAACAACAAAATTTTCTCCGATACCATTCAGCCGGGATTTCCATTTTGGGTCTCCCGGACCCCGACAGTATACACCAACGCCTCACTCCCGTGCCGGATTTGATCAGAATCCCCTTTCCGAGGGCGGGCCAGTGCCTGCGGATGGCTTCTTTCGACCATCGCACAAAAACGAAAACTGACAACATGCCTGTTTCCAG
>VFZY01000248.1 GCA_016870915.1 Acidobacteriota bacterium | reverse complement strand
GCCGTCGAATCCCGCCTTCACCTGGCGCCGTCCCTGTTGGCCAAACTCGAACTCTGATTGGCTACACTCTGTCATAGGGGAAAGCCGCTCCTCTCTTCGCACAACTTTTACTAGAAAAATCAGTTATGCCAGAGAATGCGGCTTTCCGCTACACTTCCCGTGAGAAAAACGGGTTAATGCCGATTATGCGCATGCCCAGGGCTTTGGTCACACGCAGCGGCCGGCCCACGGGGCTCCAGCCATGACTCACTCCGATGCCCAAGGGCCGGCGCGAGCGAATTTCAAGGCCCACGACCGCGTCGGTGAATGCCTCACCACCGAAGAACGCGTGGGTTTGGGAAAACTTCGCGTCGTCGCCCGCGCCGCCGCCCACGAAGCGGTATCTCCCCTCGGTGAGCGTAGTGAGTTCAGTCAGCAGCTCTTCAGCGTGGCCCGCCAAGGCATCCGTGAGGATCAGCGCTGTTCGATACGGATAGTCAGTAGAGGCGGCGCGATGAAATCCGCCGACGAGTTGCTTGGCCGCTCCCTTCAAGTCGGCACGAAGTCCCTTGCCCAAAGCCGCTGAGAAAGCGTGCTCAGTGCTCCGCAGGGCCAGCGCGCTGGCCGAGCCGCCCGAAGATTCAGTACCGGCCAATTCGCCCGCAGAGGAGCAGCCAACAACGATACGAGGCCCACAGTCCTGGAGACCAGCCAACAGTTCCCCAGGGTCATGCTCCGCCCGAAGCAAAGACGATCACCGCATCGGGAGGGCTTCCTTTCCCAAACTTCGAGTTGATCTGAGTGGCGAGTGCCATACCGGCCGCCCGGCTTGCTTTGACGCTGGTTTGAGCGACCGCAGTCTGAGTCATGGGCAGAACTCCAGAGTTCTCCATCTTAACCCGATACACTCGCTCATGTCTCGAACTCCGCCCCTGCCAAGCCAGGAGATCGGGGTTGATCACATGGCGTTCGTAAGAAACGCCTTGAAATCGGAAGGAGAGTTCTTAATGAGAAAGACTGCTTTGCTCGCCATCGCCTTTCAGGCGATCGGTTTTTCCGCGCTGATCACGGTGTCCACCACCGGTACCGTCGAGACGTTCAACTCGCAGGCCGGCATGGGGTACAACTTCACCGCGGGCCCTGTCCTGCTGCCAAGCGGTGTGATCTTTACCGCGGGCACGGCCGGCACCAACTCCGGTCTCGGCGCCGTTCTCGGTGAGGGCAGCTACGGACTCGTTGACAACGGTAGCTGGGAGCCACCGGTTGTTTTCGCCGGAGTGGACGGCCCGGACAACTGGATGATGTTTGCGTTCCCGTCGCTGGTGTCGGCCGTTTCGGGTTTCATGAACTACTGCGTGGGCTGCGGCGCCCCCGACGCGATTCTGGAAGTGCTCGATTCGGGTCTCAACGTGCTGGAATCTTACAACCTGGCCACCGATGCTCCCATCAGCACACCGTTTGCCACCAACGCCGGTGCATGGCGCGGCGTGGTTCGCGGCACCGCGGACATCGCCTACCTGCGCGTCATCAATTCGTACACCGTGGTGGATGACCTGACCTTTGGCGGGGTTCCTAACCCTGGTGTCCCCGAGCCGTCGACGGCCGTCCTCGCCTTGGGCGCCGCGGCAGTGCTGGGCTTCCTCCGCCGCCGCTAGATCAGCCAACAACCCGACACAAAACCGCGCCGGTTGAGAGACCGGCGCGGTCCTGCTTTTCTAGGCTACCGACGATTCGGTGCGGCCGATGAGCCGCCGCCAGACCGTTCCGGGCGATTCGTCGAACACCAGGGCTGGCGAGCCGGGCAGGATGTGCCAGGTCTGCTGCTCCACCTCGCGCTGCAGTTGCCCGGGGCTCCAGCCGGAGTATCCGGCGAACACCCGAACGGCGCCGGATTCCCTTGACGCCAGCCATTCCCGCGACATCCCGTTGGCGGCCATCAACTGGACATCTTCGAAGACTGGGGTGAGAGGCTCGGCTTTGCCGGGCTGGCGCACCAGGGCGGAGACGGTCTCCATGGCCACGGGCCCTCCCCAGTACACCGGATCATCGCGCAAGCGTCCCTCAAAACCCGGGTAGAGGCGCGAGACCTGGATGCGGGAGCGGCGGTTGATGACCAGCCCGGCGGCGCCGCCACGGCCGAACTGCGTGAGCAGGACCACGGTGTTCAGGAAATTCGGGTCCGGCAGATCGCGCCGGGCCACCAGGAAAACGCCCGGCGCCAGGTCGCTTATACGCCCCCAGGTCCGGGGCGGGGCTTGGCCCGCCAGACGGACCGCGGCGCACGCGGCCAGGAACATTCGGCGGTGAGGCATATGGTGACCTTACCCCATGAAGAACGTCCGCGCAATCATGGGGCTGACTATAATAGGATATTGCTGAGACCTCTCTTGAAGCCCGTTGCCCGAGTTGTCTGTATCGCCGCCGCCCTGCCGCTTGCGGGCCAGGACGGGCCGTTTGGCTCCGGGCTGTTTCAGGTTCTTGAGAAGGCCGAGTGCCGGTCCTGCCACACCGCTGACGGCGTTGCCTCGCCGACGCGTCTGCACTTTCCCGATCCGGGCGCGGCGCCGGAGAAGGTGGAAGCCTTTGGACGCTCGCTGGTGATCTTTGTGGATCGCGCCCAGCCGGGCAGCTCTCTGCTGGTGGCCAAGCCCACCAACCGCATCGCCCACGCGGGTGGTGAGCGGATCCGGCAGGGCAGCCCCGACGAAGAGGTTTTCCGGCAATGGATCGCGCGGCTGGCGGCTCTTTCCGGACCCGAACTGGCCGCCGCGCTGCGGTATCGCGAAGAAGAGGCCGCGGGCGGCGGCAAGCAGGCGCCGCGCACGGATCTGCGGCGGCTCACGCACAGCCAGTACAGCCACACCGTGCGCGACCTGCTGGGCGATCAGACCTCGCCGGCCAACCAGTTCCCGCCCGAGGATTTCGTCAACGGGTTCCGTAACCAGACGCAGGCGCAGAACCTGTCTCCGCTGCTGATCGAAGCGTATAGCGCAGCCGCCGAAAAGCTGGCCCTGGCCGCGTTCCGCGGCGGCGACACGCGCGGGCTTATTCCGTGCAAACAGAACCTTCCCTCCTGCCGGGCTCGCTTTGTGCGCGAGTTCGGGTTGAAGGCGTTCCGGCGTCCCCTGGAGCCGATGGAGCAGCGCCGCTACGAAGCGCTGATGGCGCGCGAGACGGATCTGGTTCGCGGCGCGCAACTGGTGGTGGAGGCGATGCTGCAATCCACCAGCTTCCTGTTCCGCCTGGATGATGCGCAGGATGTGAAGTGGCGGCCTTACGTCACGGCCAATCGTCTGGCGTACGCCATCTGGGACACGATGCCCGACGCGGAACTGCTGGCCGCCGCGGCGCGGGGCGATCTGAATTCACCGGCCGGGATTGAGCGCGCCACACGGCGGCTGCTGGATCATCCGAGGGCCAAGGAATCCCTGAACGAGTTTGTCAGCCAGTGGATGCGGTTTGACCGCATTCTGACCGCGAGCAAGGACCGGCGCCGTTATCCGCAGTTCACCCGTGAGACTGCTGTCGCGATGACCGAGGAAGCACGGCTGTTCATCGGCGACCTGGTGTGGAACGATCGGAACTTCATGAACCTGTTGACGGCCAACTACGGCTTTGCCGACACCGACCTGGCCGGGATCTACGGCGTGCCGGCGCCCTCGCGCGACTTTGAACGGGTGGAGTTTCCAGCCAACTCCGAGCGCGCCGGGCTGTTGGGACAGGCGCTCTTTCTGGCCATCACAGCGAAGCCTGACGACTCCTCGCCCACGGCGCGCGGCCTGTTTGTGCGGGAGCAGTTCCTCTGCCAGCACGTGCCTGAGCCGCCGGCCGGTGTGAACACGAATCTGCCGCCGGTGACGGAAGCGCGGCCGCAGACCAACCGGGACCGGATGTCGGAGCATGCCACCAACCCCAGCTGCGCCACCTGTCACAAGCTGATCGACCCGATCGGCTTTGGCCTGGAGCGGTTCGACTCGGTTGGGGCGCGGCGGGAGAAGTTCCAGCTTCAGTTTGCCGCGACGCGGCAGACGGGCGGCAACGCGCGGCGCGGACCGTTGAAGACGGTGGATCTGGAGATCGATTCTTCCGGGTACGTGGCCGGGCTGAAGGATTCGCAGTTCGTCACGCCGTCGCGCCTGGGCGCCGTTCTGGCCTCAAGCCCGCAGTGCCAGGAGTGCATCGTCAAGCAGTATTTCCGGTACACGCTGGGGCGCATGGAAGCGCCCGGTGACCGGCCGCTCATCCGCAAGGTTCTGGGCGATTTCGAGAAATCCGGTTTCAAGTTCAAGGAACTGATCGTCTCCCTGATGCGGGAGCGGACAAATGCCGAAGGAGGTTCTGTACATGCCACAGCTCATCACAAACCGCGTTAGGACTTCGCGCCGCGAGATGCTCAAGGGGCTGACCGCGGCGGGTTCGCAGATTGCGATCGGCCTGCCGCCACTGGTCTCGATGTTCAACGCCCATGGGACGGCCTACGCCGCGCCGGCGGCGAAGGGGACGGGCACGCCCATCGAGAGCCGATTCGTGCTGTGGTTCAACGGCAACGGCATTCCGGAGAAGTACTGGATTCCGGCCGAGGAGGGCTCGGACTATGCGGCCACGCCGTGCCTTGCTCCGCTGGCTCCTTTCCGCAATGACGTGCATGTGCTGAGCGGCGTGGACAACGCGGCGTCGAAGGGGCAGGGGAACGGCCACACGAACTCGATGAGCGGGTTGATGACCTGCACGATGTTCACCGGCCGCGGCCCGAGCGGGCCGTCGATCGACCATGTGCTGGCGTCGCGGTTTGGGGGCGATTCGCGTTTCCGTTCGCTGCAGATCGGCGTCTCGCAGGAGTCCTTTGGCGAGAGCATGCAGCGCAACATGAGCTGGAGCGGGTATGAGCGCGCGCTGCCGCCGGAGATGATTCCGCACCGGCTCTTTGACCGGCTGTTCGGCGAGCGCGAGGAGGGCTGGATCAACCGCAAGCGCAGCATCCTGGACGCGGTGCGCGGCGACGCGACGCTGCTGAGGGCCCGGCTGCCCAAGGACGACCAGACGCGCGTGGATGAGCACCTGTCGGGCATCCGCGACCTGGAGCGGGCCATTGCCGCGCTGCCGCCCGAGTACCGCAAGGTGGAGGCGCCCGATTTCGACGGAGATATGAAGGACTGGCCGCGGATCGCCAAGCTGCAGAGCGATCTGCTGGTGAAGGCATTCGCCACCCGGCAGACCCGTGTGGCGTCGTACATGCTGACCAAGTGCCAGGGCCTGTCGCGTTTTCCGTGGCTGGGCTATACGTCGGCGCGCCATCACGATTACACCCACGCGGTGGGCAAGGCGCCGGGCGCCGACGCCGTGGAAGGGCAGCGCGTGATGCGCGACATCTGCCGCTGGCACGTGGAGGAGTTCGCGTATCTGGTGGCGAAGCTGAAGAGCGTGCCCGAGGGTGACGGATCCGTCTTTGACCACACGCTGCTGGCCTTTGTCCACGAGCATGCCGAGGCGAATCCGCATAAGAACAGCGGGCTGGCGATGCTGGTTGCCGGCGGGCTTCCGAAGCTGGCCCGGGGCCGGCATACCCGTGTCACAGGAACGGTGGGCGACGTCTATCTGACGCTGGCCGACGACGTTCTGGGAGCGGGCCTGGGCAAGTTCCCGACGGCCACCCGCCGGGTGAGCGAACTGGTTGCGTAGCGCGCCTTCGGCGCGTCTTGAACTGACAAATAGAGCGCCTTCGGCGCGCCCTGAACTGGTAAAATAGACCAAGGCTTCCCTTCCGGCCCCTGGTGCGCCAGATCTTTCCTCGATCTTCCGGCCAGGTTCTGGCCGGCGACTCGTACAAGGAGATCTCTTGGCTTCATCGGATCAACCGCCGGTGCCCCCTTCGGGCGGCGGCACGCAATTGCCTCTTGGCGGCGACAACAACAAGAACCTGATCCCGATCAACATCGAAGACGAGATGCGCCGGTCGTACCTCGACTACGCGATGAGCGTGATCATTGGCCGCGCCCTGCCGGACATTCGCGACGGATTGAAGCCTGTGCATCGCCGCACGCTGTTTGCGATGCACGAGATGAGCCTGCATTACAACCGCCCGACACGCAAGTGCGCCAAGATCGTGGGCGAGGTTCTGGGCAAGTATCACCCGCACAGTCCGGAGGCGGTGTACGACTCGCTGGTTCGCATGGCGCAGCCGTTCACGATGCGGAACCCGTTGATTGACGGGCAGGGCAACTTCGGATCCGTGGATGGCGACCCGCCGGCGGCGATGCGGTATACGGAAGCCCGCCTGTCGCGGATCTCCGGCACGCTGCTGGAGGATATCGACAAGGAAACGGTCGATTTCCGTCCCAACTACGATGACAGTGAAGTGGAGCCGGAGGTTCTGCCGGCCCGTTTCCCGAACCTGCTGGTGAATGGAGGTTCGGGGATCGCGGTTGGCATGGCGACCAATGTGCCGCCGCACAATCTGCGCGAGGTGGTGGACGCCTGCATCGAGTTGATTTCGAACCCCGGCGCATCGCTGGCGCGGATTCTCGAAATTGTTCCGGGCCCCGACTTCCCGACGGGCGGCTACATTCTGGGCCGGCAGGGCATCGTGGACATGTACACGCGCGGCCGCGGCACCATCAAGATGCGGGCCAAGGCGGCGACGGAGGACATCGGCAAGGACCGGCAGGCGATCATCGTCACCGAGATTCCGTATCAGGTGAACAAGGCCCGGCTGATTGCCGATATCGCGGCGCAGGTCAACGACAAGAAGCTGGAAGGCATCTCCGATGTGCGCGATGAGAGCGACCGCGACGGCATGCGGATCGTGATCGATCTGAAACGCGGGGAGCAGCCCGAGGTGGTGTTGAACAACCTGTTCAAGCACACCCAGATGCAGACCAACTTCGGGGCGATCATGCTGGCGATTGTCCATGGCCAGCCGCGGGAACTGGCGCTGCTGGACGCGCTGAAGCTGTTCATCGAGCATCGCGTGGATGTGGTGCGCCGCCGCACGGACTACCTGCTGCGCAAGGCGCGCGAGCGTGAGCATATTCTGCTTGGATTCCAGAAAGCCCTGGACAACCTGGATGCGGTGATTGCGACCATCCGGGCGGCCAAGACGCCGCGCGAGGCGCGCGACGGGCTGATTGCCCGGTTTGAGTTCAGCGAACGGCAGGCGCAGGCGATCATCGAGCTTCAATTGCAGCGCCTGACCGGCATGGAGCAGTTGAAGATCCTGGAGGAACTGAAGGAGATCCAGGCCCGGATTGCCGAGTACATGGACATTCTGGGTTCCGAGAAGACGCTTCGCGCGCTGCTGATCAAGGAACTGCGCGAGGTGCAGAAGGACTTCGGCAATCCGCGGCGCACCGAGATTGTGGAAGACGCGGGGGACTTCCGGCTGGAAGACCTGGTGCAGATGGAAGACGTGGCGGTGACGGTGACCCGGGGCGGCTATGTGAAGCGCACGCCGGTTGACACGTACCGCCGGCAGACGCGCGGCGGCAAGGGCCGCATCGGGATGAGCACCCGGTCCGAGGATGTGGTGGAGCATCTGGTGATTGCCTCCACGCACAGCTACCTGCTGGTGTTCACCAACAAGGGACGTGTCTTCTGGCTGAAGATCTACGAAGTGCCGGATGCCGGCACGGCTTCGAAGGGCAAGCACATTTCCGGCCTTTGCAACCTGCAGCCCAACGAGGAACCGAAGGCGTTTCTGGCGGTGAAGGACTTTGTGCCCGACCGCTACATTGTGATGGTGACGCGGCATGGCGTGATCAAGAAGAGCGAACTCACCGAGTTCGACAACCCGATGTCGCGCGGCATCATCGCCGTTTCCCTGGATGAGGGCGATGAGCTGATTGCCGCCAAGATCTCCACCGGCGCCAACTTTGTCTTCCTGGCCTCGCACCAGGGCCAGGCGCTGCGGTTTGAGGAGAACGGAGTGCGCGCCATGGGCCGCCAGGCTCGCGGTGTGCGCGGCATGAACCTGGAGGATGGCGACTACCTGGTTTCCGCCGAGGTGGTGGAGGAAGACGGGCTGATTCTTTCGATCAGCGAGCAGGGCTACGGCAAGCGGACGACGCTTAAGAGCTACCGGTTGACGGGCCGCGGCGGCAAGGGCGTGATCAACATGAAGACCACGGCCAAGGTGGGCAAGGTGGCCGCCGCGCTGCTGGTGAAGGAAGACTCCGACCTGATGATCATCTCGAAGGACGGCAAGATTATCCGCATCGAATCCGCCCAGATCCGGCAGGCGGGCCGGTCGACGCAGGGGGTCCGGCTGGTGAAGCTGGAGGATGGCGACCGCGTGGCTGCCGCGTGCGTGGTGCCGGAGAGCGCGGAGAGCCCGGAGCCGGTGGATCCGCAGGGCTCGCTGCCTCTGCAGTAGGGTCCGAAGACACGACGGGCGTTGGCGGTTCAGCGTCTGGTGATGTTGACCCATTGATGGCCGGGCGGCGGCTCCTTTCTCCCGGATTTTTCGAGGCTCCGGGCACCTTGTAAGCTACTGTGTCTCCGCGCTTTGCGGAACGAACCCAGAGCTCATTTCCCTCATGGCTTGAAGTGTTTCCAGAAAGCGGCGGTGGCCGCGTTCGATGGATTCGCGCTCCCGGCGGATGTAGTTGCCGCGCTGGGTATCGGCGAGGTTTTCGATGACGCTGGCGAGGAGTTCCTGGTGGGTGGGGAGCGGCGGCGGCTCCGGCGGCGGGGCTCCTTTTTCCTCGGTGGCGTCGTCGTCGAACTCCTCGTCTTCGTTGGCTTCGATGCCTTCGTAGATATCGAGCTCGTAGTTGTGGACCATGCCGCGGTGGCCGATGAGGCGTTTGCGTTCGCGGCGATAGAGGTCTTCGATGAGGGCTCCTTCGGCGCGCTGGAGGCGGGTGAGGCGCCAGAGGTTGACGGCTTCACGCTCGATGAGAAGCGCCTCGGCACCGGTCTGGGGGTTGTAGTGCCCGGTGAGGAGGTGGAGGAGTTGGTCGAAGTCTTCCCGGGATTCCCAGGAGAGGACGGCGGACTTAGAGAAGATGCCGTGTTTGAA
>VFZY01000247.1 GCA_016870915.1 Acidobacteriota bacterium | reverse complement strand
TGTCAGTGTGCGCCGGATCGTTTTGTCACTGGCGACGAGCTACCCCTGGCAGGCCCAGTTTGCGCAAGTTCACGCGAACCTGCGCTGCTGAAAAAACTGCGTGAAGCAAACACCGGACTTATTCATTCCGCATTTTTGCAGCGGACCGGAGAAGCGCGTATGGACGGCCCATTTTCACCCTTCGGGTGCTCCGAGCGACGGTATGCGGCAGCCATTTTGCCGCAAATTTCTGACCGAGACACCCGCGGAGGATCCGCACGAGTCATTTCGAGCTTGTCCGCGGCGTCAGTTTGGGCTGCGATCAGATGCCGTGAGAAAAGCGGGCTAGCAGTCTCCCGATCATCGGAATAGTACTTCGGGTGGTAGCTTGCTACCATCGCCGCCAAAGACTCACATTTCGCGTCATGAACTCTCTTGATATCCGGTCGATCGTTGAAGACCCATCCTCGTTTGCCGAGCAAGATCTCCGCCATCTCCTCGTTAGTCTCAAGTTTTCTCATTGTTAGCCTCGTGCCGCAATCATAGATCGTGATTCGATTGCAATAACCGCTGCGCGAGGTATGTTATCAGATCGCCGCAGAGAACTCCTTGGTGCTCAGACAGGGCCGGCGGTTCAACTGGGCGCAGCACGCCCCAGTCTGCCCATTCCTCCTTAACGCAATCCCTCGGACTCCACCACCCGATTCCGCCACCCCTCATCCCATGCACCGCGCACCAGCGCCGCCGCCAGCACCGTATTCGTCGTCGACCGGTAGCGTTCCCGCATCCGCCCCATCCCCAGCCACCCCGCCGCCGCCAGCGCCGCATCCGATACCCGCGCGCCCCATTGCTCGCCGGTGCGTTTCTCGTCCCGGTCCGCGCCCGTGATGAACGATGGCCTCGCAATCGTGTAGCTCACGCCGGACGCCCGGATGGCCTCTTCCACGCGCCATCGCACGCGCAGGTATTCGTTCGACGTCGTCCCGGACACGCCGGCCGCCGACAAGTACACAAACCGTCCGCAACCACCCGCTTCCCGGGCCGCTTCGAGCAGCATCACCGTCAACCCGTAGTCAACGGTCTCGTACGTCTCCACGTCCCCCCGCGCCGCCGCCGCCCGGCCCCGCGCCCGCGTGGTTCCCAACAGGCTGAAAACCACGTAGCCGGGGTCCAACACCCGCAGCGCCTGAACCAACCCTCCACGCTCCCACGGGATCACGTCAATCGACCCCAGCCGCCCCCGCCACTCCTCTTCGCGAGCATTCCCCGGCCGCACATGCGCCACCGTCCGCACACCCTGCTCCCGCAGCAGCCGCACCACCTCGCGTCCCGTGTATCCCGTGGCCCCGGCTACGAACGCCGTGCGCACCGGCCCCCCTTGATCGCCGTGATGAAGTGGACCTCGCTCCCCGCGGCCACCTCTTCCAGCAATCCAATGGAACTGATCTCCCCATCCACCGCCACAGAGATGTTCGGTCGCAGCCGTCCCTGCTCGACAAGCCGCTCCGCCAGCCCCGGATACACCCGCCCCAGCGACTCCACCACCTGCCGCACCGTCGAGCCCTCAGCCTCGACTGTCTCCCGCCCCCCAGTCAACTCCCTCAAGAGTCCGGGGATGTAGACTTGCGCCAAATCGCCTCCATCACCGCCGGCGGATTCATCGGCAGCCGCCGCATCCGCACCCCTGCCGCCGCATGGATCGCGTTGGCCAGCGCCGCGGGCGGCGGCACGATGTTCGCCTCGCCCACTCCCCGCACCCCGAACGGATGCGCCGGGTTCGGAACCTCCACAATCTGCGTGTCGATCATCGGCAGGTCCAGCGCCGTCGGCATGCGGTAATCGAGCAGGCTCGAATTCACCATCGCCCCGGAGCCGTTCATGAAGTACTCCTCGTTCAGCGCCCAGCCGATCCCCTGCACCGACCCGCCCTGCATCTGCCCTTCCACGTAACTCGGATGGATCGCCCGGCCCGCGTCCTGCACGCTGGTGAACCGCACCACCGTGGTCTTGCCGGTCTCCGGATCCACCTCCACATCCGCGATCGCGCCCGCGAACGATCCGCCCACGCCCCGCGGATTCACTGCCGCACGGCCCACCACCGGCCCGCTGGTCTCGCCAATCCGCGCCGCCAGTTCCCGGAACGTCGCCGAATGCCCGTTCGACTGGTACACGCCGCGCTCGCAGGTGACGCTCTCCGGCGCCGCCTCCCACAGCTTCGCCGCGCGCTCCTTCATCTGGCGCACCACATCCTGGGCCGCGTCATGCGCCGCCCATCCTGTCGCGAACGTCGTGCGGCTTCCGCCCGTCACGCCCGTGAAACCCACCGAGTCCGTATCCACCACCGTCGGCAGCACCTCTTCGGCGCGCAGCCCCAGCACCTCGGCTGCCTGCATCGCCACTGAAGTCCGCGTACCCCCGATGTCCGTCGACCCCTCCACCAGGTTCACCGTGCCGTCGGCGTTCACACTGATGGTGCAACTCGATGGCAGCCCCACGTTGAACCAGAAGCCGATCGCCACGCCGCGCCCGCGGTTCGGTCCGCCCAGTGGCGCCGAATAGTGCGGGTGATTCTTCATCGCCTGAAGAACCTCCACACAGCCAATCTTCCGGAACTTCGGACCATCGGCGCGCCGCGTGCCTTCCTTGGCCGCATTCGCCAGCCGAAGCTCGATGGGGTCCATGCCCAGCTTCGCCGCCAATTCATCCATCAGCGTCTCGGTGGCGAACGCCGCGTTGGTGGCCCCCGGCGCGCGATACGCCGCCGTGCTCGGCTTGTTCACCACCACGTCGTAGCCGTCGATCACCACGTTCGCGATATCGTACGCCGCGAACACGCACATCGCCCCGGGGCCCACCATCGCCCCCGGATAGGCACCCGCTTCGTAGGCCAGCCAGGCCTGCGCCGCCACGATCTTTCCATCGCGCCGCGCCCCGATCTTCACCTTGAGATGCGACCCCGGCGTCGGCCCCGTGCCCTCAAACACATCCTGGCGCGACATCAGAATCCGCACCGGCCGCCCCGTCTTCTTTGAAAGCAGCGCCGCCACCGGCTCCAGATACACCGGAATCTTGCCGCCAAAACCGCCGCCGATCTCAAGCGGCGTCACCTTCACCTGCGACACCGGCTGATCCAGCACGCACGCCGTCGCGTCACGAACCACAAAGGAGCCCTGCGTGCTGCACCACACGTGAATGCGCCCGTCGTTGTTCCACAGCGCCGTTGCGTTGTGCGGCTCAATGTAGCCCTGATGGACGGTCGATGTATTGAACTCGCCTTCCACCACCACTTCGGCTTCGGCAAACCCCTTCTCCGCGTCGCCCATGACATGGCGGAAGTGATCGCTGATGTTGCTCACCCGGTCCGTCTTCTGCCCCAGCTCCTTCATGCGCAGGTCGGCGTGCAGAATGGGCGCGCCGTCCCGCATTGCATCCGGCGCCGTCAGCGTGCACGGCAGAACTTCGTAGTCGATCTCGATAAGCCGCGCCGCTTCCTCCGCCACATGCGGATTCACCGCCGCCACGGCCGCCACCGCGTGTCCCTTGTACAGCACCTTGCCGCTGGCCAGCACGTTGCCGCGCACGTACGAAAGCGGGGTCTCGCCTTCGCCCAAATCCACAATCTTGTCCCCCGGCGCGGGCGGCATGTCATCCGCAGTCACCACCGCCTTCACGCCCGGATACGCGGTCGCCTTCGACACGTCAATCCTTTTGATTGCCGCGTGCGCGTGCGGGCTCCTCAGAATGAAGCCGTGCAGCAGCCCCGCCGCCGTGAAGTCGCCGCCGTAAATCGCCCGGCCTGTCACCTTGTCGGCGCCGTCGTGACGGACGGGCCGTGTACCCACCACCGTGTACTGCGTGCTCATGCGTTTGCTCCCCGCATCTCGCGCGCCGCCTGTTGCACCGCGCGAATGATCTTGTCGTATCCCGTGCACCGGCACAGGTTGTTGGCCAGCCACAGCCGGATCCGTTGCTCGTCCGGATCGGGCTCCGCCTCAAGCAGCGCGTTGGCCGCCACCAGGAATCCGGGCGTGCAGATGCCGCACTGCAGCGCCGCGTTCTCAAGGAACGCCCGCTGCAGCGGATGCAGCGCGCTGCCCCGCGCGATTCCTTCCACCGTCGTCACCTCAGCCCCGGCTGCTTCCACGCCCAGCACCAGGCACGATGTCACCACGCGCCCATCCATCGTCACCGTGCACGCGCCGCAGTTGCCGTCGTTGCAGCCTTCCTTCGTGCCGGTCAGCCCCAGCGTGTCGCGCAGGCACTCAAGCAGGCTCTGCCGGGGTTCGCACAGGAACTCGCGGGGCTCGCCGTTGATCGTTGTCTGAACATGCACCTTGCTCTGCATCACTTGCCCCCCTGCGCCGCGGCCACCGCCGCCGTCAATGCCCGCCGCGTCAGCACGCCGCACAGATGCCGGCGGTATTCCGCCGGTCCGCGCATGTCCGAAATCGGCCGTGCCGCCGCGCTCGCCAGCCGCGCCGCCTCTTCAATCGCCGCCGCATCCGGAGCCTTGCCAACCAGCGAATCGCCCGCCTCGCGCGCAAACAACGGCGTGGGGGCCACGGCAGCCAACGCCACGCGCGCGGCGCTCACCACACCGCCTTCCAGGCGCACCGAAACGCCGGAGCCCACCACCGCGATGTCCATCTCGTTCCGTGGAATGAACCGCAGATAGTGCGCGCCAAACCCCGCGCCGCCCGCGGGAATCCGCAGCGACACCAGGATCTCGCCCGCGCCCAGCGCATTCCGGCCCGGCGCCACGCAGAAATCTTCCACCGCCATCTCGCGCTCACCGCCCGGGCCCGCAATCCGGCACCGCGCACTCAGCGCAATCAGCAGCGGCACAGCGTCCGCGCTCGGCGCCGCGTTGCACAGGTTCCCGCCAATCGACGCCCGCCCCTGAATCTGCGTGCCGCCAATCAGTCCCGCCACCTCCGCCAGCGCCGGAAACGCCCGCGCCACATCGCGATTCCCGTACACGCGGTAACACGGCACGGAAGCGCCCAGCGTCAACCCGCCGGCATCGAGCGAAAGCTCGTTCAACTCCGGCGCCTTCTTCACGTCAATCAGCAGATCCGCCTGCTTCCGCCGAGCCCGCATCTGCACCAGCAGATCCGTGCCGCCGGCCAGCAGCAGCGCACCCGGATTCCGTTCCAGCAGCCCCAGCGCCTCGCTCAGCGAGCCTGGGGCCGCATAGTCAAACCACTTCACGTTATGAATTCTCCTCGCCTGGAGTTGGCGCCAGGCGCACCAGCCGCGAGCCGGTGCGCCCGTTCCTCGAAGCTATCAGGTTACCGCAGCAGGTCGTTCAGTTCCCGCATCGCCTTCGGGTCGAACTTCAGCTTCCGGTCATAGGTCATCAGCCCGTTGATCTCCTGCTCCACGTCCGTGATCTGCGTGTAGCAGATGCCGATGATGTTCTTCATCTTCGCAATCGCTTCCCACTGCCCCTTCAAACGCGCAAACGCGCTCTCGCCGTTCGGCTCAACACCCGCGTAGCCCCACGCGTCGGCCGGCACATTCGACCCCGGCGCCACATAGGAGATACCGCCGAACTCCGAAAGATAGATCGGCGTCCCGTTGTACACATACCCCGGCGCCGTGATGGCCCGCGCGTTGTCCGGCACGCCCACGCCCGGCTTGCCGGCGTCCTTGTACTTTTCGTAAAGCTGCGCGCCGGTCCGGGCATAGTCGTGAATGGCGAACAGGTCGGTCAGGTCCGAATGCTCCCATCCGTCGTTGTCGATCACCAGCCGCGTGTCGTCCAGCGACTTCGTCAAGGTGTACATCGCCCGCAGATGCTGCTGCTGCCGCGTGTCGCGCAGGTTGGGCGTCCCCCAGCTTTCATTGATCGGAACCCACATGATGATCGACGGGTGGTTGTAGTCGCGCTCCACCGCATCCACCCACTCCTTCGTGAATCGCGCCACGTACTGGTCATCGAACAGATACGCATTGGCGATCTCGCCCGACACCAGGAACCCCATTTTGTCCGCCCAGTAAAGGAACCGCGGATCTTCGATCTTCTGATGCTTCCGCGCTCCGTTGAACCCCATCTCCTTGGTCATCCGGATGTCGTATTGCATCGCCTCATCGGTCGGCGGCGTGATCGTGCTCTCCGGCCAATACCCCTGGTCCAGCACCAGCTTCAGGTACGTCGGCCGCCCGTTCAACAGCACGCGGCCGTTCGTCACCGCCACGGTGCGGAAGCCGAAATACGACTTCACTCGGTCCACCACCTGCCCGCCCTTCTTCAACTCAAACGTCACGTCGTAGAGGTTCGGCGTCTGCACGCTCCACAACTGCGGAGCCTGGGCCACAAACGCCGTGGCCGCGCGCGGGTCCGCCGCGCTGGCTGCCACAGTGCCCAGCGTCTGCCCCTTCCACTGCACGGTCGCCTCGAAGGTCAGCCCGGCCTGAGGCCGTTCAATCCACGCCTCAAACCGCGCCGTGCCATCCATCCCCGCCGTGGTCTTCACCCGGCGCAGATACGAATCGCCCGTCGCCTCAAGCCACACCGGCTGCCAGATGCCCGTGGTGCGCGTGTAGAAAATGCCGCGCGACTTCGGCTCCCAGTACTGCTTTCCGCGGGGCAGGTAACGGTCCGTCGGCGGGTCCTCCGCCCGAACCGTGATCACAGCCGCGCCGCTCTTCACATAAGGCGTGATGTCGAACTTGAACGGCACGCCGCCGCCTTCGTGCATCCCGGCCACCTTCCCGTTCACCCAAACAGTGGCGTGATAGTCCACCGCGCCAAAGTGCAGAAGCACCCGCTTGCCGTTCCAGGCGGCGGGCAGCTTCACCGTGCGCCGGTACCACACATAAGGATGGAAGGAGGTGTCGCCAATCCCGCTCAGCTTGCTCTCAAAACAGAACGGCACCGCGATCGTGCGCGAGAACTTCTTCGCCCCCGCCGCCCAGTCGTCCGCCACGCCCGTGTTCGCGTCGTCAAACTCGAACTCCCACGCGCCGTTCAGGCTCTGCCACTGCTCGCGCTCGAACTGCGGCTGCGGGTATTCGGGCCTTGGCACTTGCGCCAGCGCGAGCCCGGCGGACATCAGGAAAACGGGAAGCTTCATCTCTGTATTCTATTAGGGAATGCGCATCCTCTCCATCCATGCCCATCCCGATGACGCCGAAATCCTTGCCGGCGGCACCCTGAAGCTGCTGGCTGATCGCGGCCACCACATCACCATGGTCACCATGACCCCCGGCGATTGCGGCACCAACGAATACCCGCCCGAAGAGATCTCGCGCATCCGCAAAGGCGAAGCCGCCGCCGCCGCGGCCCTCATCGGCGCAGACTATCTCTGGGCCGGCTTCCGCGATCTCGCCATCTTCAACGATGACCCTTCACGCCGCCAGGTCACCGCCGTCCTTCGCCAGACCCGTCCGGACATCGTGCTGACATCCGCCCCCAGCGACTATCTCTGCGACCACGAGATGACCCACCTGCTCGTCCGCGATGCCTGCTTCGGCGCCTCCGCCCCCAACTACCAGGCGCCCGTCATGACGCCCATCAAGGCCATTCCCCATCTCTACTGCATGGATCCCATCGGCGGCCATGACCGGCACGGCAACCCCGTCACGCCGGACTTCATCGTCGACGTCTCCCCCGTATTCCAGATGAAATGGGACATGCTGGCCTGCCACGAAAGCCAGCGCAACTGGCTGCGCGCGCAGCACGGCATGGATGACTACATGGAAACCATGCGAGCCTGGACCACCCGCCGCGGCCAACAAGCCGGGGTTGCCCACGGCGAAGGCTTCATCCAATACAAAGGTCACCCCTACCCGGAATCGCCCCTACTCCAGGAACTCCTGGCCGGGGCGCTCGCGGGAACAGGCCGCTAAGCTCCAGGCTCGGCGTGCAAGATCACGCACCCGAGCCATCTCCTTCAGGATCGCCGGGTCTTCCTTGGGGTCCCCCGGCGCGCAGACCCGCAGCCCGATTCCCGGGGCGAACTCATGGTTCACCGCGCGGCCGGCCGCCAGTTCTTCAAACGGCAGCGCACCTGGAGAAATGTCGATGCCCAGGCCACCCAGCCCCCGGATCAGCAGAACGCGCAGGTTTCTGGCCAACTGCGCCGCGGATTGAAGGTTCACATCGCTCCAGCAGTAAGTCGCAGAACCGCTGCACATCCAGCGCGGCTTCAAACAGCGAGATCATCGGCGCCGCTTCGCTGTTTGGCCCGCAGTTTGGCCCGCAGTTTTGCCCGCAGTTTTGCAAAGACCCGCTGCATTTCAAACATACCGGGCGAATCATCTGGCGGGCATGTCTTCAGAGCATACTCAAACGCGGGGGCAAGCGATAGCAGCGACGCGTACGCGTCCTCCTCGCGGATTTCACGCTGGCGGATCGCCTCCAACTCGGGCCCCGCCGCTTCCCATGTACGCACCCAGCATTGAACAAGTTCCCGCTCGGTCATCGCCACCATTATGGCCCGGCACGCGATCGCGCCTGGCTCGCGCTGGGCCGTGCCCCGCCGCCAAATTGCGACCGCGGCTATGCCCACGACGGAAAGTACAGCACCGGCAACGATAGGACCGAACCGGAAATTCCGGCAGCGCCCTGGTATGGACTTCGCCCGGGCACCCCACGGCAGTCTACGAGACCATCGGCGACGCGCATGAAGGCGGAGGGCCGCACAAGGGTCGAGTCCTCAAAGATGCCATTGAGCCGGGATTTCCATTTTGGGTCTCCCGGACCCCAACAGTCTACACCAACGCCTCACTCCCGTGCCGGATTTGATCAGAATCCCCTTTCCGAGGGCGGGCCAGTGCCTGCGGATGGCTTCTTTCGACCATCGCACAAAAACGAAAACTGACAACATGCCTGTTTCCAGCAGTTCTTTCGACACCTCTCCCTCCCAGCCTCCTTTCTCTCAAGATTTCCACCTCTCCGGGCCGATCTTCACCCCGCCGGCAGCGCCTCGATCCGCCGCACCATGCTCCCGAACAGCCGGCGCGTCAGATGGCTCTCAGCCAACATCAGCCAGTAGTAGCGGGCGTGCTTGACCAG
>VFZY01000246.1 GCA_016870915.1 Acidobacteriota bacterium | reverse complement strand
TGGTCGAAAGAAGCCATCCGCAGGCACTGGCCCGCCCTCGGAAAGGGGATTCTGATCAAATCCGGCACGGGAGTGAGGCGTTGGTGTACACTGTCGGGGTCCGGGAGACCCAAAATGGAAATCCCGGTTGTAGTGACGGCGCCAAAGCAGGCAAGAAGCTTTGATATGATGAGCGCGCATGGCGAGAGTTAAGGTGATCGGGCTCTTGGCGCTGGTTTCGGCGGCTGGCGCGGGGGCTGGTGTGCGCATTGAGCCGGGTGAGATTTCGCTGCCCGGGCCGGGCGCTTCGCAGCATGTGCTGGCGGCGGTGAGTGGTGCGCAGGACATTGAGGCGGATGGTGGCGCCGGGTGCGTGTGGAGCGGCGGGCCATCGACGGTGGTGAACGTTTCGAACGCTGTGATCACTGCCGTGGGGGCGGGACGGGCTCGGGTTGTGGTGCGGTGCGGGGGACTCACGGCGGAGGCTTCCGTGACGGTGGGCTCGTCCGCGGCGGCGCTTGAGGCGAGCTTCGGGCGGGACATCGTGTCGATTTTGACCCAGAAGGGCTGCAACAGTTCTTCCTGCCATGGTTCGCCGGCCGGGCAGAACGGCTTCAAGCTATCGCTGTACGCGTCGGATCCGGCGGCGGATCACAAGATGATTGTCGAGGGGCATGGCGGGCGGCGGGTGAATCGAACGGATCCTGAGAGTTCCCTGCTGCTGAAGAAGCCGTTGTTCGCGGTTCCGCACGGCGGCGGCCACTTGTTGACGAAGCAATCCGATGAGTACGTGACGGTGCTCAAGTGGCTGAGCCAGGGGGCGGTGTTCAACGCGGGCGGGCCGCGCATGACCCGGCTGGAGTTGTTTCCGCGGGAGCGAATTCTGGTTGGCGCGGGTGTGAAGCAGCCGCTGGTGGCGATTGGCCGGTTGTCGGACGGCACCACGCGCGACATGACCGGGGAAGTTCGTTTTTCGGTAGCGGATGAGGCGGTTGTGAGCGGAGTGGCGGGCGGCGCGGTGACGGCGCGTTCGCGCGGGTTGACGGTGGTGACGGCGCGGGCGATGGGACAGACGGCGACGGCGCAGTTCATCGTGATCGATCGGGCAGCCGACGCAAGTTACACCGCCGTGGCGCCGGCGAACCTGATTGACGAAGCGATTTTCGCCAAGCTGCGGCAGGTGAACATCGCGCCGTTTCCGGTTTCAGACGACCGGACGTTTGCACGGCGGGTGTATCTGGATGCGGTGGGTATTCTGCCGCTGCCGGCGCAGGTGGAGGCGTTTGCCGCCGACGCGCGCCCGGACAAGCGCGCCCGGCTGATCGATGAACTGCTCTCGAGCGACAACTACGCTTCGCATTGGCTGGTGAAGTTCGAGGATTGGTTCCGGAATTCTCAGTACTACTCGCAGGGCCGGACGAACGCCAGCTACAAGCGCTGGCTTCGGGAGTTGATCAGTGAAGACAGGCCCTACGACGCGGCGGTTCGCGAGATGCTGACGGCCACGGGCGACACGACGGTGCGACCGGCGGGCAATTTCTGGCATCCGTCGATCGACTTCATGCTGAAGACGTTCGATGTGGCCAAGGCAACGCCGACGGTGACGCGGCTGTTTCTGGGCCAGCGGATTGAGTGCGCGGAGTGCCACAACCACCCGCTGGAGAATCTGACGCAGGACGATTACTACGGCATGGCGGCGTTCCTTGGGCAGGTTCGCGTGAAGCATGGCTACGGGCAGTATCGCCGCGTGTGGTTTGATGCGCGCGAGGGGGAAGTGCTTCACCCGGTGACGAAGAAGCCGGTGCAGCCGCGATGGCTGGATGGCGGCGTTCCGGCGATTGGGGAGGGGCAGACACGGCGGCAGGTGCTGGCCGACTGGATTACGCGCACGCAAAAGATGCAGTTTGCGCGGGCCACGGTGAACAAGATCTGGGCCGAGTACTTCACGACGGGCATTGTGGATCCACCGGACGATTTCCGGTCGACGAACATGGCGACGCATCCGGAACTGCTGGACAAGCTGGCCGGGTACTTTATCGAGGAAGGCTTTCGTTTCCGGGCGCTGCACAAGCTGATTCTGAATTCGAAGACCTATCAACTGGCCTCGGCGACGCCGGGACGGCCGGGCGGGACGGACCCGCTGGAGCGCGTTCTGTTCGCGCGGTATGAGCCGAGGAAGCTTCCGGCGGAGGTGCTTTTCGACAGCCTGCTGCAGGTGGCGGGCGCGACGCACAAGTTCACGGACTACCCGCCGGGCACGACGTCCAAGGATCTGGTGGCGACGAACGGCCCGCCGAATTTCCTGTCGACCTTCGGCCTGACGCGGCGCGACGTGATTGAGCAGCGTTCCGCCGAGCCATCGCTGGCGCAGGCTCTGCACATGATGAATAGCGACGGCATTCGGGAGAAGGTGGAGCAGAAGGACAACATCCTGGCGGCTTTGCTGGAATCGACGATTGACGACAGCCGTGTGGTGGATGCGCTTTATCTGCGGGCGTACAGCCGGACGCCGAACGCGGCGCAGAGGCAGAGGATTGAGACCTATCTGGCCGCCGAACGCGCTGCTGGAAGGCCTCGCCGGCGGGGGTTTGAAAATCTGTTGTGGGTTATTCTCAATTCCAGGGAGTTTCAACTGAACCGATGAGACGGCGGGAGTTCCTACGTACCGGCGGCGCGATTTTCGGCGGGTTGACGCTGCCGCGCCTGCTGCAGGCGGACCGGAAGGGAATGAGTTGCATCATTCTGTTTCAGAGCGGCGGGGCTTGCCAGCACGATTTGTTCGATCCCAAGCCGGACGCTCCATCGGAGATTCGCGGCGGATTTTCGACGATTCCTACGGCAGTGCCGGGTGTTCATTTTTCGGAGCTGCTGCCACGCTGCGCCAAGGCGCTCGACAAGTACGCCGTCATCCGGTCGGTCTATTCGCGGGAGGCGATCCACGAGAAGGCCAAGCAGTACATTTACAGCGGTTCGCGGCCAAACAACGCGTTCAAGCATCCGGCGACAGGGTCGGTGATCGCCAAGGAGTTGGGGGCGGTGGACGGGTTGCCGCCCTTCGTTGCGATTCCTTCCCGCGATTTCGTGGATGCGGGTTTTCTCGGTTCGGCGTTCGATCCGTTTGTGACGGGCGACCCTGGCAAGAAGGATTTCAAGGTTCAGGATCTGGCATTGCCGGTGGGCGTGAAGATGGATGAGGCGCAGAGCCGGGCGGAGTTGTTGAAGTCACTGGATGACGACCTGCGGAAGGTGGAGAAGTCGCGGGTGGTGGAGGGGATGGACTACTTCTACCAGAAGGCTTTCGACCTGGTGACATCGCCGGCGGCGAAGAAGGCGTTCGATATTGAGGCGGAGCCGGAGAAGCTTCGCGACGCTTATGGCCGTACGACGGCGGGGCAGGGGGCGCTGCTGGCCCGGCGGCTGGTGGAATCGGGCGTGCGCATGGTGACCGTGTTCCACGGCGGTTACGATACTCACGTCGGCAACGACAAGACGAACAAGACGTTGTATCCGGTTTTCGATCAGGTGTTCACGACTCTGCTTGAAGATCTGGAGCAGCGCGGACTTCTGGCGTCGACGCTGGTGCTGGCCATGGGCGAGTTCGGGCGCACGCCGAAGATCAATCATTCCGCCGGCCGTGACCACTGGCCCGGCGTGTTTTCGATTGCGGCGGCCGGGGCGGGGATTGCGGGCGGGCAGGTAGTGGGGTCGAGCGACGCCAACGGTTCCGAGCCCAAGGACCGGCCGATTTCCGTGGAAGACCTGGGCGCGACGATCTACAAGAAATTCGGGATCGATTACACGAAAGAGTACCGGACGATTGGGCGGCCGGTGAAGATCAACAGCGATGGGCATCCGATTCGCGAGCTGTTTTCCTAGCCTGCTGTTGGGAGCGGTGTGCGCGGGGAGCGCCGATGCGGCCTTCCTTCAGCGCGTGGTGCCGTTTGGCGGAACGCGCGGCACGACGGTTGAGGTGGAACTGATTGGGGAGGGGTTGGAGAAACTCACTTCCGTGTGGTTCGACACGCCGGATCTGGTGTGGCAGGAGACGCGCGAGGCCACGGACAAGAAAGTGCGCGGCGTGGTGCGGGTGACGGAGACGGCGGCGCTGGGTCCCCATGTTGTCCATGCGCGATTGAAGGACGGGCGCAGCAATTCCCGGTTGTTCAACGTGCTTCAGTTTCCTTCGGTGCGGGAGATTGAGCCGAATGAGCCTCCGAAGGCGCCGCAGACGGTGGAGTTGCGGCCGCAGGTGATTCACGGCTATGCCGAGGGCGACATTGACGTGGATGTGTATGCGTTCGAGGCGCGGGCGGGTGAGCGGTGGACGTTCGATGTGCGGGCGCTTGAGTATGGGTCCCACCTGGAGTGCGATCTCACCTTGTTGGACGACCAGGGGGCCAAGGTGGCGTTCAACGACGACCGCGATGACTTCCTTGAGACGCCCTTTCTTGAGCATACGTTCACGCGTTCCGGCCGCTACCGGTTGAAGCTGGACCAGTATCGCGGGCCTCAGGGTGTGACCTGCAGCGGGAACTGCGGGTATATGCTGCAGATTTCTCAACTCCCGGTGATTTCGGCGGTGTCTCCGCTGGGCGCGGCGGCGGGCAGCCGGGCGCGAGTGCGGTTGACGGGGACGAGTCTGGAGGGCGTGCGTGAGGTTTCGCTGGTCCCGATTCGTCTGGCGGAGCATTACCGGTTGACGTTTCCCTACTCGATGCCGGTCCGTATGGGAGGGGATCCGGAGGCTTCGGAGCGAATCCTGGGGCGGATTGAACGGACGTCGCGCGCGGGAGTTGAGGTGAGTTTCGACATCCCGGGGAGTGCGCGGGCCGGACTGTGGCGCGTTTGGGCGGCGACGGCGGCCGGGGCGGTGGAGGGTATCAATTTCGAGATCGGGCAGTTGCCGGAGTTCACCGAGAAGCAGGCGGCTCAAATGCGTGGCTTGGGCACGGCGGATGTGGTGGTGAATGGTTCGCTTGACTCCGATGGTGAGGAGGATTCGTACGCGGTGGAGGCTCGCGCGGGCAGGCCGATTCACGTGTGGACGCTGGCCGCGCAGTTGGGTTTGCCTTATCTCGATACGGTGCTTGAGCTGTTCGATGCGAAGGGCAAGCTGGTGGCCGAGCACGACGACCTGATGACGGGACAGGGAACGGTGATTGGAAACCCGGATAGCAGTCTTTACTATGTTCCGAAGCAGGACGGGGATTTGAGGCTGGTGGTGCGGGATCGCATTGGGCGCGGCGGCCCGGCGTATCCGTACCGGCTGCACTTCCGGAACGAGCAGCCGGGGTTCCAGTTGCTGAGCGATCCGGAAGAGTTTACCGTGCGGCGCGGGGCGGAGGCGGAGTTGACGGTGCTGCTGATCAGGGAGCCGGGCTTTGAGGAGGCCGTGGAGGTGGGTCTGGAGGGGTTGCCGGCCGGGATGACGGCGACGGTGGGGACGATTCGCGCGGGGACGTATTTTGGCCCTTCGGACGATGGGGACAACGTCATCATTCCACACGCGGCTTTGAAGGTCCGGGTGGCCGGAGAGGTGGCGGCCGGCGAGTATGCGGTGCGGGTGACGGGCAAGTCGCCGGGCGGGCGGAGCGCGACGGGGTTGACCACGCTGTGGATTGGCCCGCGGGGCAAGCGCAACGATATCCGGCGGCCGGTGACCGCGACGACGATTACGGTGGTTGATCCTTGAGGCCGGTCAGAACGTAAGTTTGACGCCGACCTGGACCTGGCGGCGCGCGGCCGGATCGCTGAAGTCGTCGCCGGCGCCGGTGATCATGCCGAAGGTGGGGCTGGTGAAGTTGCCGTCCGGATTGCCGAACTTGGGAGTGTTGGTGAAGTTGAAGGCTTCGCCGCGCAGTTCGAGTTTGAAGCGCTCGCTGATACTGAAGCGCCGGAACACGGAGAAATCGAGGTTGCGGAAGTCGGGCCCGCGCAGAATGTTCCGGCCGGTGGTTCCGAGAATGCCGACGCCCGGGTCAGAGAACCTGGTGGTGTCGAACCAGAAGTTGCCGCGGCCGATGCCGCCGAAGATGGCGGGTTTACCGTTGAGGTTGGGCCGGTTGCCGGAGCCGGGGGTGTTCAGCACGCCGCCGCCGACGATGTTGAGCGGGGTGCCGCTCATCCAGGTGAGAATGCCGGTGAGTTGCCAACCGCCGAGGAGTGCGGCGCCGGGGCCGCTGGTGGCCCACTTCTTTCCCTTGCCGAACGGCAGTTCGTAGATGTAGCTCTGCACGAAGATCTGCTGGCGGTCACTGTCGCCGGTGGCGCGGTTCATGCGGAAGTTGAACTGCTGGTAGAAATTCTGATCAAGCGCCTTGCTGTAGGTGTAGGCGGTGGTGAGCAGGAAGCCGTTGGAGAACCGGCGGTCGAATTTGACCTGCAGCGAATGGTAGTTGCTTTGCGTGGGATGCCAGGCACTGACGGCAGCGCGCCGGCTGAACCTTTGGAACAGGGGCTGGCCCGCGGCGCCGGAGTTGATGACCGGGCTTGCGTTGATGTCGCGGAACGAGTAATTTTTCACGGCCTGATTGCCGACATAGGCAACGTCGAGAACGAAGTTGGAGGGAAGGGCTCGCTGGAGGGCGAAGTTCCAGGACTGAATGTATCCCTCGCGCAGGTCGTTTGAGAAGACGGTGAAGGACTGGGTGAGCGGCGCGTTGAGGATGATGCCGGAGGACGGGTAGAACTGCGCGGGCGGGGCTGGGAAACCCGTGGCCATTCTGCCTCCGATGGAGAACGCGTCGGCGGCCAGATACTGTTCGGTAGTGCGGATGGGGAAGTTGTAGCCGTAGTTGAAGTCGGAGAGAGGCTGGACGGAGATGCCGAAGCCGGTGCGCAGAACGGTCTTGTCGTTGAGGCGATAGGAGATGCCGAGGCGCGGATTGTAGTGTTTCTTGAACTGCTGCCGGCCGAGGTCCATGGGGTTGTCGCCAACGCCGGCGACGAGAACGCGGTTGAGCAGCGGGTCGTAGTTGGAGAAGCCGCCGGGAAGCCGGGGACGGGGATTGCGCCAGTACTCATAGCGCAGTCCGATGTCGATGGTGAGTTTCTGGCCCACCTGCCACTTGTCCTGCACGTAGAAGAACGCCGTCGACTGGCGGTACGCGGGAAAGATGTAGGGGACGCTGCGGGCGACCAGATTGGGACGGTCGAGCAGGAAGGACGCGAAGGAGTTGCCGATGCCGGTTCGGGGCGCATTGGGCGCATTGAGGGCGGCGGTGCCTTCGGTGAAGTTGAACCGGCCGCGGGCGCCGAAGGCATCGTTCTGATTGAGGTCGTCACGGACGCGGCGAATGTCGGCGCCCCACTTGAAGGTGTGGTTGCGGCGGATCTTGGTCCAGTTGGTGACGTAGTTGAAGTTGGTTTCGGCGCGCTGCCAGGGAAGGCTCTGGCTGTAACCGAGCACGGAGGCGGTGAAGCCGTTGATCCAGATCTGCGGGATGCCGGAGGTGAACTGGGAGATGTTGATGCCGGGGATTCCCAGTTCGTCCGCGGTCTTCATGCCGTAATCGGCCTGATAGGCCTCATTGCGGTAACGGAAGGCTCCGACGCGGAACTCGCCGATGAAGGTGGAACTGAAGATGCCGGTGTAGTTGACGGCGGTGGACTGGATGCGGTTGGTGCCGGTTCCGGCAAAGCCGGTCTGCTTGGCGGGTCCGCCGGCCTTGGCGGTGTAGACGGGCGGATCGAAGACTTCGGGCTTCTGGTAGCTGTAGCGGGCGGAGAGGCGATGGTTGGAGTTGAGCAGGTGATCGAACTTGACGTCGAAGCTGTTGATGTCTTTTTCACGCACGGTGTTGCGCTCCCAGTTGGCCGCCAGACCGGGACGGGTGGGGGCGGGGATCAAGTCGAGCATGCGGCGTGAGATGGGACTGATGCGGCTGCCTGGAATGATATTGCCGGCAAACGGCGTGCGGCCGGCTCCGTTGGGCGCGCCGGTATCGGGATCGTAGACGGGGAAGGCGAAGGCGGTGAGATTGCCGGTGCGAAATTCGGGTGTGGGAATGGTGGCGATGTTGACGTCGCCGCGGCGGTCGCGGACGCCCTGAAGGTCGCCGAAGAAGAAGGTTCGATTTTTTCGGACGGGTCCGCCGAGGGTGAAGCCGAAGAGATTGTAAACCTGGGGCGGACGCGTGGCGGCGAAGAAGTTGCGGGCGGTGAGGCTGCGGTTCCGATGAAACTCGAAGGCGCTTCCGTGGATTGAGTTGGTGCCGGACTTGAGGGTGACGTTGGTGACGGCGCCGCTGGCGCGCCCGAGTTCGGCTTCATAGTTGCTGGTGGAGATGTCGACGGCGGCGATGGCCTCGATGGGCGGAATCAGGACCTGGAGGAGGCCCGAGCGATGGTTGTTATCGACCCCTTCGACCTGATAGTTGCTGGCCAGGCGATTCTGCCCGTTGACTTCATTGGAGAGCACGTCGGCGGAGTTGAAGAACTCGCTGTGGGGGCGGAACGAGCGGCGGACGCCTGGCACGAGACTCAACAGGCTTTGGAAGTTGCGATTGAATCCGAGAGGCATGTCGGCCACCTGGCGCGTTTCGATTTTCCGGCCGGTGTCGGCGCGATCGGTCTGAAGGAGCGGCGGCGCGGCGCTGACCTCGACGGTTTCGGAGACGGCGCCCGGGCGCAGTTCGAAATCGGCGCGGACGGTGGAGTTGACAAGAACGTCGGTGCCTTCGCGGACGGCCTTCTGAAATCCGGTGGCTTCGACAGTGATCCTGTAGAGGCCGGCTTCGAGGTTGGGGAAGGAGTAACCTCCGCTGTCATTGGTGACCGCTTCACGATTCAGTCCCCGGGTGGTCTCAAGGATGGAGACCTTCGCGGAAGGGATGGCGGCGCCAGAGGAGTCGAGCACGGTGCCGAGAAGGGTTCCCTTGACGGCCTGTGCGTGGAGCGAATACGTTCCGACAAGGAAGGCAAGAACAACTGCCAGACGCGGGGTGCTCATGAATACCCTCGTTTCCTGAGTTATCGAGTGTCAAGCCGCCGGTTCCTTCGGGAACCTGGCGGCCTAGGGATTATATACCGGGATTTCCATTTTGGGTCTCCCGGACCCCAACAGTATACACCAACGCCTCACTCCCGTGCCGGATTTGATCAGAATCCCCTTTCCGAGGGCGGGCCAGTGCCTGCGGATGGCTTCTTTCGACCA
>VFZY01000245.1 GCA_016870915.1 Acidobacteriota bacterium | reverse complement strand
ACAGGCATGTTGTCAGTTTTCGTTTTTGTGCGATGGTCGAAAGAAGCCATCCGCAGGCACTGGCCCGCCCTCGGAAAGGGGATTCTGATCAAATCCGGCACGGGAGTGAGGCGTTGGTGTATACTGTCGGGGTCCGGGAGACCCAAAATGGAAATCCAGGTCCAGAATCTTCTGGCCGGTGATGACATTTCCGATGGAGTTTGAGACCGTCGAGAGCGCTTCGCTCGCCGCATGAACTTCCACCGTTTCGGCGAGAGAGCCGATCTGAAGCTGCAGGTTGACCGCCAGACGGGCGCCCACCTCAAGCACGAGGGCAGACTGTGCGCGGCGGAAGCCCTCCAGTTCCGCGGTGACGGTGTAAGCTCCGGGCTGGAGCGCCGGAAACGTATAGACTCCGGACTCGTTGGAGGTGGTCCGCGTGACCACGCCCGTGGCCGTGTTCCGCGCCGTGACAGCGGCGCCGGAGATGACGGCCTCCGATACGTCCGTAATCAGACTCGTTAGAGAGCCGTCGGTGGTTTGAGCCACCAGCGCGCACACCGGCATCATTGCAACGGGAAAAAGACGCAGCACCGGCAAAACGCGAAGCATCGTTAACTCCAGATCATGTGAGTGGGGGCGATACCCCGCTCCAGACAGTGCGCCAGGTACAGCGAACCGTAAGAAGCTGTGACATAGCTCGATTCGTCAAAGCCCAACCGCGCCGCCGTGCGGTCAATCCAATCCGCCGGGCCTTCCAGTTCAAGGAAGCAGCCAATGGGCGTTTCATCCAAAACAATCTCCCCGGGCGGCAGATAAAACGCGGTGCGGTACTTCTCGTACCGGAAGACGGTGAGGTAGCCCAGCCGGTTGAGGATCACGCGCATGGCGTCCAGATCGGCCACCACAGTCTCCCACTCCTCACGCGTCTTATGGCGGGCTCCCTCGGCGGATGGCCCCTTATAGGTGAGGGTTGCGGTGCCCGCCCACTGGCGCAGCCGCAGCACGCCGCCTGAGGCCCGAAGCTCGCCATTGTCCAGAATCTCGTTCCATTCGAAAGAGCGCGGCGTCCGCGCTTCGGCGCCCAATAACGCGATCCGGTCCAGACCCTGGCGCGCATCCGCCAAACGAAGCTTGATTTCGGTTTCGGTTCGCCCCGTCATCACCTGTGTTCTCAGTGTAGCGGGATCGCGTTCGAAGGGGGCTTGCCTTGGGGCCCGCGGTTGAGGTTTGATGGATAACGTCATGACCAACCGCAGACAATTTCTCGGAACCACCGCCGGAGCACTTGCCGCCGGACCCCTGGCCGCCGCCGGCAAGGAGTACTTCGTCTACTTCGGCACCTACACGAATCAGAACCGGAGCAAGGGCATCTATGTGAGCCGCTTCAATACAGGGGACGGAAAACTCACCGCACCGGAACTGGCCGGCGAGGTGGTGAACCCCAGCTTCCTCGCGATTCATTGGAACCGGAAGTACCTTTACTCGGTGAGTGAGACCGCCGAATACAACGGCCAACGCGGAGGCAGCGTGACCGCTTTCGCCATCGACAGAAAGTCGGGGAAGCTGACCAGGATCAATGAGGCGGCCACCAAGGGTGGCGCTCCCTGCCACTTGAACGTGGACAAAACCGGCCGCAACCTGCTCACCGCCAACTACGGCAACGGCAGCGTCGCCGTGTTCCCGGTGAATCCCGACGGCAGTGTGCGCGAAACCAGTTCCTTTGTCCAGCATCAAGGCAGCAGTGTCGACCAACGGCGCCAGCAGGGACCACACGCGCACTCCATCAATCTCTCGGCCGACAACCGGTTCGCCGTGGTGGCGGATCTGGGCCTGGATCAGGTGTTGGTCTACCGTTTCGACCCGGTGGCGGGAACGCTTTCGCCCAACGATCCACCCTTTGCCAAGGTCAACCCGGGCGGCGGTCCCCGGCACTTCGTATTTCATCCGTCAGGTAAGTTCGCCTATACCAACCTTGAGATGGGTTCCGCGGTATCAGCCATGACCTACGACAAGGCAAAAGGCGTCTTCAACGTGATTCAGACCGTTCCGACGCTTCCCGCCGGGTATGACGGATCGAAGAACTCGACAGCGGAAGTGCAGGTGCACCCCAGCGGCAAGTTCGTCTACTGCTCCAATCGCGGGCACAATTCCATTGCCATTTTCCGCGTCGATCCGTCCAAAGGCACCCTCGAACCGGCGGGCCATGCCAACACCGGCGGCGAGATTCCCCGGAATTTCGGCATCGCGCCGGGCGGCGAATATGTGATTGCCGCGAATCAGAACACCGATAACGTGGTGGTATTCCGCGTGAACACCAGCACCGGCGCGCTCACCGGAACCGGGCAGGTGGAGAAGGTCGGGATGCCGGTCTGCGTGAAATTCATGGCCATCGGGTAATCGTCCCGGAACCGGAATCGCCCGAGAACCGCCGGGCCCGTTGCTGCCATCATGACATGAGCCTTTCGGGCGATCTGTAGAGTAGGCCCGAAATGCGTTAATTGCCGCACTACAATTCGCATATTAAGATAGGGGTAGGAACCCCCCGCGTCCGGTCTATCGGAACATCCATGCTCAAAATCTGTACATTTTCACGCTTGTTTCTTGCCATTTCGGCCGTGGCGGCCGTCTGGGGGCAGACTTTTAGCCCGGTTCCTCCACGCATTCTGGGCCATCCAAGGCTGCAACTGGCCACGTCCGGGCCCAACCTTGTCGAGGGCCGGGAGTTGAACGCACCGCAGGTGACGGCGTTGGATACCTCGGTCTCGCCGCCCATTCTCTATGTGGCGAACACGGGAAACAACCGGGTCCTGGCGTGGCGCAATGCCACCACCGTGGCAAGCGGCGCTCAAGCGGATCTGGTGATCGGCCAGAGGGACCGCTTCTCGACCGCCCAGCAGGGCCCGGGATTGGGCCAGAATCAGCTTTCCACCGGGCTCTTCCTGCCCACGGGACTGGCCGTGGACCGCCAGGGCAATCTCTACGTTGTGGACACGCGCAGCAACCGGATTTTGCGGTATGCCAGACCGTTCCAGCAGACGGAGGAGTTGCCCACGGTCGACATGGTGATCGGGCAGAGAAGCCTGAACGGACGCCGGGCCAATCAGGGAGAACTGGCGGCTTCGGCGGACAGTCTGAACTTCTCACCCACCGATGCCTCCCCCATCCAGGCGGTGAACATTGCGTTCGATGGGCAGGGGAATCTCTGGGTTCCTGACATATTCAACCATCGCGTGCTGCGCTTCAACGCCAGTGTTCTGGTGGCCGGGCGGTTCGGACCGCCGGCGGATATCGTCGTGGGCCAGACGGATTTCACAGCGACGACAGCCCTGGCCGTTTCCGGTACAAGCCGCATCCGGAAAGACGGCCTGCGGACGCCGATTTCGGTGGCCGTGGACCCGGTCGGGCGGCTGTACGTTGGCGACGGCTTGTCACGAGTTCTGGTCTACGGGCCCGGCCTGCCGCCCAGCGGCGCTTCGGCCCTGCGCATTGCGGGCGTGCCCACGGCGGTGCAGGGCCAGCCGGCCCCGCCCCCTGTCAACGACACGGGAATCGCCTCGCCCGACGGCCTGTTCTTTGTGGGGAACGCCCTGTGCGTGGTGGATGGCCCGTTGAACCGGATCCTGCGCTACGACGCCTTTGAGCAGTGGCCCGCCGAAAGCGCCACGCAGTTCTCGCCCCAGGCGCGCAACGTCTACGGCCAGAACGACTTTCTGTCGGCGCGCCCCAACCGCGGCCGCGGCCAGGCGGGGCCGGACGCCTTCGCTTCCCCAAGCGGCGGCGCGGTGGCCGGCAATGAGCTTTTCCTGCCCGACACAGCCAACCACCGCGTGCTCCAGATTCCGCTGCCCGGGTTCGGCAATGCGACGCGTGTCTTCGGACAGGTGGGTATGACGCAGAATGCGGCAAACCTCATTGAAGGCCGCGAGTTCTTCTTCCCCACGGGCGTCGGCCTGGTAACCGACGGCAACCGGCTGTATGTCGCCGACACGGGCAACAATCGCGTGCTCGGATTCCGCGACGTTCGCAACGTACGGCCGGGCGACAAGGCGGATATCGTGATCGGCCAGCCTGACTTCACTCAGAGCGCGCGCAACTATCCGACCAACGATTCCACTGCACCCACCGACATCACCCTTTCCGCTCCCGTCGGCCTGGCTCTGGACTCAAACGGCAACCTGTATGTGGCGGACCTTGGGAACTCGCGCGTGCTCCGTTTTCCGAAGCCGTTTGACGTGGCGGCCGGCCAGCCGCAGAGAGCCAACCTGGTGCTGGGGCAAGTGGCTTTCACGGGCCGCAATCAGACCGCCACTTCGCGCACGATGAGCGCCCCGTTCGGGCTGGCATTTTCGGTGGATGGACACCTGGCTGTTTCCGATGCCGAACATGCCCGGGTGCTGGTGTTCCGGAAACCGCAGGGCGGCGATTTCGTCAGCGGCCAGGCGGCGAACGTGGTGATTGGACAGCCCGACTTTCTGACCACCACGGTCAGCTCCGCGGACAACCGTTTCGGAGGCCCGCGCCTCATCGCAATGGATTCAAGCGACCGGCTTTATGTGACCGATGCCGGGAACAACCGTCTGGCCATTTACAGCCGGGCTCCTTTTCTCTCCGACGACCCGAGCCCGGTGCAACTCATGACCAGCTTCACCGTCGCCGGATCCGCCGCCACCGGCACGTTGCGTGCTCCGGTGGGGGTCCATGTAAATGCGAGAACGGGCGAAGTCTGGCTGGCGGATACCGGAAACGGCCGCCTGCTGAGGTTCCCGAACTTTGAGAGGCTCCAACTGAATCAACAGGTCGACGGCATCATCTTCATGCAGAGCTTCGCGTCCCAGAACCTGGGCGTGCCGGCGCCGTCTGGCATCGTGCTCGATTCGTTTGGGAATCCGATCGTGGCCGACAATTTCCACCGGCTCTCGTTCTTCTATCCCGCGCACGGCGTGGTGAATGCGGCCAACTACCTGCCCACTCAGCGTCTGGCCCCGGGCACCATCGCGGCCCTGTTCGCCACCGCCAATGGCGCCTATGGCGAAGCCACACGGAACTTCAACGAACTGCCCAACCCCATTCCCATGCCCACCGTGCTCGAAGACATTGAGGTGCGGGTGAATGACCGGCCGGCGCCGATCTTCTTTGTCTCGCCCACGCAGATCAATTTCCTGGTGCCGTCCGCGACGCCGGCTTCCGGCGAGGCTGAGGTGCAGGTGCTGCGCAAGTCCACCGGACAGGTGCTCTCCACCTCGCCCATGCGCATGGCCCCGGTTTCACCCGCGCTGTTCACGGCGAACTCATCGGGCTCCGGCCTGGTGGCGGCGCTCAATGAGGACAACACGCCGCACACCGCGGCGAATCCCATCGGGCGCGGACAGACCATTCAGTTCTTCGGCACCGGAGCGGGCTTGATTCCCGGCGGTCCCACCGACGGCACACCACCGGAAGGCGCGGCCAACACGCCGGAAAAACCGCGCGTGTTCGTGGGAACCCGCGACGTGCCGGCGGAGAACGTGACATACTCCGGGCTCGCCCCAGGGCTCATCGGCCTGTGGCAGATCAACGTCAAAATTCCGGACTTCGTCGCGCCCGGCACCCAGCCCGTCATCGTCTTCCTCAACGACGTCGCCAGCGTGCTTCGGCCCCAGGTGACCACGATTGCTGTAAAACAGTAGGGATGCGTTCCCTCACTTGCGTCTTGTTCGCGCTGGCTCTGCCGGCCGCGGCTGAATTCCGTATTCAGGAGATCGACCGGAACCTGAAGGTGGTCTATGCGGTCACCACCGGCGATTTCAACGGCGACCGGAAGCCCGACATTCTGGTGATCAGCCCCACCCAGGTGATCTGGTATGAGAACCCCACCTGGACGCGGCACGTGGTGGCCGACGGAGTCACCGAGAAGGACAACGTCTGCATCGCGGTGCACGATATCGACGGCGACGGCCGGCAGGATGTCGCGCTGGGGGCCAGTTGGCAACCCACCAACACCCAGTCCGGGGGCACGCTCCAATGGCTGCGCAATGTGCCGTCAGGCGCCTGGCCGGTGCATCCTATTGCCAGTGAACCCACGCTGCACCGCATTCGCTGGGCGGACATCGATGGCGACGGGAAGCGGGAACTGATCGTTTCGCCGCTGCACGGGCGTGGGAACAAGGGGCCGGCGTGGGAAGGACAAGGGGCACGGACGCTGGTATTCCGAGTCCCGAAGGATCCGGCCCGCGATCCGTGGCCGGTGGAGACCGCCGATGACTCGCTGCACATCGTCCACAACGTCACCACGCTCAATCTCGATTCCGACGGCCAGGAGGAGATCCTCACCGCCAGCCGCGAGGGCGTGCATGCGTTGAAGCGAACTCACGCCGGACCGTGGCGGCGCCTGAAGCTGGGCGAGGGGGCTCCCGGGGAGATCAAGGTGGGTGTGGTGAACCGCCAGCGTGTCATCGCCACCGTGGAACCGTGGCACGGAAACAACCTGGTGGTGTACGAGGAGCCTTGGCCGGCCCTCAATCCTCAGGGTGCGGCTCCGCTCAACCGGCGGGCAGGGTTCCCTGCCCTCTGGCCGCGGCAGGTGATCGACGCCAAGCTGGATGGAGGGCACGCGCTGGGCTGGGCGGATTTTGACGGAGACGGCAACGAAGAACTGGTGGCCGGCTGGAGGAACAAACCCGATTTCGGGGTGGCTGTGTACCGGCGCAAACCAGACGGTTCCTGGGGCGGCCGGGAGATGATCGACCGCGAGATGGCGGCCGAAGACCTCACCGTCGCCGACCTGAACGCCGACGGCCGACCCGATATAGTGGCCGGCGGGCGGCTCACGGAAAACGTCCGGATCTATTGGAACGAAACGAACCCGAAGTGGATCAAGCGTAGTATTGTCAATAACTTCCGGACCAGCACGGCAATCGCGGCCGATTTCACCGGGGACGGTAAACCGGACGTCATTTCGCAGGCCGACGGCGAGGTGGTCCTGTTCGTGGCGCCGGACTGGAAGCGCCAGGTACTCCACCGTGGGGCGAATCCCATCCATAGCGAAGTGTTCGATATCGATCAGGATGGTGATCCGGATTACATCGGCGCGCAGTACTCGCCCGGGTGGATTTTCTGGCTTGAGCGGCCGAAGAACCCGCTTCGCGACCCCTGGACCTACCACCTGATCGACGAATCGAAGACGGGCGGCGTCGACGGGGTGCACGGGCTGGCGTTGGGCGACATTGACGGGGACGGGCGCCTGGATGTGGTGGGCAACAGTGCGCAGCCCCGGGGTTCGTTTCCCGGGTCCCTGGCCTGGTTCAGGAATCCCGGGGCGGGAGTGCGTGCGGCGGCCCGATGGGAACGGAACGTGTTCGCGGACCGGGATGCGCCCGGCCTCAGCCATTACTTCGGGGTGGGCGACGTGGACGGCGACGGCAAGGCGGACATCGCCTCGGCCGCCAAGATTGGCGTGGAGGGGAACTGGTTCGCGTGGTGGAAGCAGCCGGCGGCGGGAGGCCGGGGGCCGTGGCCGAAACAGGTGATCGCCACCGGGCAACCCGGGGCGACCAATATCCAGGTGGTAGACGTAAACGGGGACGGCCGGAAGGACTTTCTGGCGTCGCGCGGCCATGGCTTCGGCCTGGTCTGGTTTGAGGCCCCGGCCTGGACTCCGCACGAGATCGACCCACGCATCGCCGGGCCGCATTCGCTGGCCGTGGGGGATATCGACGGAGATGGCGACACCGATGCCGTGACGTGCGCCAAGGACGACTTCCAGGTGGTGTGGTATGAGAACAACGGCAAAGGCGGGTTCACCGCGCACCCCATTTGGACGGATCAGGCCGCGTATGACATCCGGCTGGCCGACATGGATGGTGACGGCGACCTGGATGTGCTGGTGGCGGGACAGGAGAGCCGGAACGTGGTCTGGTTCGAGAATCGCTTGAAGAAGTAACACTGCGCTCAATCCGCGGGCAGCGCGGCCGATATGGGTTGTTGGACCCAACGGAATGAGCTGCCTGCTTTGCCAATTGGATCAACAGCGGTATCCGCTGGTGGCCTATGCGCCTAACGGAACCCTGGCCCACCGGCTGGAGCGGCTGCTGTCCGTTCATCAGATCACCCACACCCGGGAGGCGGATTCAACCTTCTTGTTTCCGTCGGCGGGCATGACCGAGCGGCGTGAACTGGTGATTGACCTGTGGCATCACCTGAACTCAACCGAACGTCTGGATCTGCGGATGGCGCACGGGACCCGGCAGGGCCTGTTTTCCGCCCGGTCACTGGACGACTTCTATCACCTGGTTCAGACGGATTGGTTCGACCAGGCGCTGGAGCAGGACCGGTTCTCCTTCTACTACCAACCCATTGTCAGCGCGCGAACCGGCTCCGTGTGGGCCCACGAAACGCTGATCCGGCTGGAGACGAACCGGGTGTACAACGGCGCGGAGATCATGGCCGCGGCGGCCTTGCGGGGCGACATTCACATGTTTGACCGCTACGTGCGAGACAAGGCGCTCAAGTGCGCGGCGGCACAACACCGGCGCGACGCCAAGATCTTCGTGAACTTCCTGCCGGAGAGCGTCTACCACCCGGAACGGTGCCTGGCGCCGACGCTGGACGGGATGGCCGAAGCAGGAATTGCTCCCTCGGAACTGGTGTTCGAAGTGGTTGAGTCCGACCGTGACCCGGACATGGCGCACCTGCGCGCTATCTGCGATTTCCTGCACGAGAACAAGATCAAAGTCGCGCTCGACGATCTGGGCGCCGGCACCACGTCGGTCAACATGATCTACGAGTTGCGGCCCGATTACATCAAGATCGACAAATCGCTGGTGTGGGGCGCGCGGGAACCGCGGAATGCCCAGGCGATCGAGAAATCGGTGCAGGCGGCCGGTGAACTGGGCGCGGAAGTGATTGCCGAGGGAATCGAAACACCGGAAATGGTCGCCAGGATGCGCAGTTTCGGCGTGGGCTACCTGCAGGGATACTTTTTCGGCAAGCCCTCACCCGCCATGTTCAACGTGACGGAAGACCTGCTGCGCCTGGTGCAGAACATCGGAGAGCGGGAGCGCGTGGAAGCGGAACTGCTGTTGCCCTAGCTAGCCCGGGGACCCGCGAACGGGTCATGACAGGCAAGGAACCGGGGCAGCTATGATCGCATTGTGAGCGTCGACGGCAGTTAAGGTCGGCCGAGCAATGGAGCTGCCAAGCCCGGTAGCTAG
>VFZY01000244.1 GCA_016870915.1 Acidobacteriota bacterium | reverse complement strand
CTCCTCCAGAGTCACGTAGCTGAACATCCCGGACTGCTGCTGATCGTCGCCGCGCATACAACAATCATCGCCCGAAATGTTCCGAGAGGGAATGGGCTCGATCAGGAGTTTTTCAACAAGTTCCTAGACCCCAACATGATTTCCTCGACGCGCGATCAGCTTCAACGCTACATCACATGGTGGACACCTGAGAACGGGTTCAAGGTGGACCTGAAAGCCGACGCTAAAGAATTGGTCGCGATGTTGTAAGGCCGCGGGCTACAGCAGGCTCATGGGGTCCACATCGAGTACCAGGGCCGTGGCTCCCCACTTGTGCTCCAGCGCGTACCGGCGCAGGGAAACGAGCAAACCGGCTAGCGTCTTGCGGTTGATCGCCTTGATGAGCAACTGGTAACGGAACTCCTTCTTCAAGCGGGGCACCGGGGCTTCGGCCGGGCCCACTGTCTTGATGCCTTCCGGGGCGGGTGTCAGGAGGTGTGCGAGTTCACCGGCCATGCGCATGGCGTCCTCCTGATTCTCATGCCGGACGATCACGTTCGCCAGGGCGGCGAAGGGCGGGTAGCGCATCAGCCGCCGGAACTGGATCTCTTTCTCGTAGAACAGGCGGTAGTCCTGCATGGAGGCGAATCGGACCGCATAGTGGTCCGGGTTGACGGTTTGAAGGAGCACATGCCCGGCCAGTTGCCCGCGGCCAGCGCGGCCAGCGGCTTGGGTGAGGAGTTGAAAAGTTCGTTCGGCGGCCCGGAAATCGGGCATTCCAAGGCCGATGTCGGCCGAGACAATGCCGACGAGGGTGACGTTGGGGATGTCGTGTCCCTTGGCGATCATCTGCGTGCCGACGAGGATATCGAAGCTGCCTTCGCGGAATCCGCCGAGAATGGCTTCAAAGTGGCGCTTGCCGGTGACGGTATCACGGTCGAGCCGGGCGACGCGCGCGGTGGGAAACTCGCGGTGCAGTTCCTCTTCCACCTTCTCGGATCCGGTGCCCACGAAGTGGATGTGATCGCTCTGGCACTTGGGGCAGACCGAGGGAACGCGCTCCGCGTGGCTGCAGTAGTGGCAGAGCATGCGGCGGTCGCGGCGGTGGTAGGTGAGAGTGACGGCGCAGTTGGCGCACTCCAGACGCTCACCGCAGCTACGGCACGTCGCGAAGTTTGAGAAGCCGCGCCGGTTAAGCAACAGCATCACCTGTTCCTTCTGATCAAGCCGGCGCTGCACCTCTTCCACCATGCGCCGTGAGAACACCTTCTGCTGGCGGGTTTCCAGAAACTCGACGCGCATGTCGACGAGTTCGACAACGGGCATTGGGCGCTGCTCGATGCGGTCCGGGAGTTCGAGCAGGCGGTACTTTCCGCGCTCGACGTTGTAGCGGCTTTCGAGGCTTGGCGTGGCGCTGCCCAGGACCACGGTGGCGCCGGCGGCTCGGGCTCGGATGATGGCGACATCGCGGCCGTTGTAACGGGGGTTCTCCTCCTGCTTGTAGCTGCCGTCATGTTCTTCGTCGATGACGACAAGTCCAAGGTTTTCGACGGGAGCGAAGATCCCGCTGCGGGTGCCGACGACGACCTGGGCTCCGCCGTGGCGGATCTTGCGCCACTGCTCGGCGCGCTCGGTTTCGCTGAAGGCGGAGTGGAGGATGGCCACGCGGTCGCCGAAGCGGTGGGAGAACTGGCCGGCGACGGCGGGCGTGAGGGCGATTTCGGGGACGAGGAGAAGGGCGCTGCGCCCGGCGGCGAGGGCGGCTTCAAAGGACCGGAGATAGACCTCGGTTTTGCCGCTGCCGGTGACGCCGTGGAGGAGGAAGACGCCGAAGGCGCGGCTGGCGACCGAATCGCGGATGGCTTCGAAGGCGGTCTGCTGGGCGGGATTGAGGGTCCATTGGGGGCGCTCAGTGACTTCGGCGCGGACCGTGGACTGGAGTTTGACGGTGACCAGGCCGCGGCGGGCGAGCGAGCGGGCGGCGGGGCTGGCTTTGGCGATGGTGCTCTCGAGTGCCGCAAGGTTGTGAATGCCGGGGTGGAGCTCGAGATAGGCGAGGAGTTCTCGTTCGACTTTCGGCAGTTTGGGTGGGGCGGCAAGGGACTCCGGGCGGGTGAGGAACTCCACCTGGAGGCGTTCGGAGGCGGCGCGCAGGGGGTCACGGAGTTGCTGGTCTTCGTCGCGCCGGATGTAGCCCTTCTTGGCGAGGGCGGCGAGGAGGCGCGTGGCGTTGGGGAAGCGCTTCTTGAGGTAGCCTTCCGAAAGCGGGCGGCCGTCGAGGAGCCGCAGCAATTCAGACGCGTTGTCCTCGGGGTTATCCCCGCCGAGGCTGAGCTGATGGGCGATGTCACGGCCGGCGCCGGTGAGTTCCCAGACGCGGGTCTGGCGGGTTTCGCCGGAAAGCGGCGTCATGGCGCGAAGAACGTCGCCGAGCGGAGCGCAGTAGTAGCCGGCGATCCAGCGGCCCAGCGCGATCATGGCCTCATCGAGAACCGGCTCCTCGTCGAGCAAGCGGAGCGCTTCCCGCAGTGGCGTGCCCGGTGTGTCAGAATGTGTTCTCAGCACGATTCCCGAAAGCTTGCGTGGGCCGAACGGCACCAGCAAGCGTGAGCCTGGCCGGACCCGGTGACGGAGGGTGAGCGGCAGTTCGTAGGTGAACGTCTGGTCAAGCGGAACGGGCAGGCTGACGTCGCAGTAGAGAACCGAATTTGCAGTAACTTTGGGGCTCAACGAGGGTTCCCAGAGACAGGAGAAAGACGATGCGAAAACTCTTGTTTATTGTGACAGCTTTGATGGCGGCTCCGGTGCTGCTGGCGCAGGGTCTGTCGGGGACATGGCAGGCGGAGATCACGCCGCCGAACGGAAGCGCAAAGCAAACCAGCACTTTCACCTTAAAGGCGGACGGCGCCGCACTCACCGGCAGTGTGTCGCAGGGGAAGCGGCAGGTGGAGATCCGGGACGGCAAAGTGACAGGGGAGAGCTTTTCCTTCAAGACTACCAACAGCGGCAAGAAGGGCGAAGTGACGCTGCTATGGACCGGGAAACTGGAGGGTGGCGAGTTGAAGGGGACGCGGGGGCGCGACGGAGGCCGGCGGCAGGCCGCGTTCACGGCAAAGCGGCAATAAGCCTGTTTGGGGGGTTGCAGCGACTCAGGCTGCCTGCGCTTCCACGCTGGGCAGGCGGAGATGAACCGAGACGTCAGGATACTGGACGTTCATGCGAAAGTCGCCACCCAACCGGTCCAGAAGGTCGAATGCCATGTCGTCTTCTCTGGGAGTAGAGGCCTGGCGTTGAGAGGGCGGTTCCAATTGGCGCAGCCTGAGTTCGATGTCCAGCCAGCCGTCGGGTGAGTTTGTGCTGACAAGGTGAAGATCGGCCTCGCCGGATCCGGCGACATCCGCCAGGTACGCCAGCCAGGTGGCGATCACCTTGCGGAGTTCCGGCTGCACTTCGAGCGCCGGTGGGGGGGCCGCCGATAGGTGTAGGGCTGCGGTGCCGGGGGTGGCAGAGAGGTCCGTCATGGCTTGCGCCAGGACGTAGGAGAGGGGCGCTCTGGGACGTGCGAGGAGCCGGCGGCGTGAGCGGCCGGAGCGCCATCGGTTCGCTGCGGCAACTGAGGCGCGGCTGTCGGCGTGGCTGCGGGGCATGGTAGTGACTACCTCTATGACTGATCCGATTGTTCGCTGTCGTAATACTAGTGCGTGCTAGCTCTGAAACTTCTCACCTTTTCTTGCGGGGCTGCACGGGCGAGGGGCCGGGCGCGTCAAACGGGTCATGAGAATGCACATGGCACCGAACTGGATGGTTTGCGCGGCGGTGGCCGCGGGGGCGGCTTGGGGACAGGAGTCCAGCCGGTCGATTCTGCTTAGCCACGCGCAGGCGGGGCAGCAGGCGCAGGAGATCGCGACCATCGTAAGGACGATGGCCGAGCCTGAGTTCGTCATGGCGCCCGCTGGCTCGGCGACGCTTGCGCTGCGTGGCACGCCCGCGTCGGTGACGTTGGGTGCGTGGCTGGTGGCGCAGTTGGATCAGCCTCCTGGTTCACGCCCGCCAAGCGAGACGGCTGCGGCGGGACAGCCGGCGGAGTTCGTGCGTGTCTTCTATCTGGCGCACACGGGGACGGTGCAGGGTTTGCAGGAGATCGCGACGATTGTACGATCAGCGGGCGATATCCGGCGGGTGTTTACGTACAACGCGCTCCGTGCGATTGTTGTGCGGGGGACGGAGGCACAGGTGGCCTTGTCCTCGTGGTTGATCGAGAAGCTGGACCGCGAGGCGGCCGACGCCAATCCCGGCGAGTTTCGGGTGGGCGCGGCGCCGGAGGAGATTGCCCGGGTGTTTGCGCTGTCGCACGTGGCGGGTGCCCAGGGGTTGCAGGAGATCGCGACCGTGGTGCGAGCGACGACGGGGATCCGCCGGTTGTTTACGCAGCAGGGGCTGCGGCTGATTGTGGCGCGGGGGTCGGCGGATGAATTGGCGCTGGCGGCGTGGTTGCTGTCGCGGCTGGACTTGCCGGAGGGCTCGGGGCGGCCAACGGAGGTGGACTACCAGGGCGCAGTTCCAGGAGGTGAGGTGGCAGGCGTGGTCTATCTGCCCGGTGATCTGACGCCGCAGGCGATTCAGGAGCGGGCCGTGTTGGCCCGGGGTTTGTCGAGGGTGCCGCGTTTGATGACGGCGCCATCGGTGCGGGCGGTTGCGCTGCGGGGAACCGCGGAGCAGGTGCGGGCCGCGAGGACGGCGTTGGTTCCTTGAGGGTGGGAACCGGACTGGCGGCACAGAGTGTCGATGGCGATGCCTTGCCGGTGGGCTTCCTTGCGTGCCGGAGCAAGTAGAGTGTTTTCGGAACGCCGGGAGGGCTCTGTTCGGCCCGGGGTCCATTGCCTTGGCGAAATCCTGGAGTGAGGCTTTTGGGAGTACTTGTTAATGTGGGCGGTAGGTTGTGCCGCATGCACACATCGGCTTCGCGGATCGCGCGTGATTCGGCCGGGCTCAGCGTGTCACTGCCCTCGGCAAGAATGAACCCGCTGGCGTTCCCTGGTAGAGATCAGGTCAGCGGGCGGACTTGAGCTTGACCGGGCCCGCTTCGGCGATTTCGGTCCAGGGGAACAGCAGGAAGTTCCTGTCCTTGCTGTTCATGGCGACTAGAAAGCCAGCTGGGAAGCCGCCTGCCGGGCGCGAGGTGATCTCGATTCCGTCGGTGGTGTCGGCGCCGCCTTTGACGATCTTGAGCAGGCGGTTGTGGTCGTGGGGGTTGCCGGGTTCACCCTCGCGAGCGTAGACGTGATACTCGCTGTTGAGGGCGAGTTGGTCGGTGCAGACGATGTAACCGGTGCCGTTGTCGCGGGCGTAGATTGCGATGCCCTCACGGTCCGCCTTGAACCCGGTCTTGCCAAAGTGCGCCAGTTCTGTCGCGGCGGCCGGGTGATCGGGGTCAGCGTGGTACTTGTGGATTCCATCCCCTTCGTCGGAGTAGAAGACGTAGCCTAAGGCGTCGTCCACGGCGACGGCCTCGATCTCCGCTGTGCCACTGAAGTTGCCGAAATAGCGCACGAAGCTTGCCTTCACTCTTCCATGACCATCGTCCTCAAGGCGGTATTGGCCGAGATAGCCGGTGCGCGGCCCCTCCTTCGGGGCCACGATCGCGAAAATGGCGCCGTCCTTCGGGCGGCGGTAGAGCGAGATGCCCATGGGCGCGGCTTGTTCCCCGGAACGGCCCGCGAAGACGAGGGTTTTTCCGCTCGACGTGATGTCGGAGATGCCACTGCCGTCGGCGCGAACTTCAAAAACGCGCAACTGGTTTCGCAACCGCTCCGTGGCTACGGCAATATCGATGCTCCGGCCACCGAGCGGGAGGCCGTACTCCACATCAACGTTGTTCGGGCGGTCCAGACCAGAGAAGGTCTGAAGCGTGGTTCCATCCATCCGGAAGACGGCCACGGCGCCATCGGGGGCCTTCACCTTGTTGGTGCCGAGGATGAGGCTCCGTTGCGGGTCCGATGGATGGTTCCAGATGGCGGGGTCGTCGGCATCGGCGGTCACGGGTTGGGTTGCATGAGAGGGCCGGATGGTGGCGGAATCGGTCGAAGGCCCGGCAGGTGGGGCCGTACTACAGCCGGTGCCGGCAATGAGAACGATGAGAATGCAGGCCAGCCTCATGGGTCAGAAGTTGAAGCGGGCAGCGAGTTGCATCTGCCGTGCGGTGCCGGTCCCGATGGTACGGTTGAGCCCGTTGGTGACGATGCCGAAGGTTGCCGGAGAGGTAAACGTAGTGCCAGGGTTGCCTCCCTGGACGCGGTTGGCGATGTTGAACGATTCAATGCGGAGCACGAACTCCTTGCCCTCGGCGATCGGGATGGCCTTTTGCAGTGCGAAGTCGATCTGAATGAGCCCGGGGCCACGTCCGATGATGCGGCCGGCGTTTCCCCAGGTTCCTGCGGCTGGGATCGCGAACGCGGCGGGATTGAGCCAGGCGCCGAATCTGGGGCCGCCGGCGGGGTACACCGATCTGCCGGCGACGAGATTGGGACGCTGGTTTGACGTGTTTCCGTCCGGCACCTCATTGGCGCCGCGGGCGATGGTGACGGATAGAGGGCGCCCCGTGCGCATCGTCCAGATGCCGCTCGACTCCCAACCGCCCAGGATGCGGGAGAGCGGCCCGGTGGCGAGGAAGGGTTGGCCCTTGCCAAAGGGCAACTGAAGCACCCAGTTGCTGGTGATGGTGTGGCGGATGTCCTGGGCACTGTCACCGCGATCGCAAGCACGGCAGGTGGCGATCTGGGGTTGTGCGCCTTCCCCTCCTCCGAGGCTGCCGTCATTGATGGAGTGGGACCACATGTACTCCGTTCCCCAGGTGAGTCCGCGCGACAAGCGCCGGTGGAGTGACAGTTGCAGAGCATTGAAATTGCTCTTGCCGTCCTGGCGTTTTTCATCCATTCTGCCGAACGATGGCAGCGGCCTCGTCCGTGTGGCTGGATTTACGTTATTGATGAACTGCCGGGAGAAGAGATTGACGCCTGAGTTGCCGACATAGCCCACCTGCCCCGTGAATCCGGCGGGCAGTTGGCGTTGGATGGACAATCCCCATTGGGCAGTGTAAAGATCCCGGCGATCACGCTGCAGAGATCTGGGAGTGATGCCGACTTCGCTGGCTCGCGCGAGGAAGGGCGTGATGGGGTAGCTCAGGCCCGGGGCTTCAAGGGTGGTGAGGGAGAAGCGCGCGGTCATGTTGTCGAGCGCGGTGTTGACGTCGTCGATCTGGCCCGGGCCGTGATAGATGCCGCCGCCAGTGCGAATGACCGTCTTGCCGAGCGTCCAGGCCAGCCCCACGCGGGGATCGAAGTTGTTCTTATCCGGGAAGTACCAAGGCGTTCCGTGAGGGCAAAAGCCCCGGCAACTCATGTCGAATACGCGGTACCGGTCACGGACCTCCCGGTTGACGCCATAGTATTCGTAGCGCATGCCTAGATTGATCGTCAGGTTCGGCCGGAGCTTCCAATCGTCCTGAACGAAGGCATAGTAGTACCACTTGCGTGTGCCCAGAACGGGCGCTCCGCCGGTGATGGCCACGTTGTTGACCTGATTGGCGAGAAACGCCGGACGGTTGGCATAGGTGACCGAGAGTGAATTGAGCGCGGGGTCCGCAACGTTCACATGCGCGCGCCGGATCTCACCACCAAACTTCAGCGTATGACTGCCGCGGATCACGGTGAGGTTGTCGAGAATGGAGTACGAAGTTCCGGCTTCAATCAGACGGTTGGTTTGATTGAGCGTCATGAAGCCGGCGACGGCGATGCTGGCGGGCACCGGTCCCAGCGTGTTGCGAAGAAGTGTGGACCGGTTCACGCCGGCCTTCGCCTCATTGACTACGGTGGGGGAGAAGACGCGTTGATACTGAAGCACGAAGTTCGAGGGACGAAAGCTGTCATTCGTGACATCGCCCGCCAGCACGCTGCGTGGGGAGGATGTGACGCCGTTGTCGATATTGTAGCGGCCGAAAATCGTATTGTTGTCATTGAAGCGGTAATCGATGCGGGCCGTGGCGGCATTCTCTTCCCAGGATTGGCTGCGATTCAACCGCACGCGGTCGAGTTCAGCGTTGGCCGTGGTCTCGGTTCCAGCCGGATAGAGCGCAAGCAGTTCTCGAATGACGGGGGATGTGGCGCGCGCGCGGAAGGCCGCGCTGGGAACATCGTTGGTCAGAGTCTGCGAGACGCGCTGCCGCAACCCCTCATAGTTGCCGAAGAAGAAGGCGCGGTTGCGAATGATCGGGCCGCCGAGATTGCCTCCGAACTGGTTCAGGCGGAAGGGCTGCTTGGAGGTGTCGAAGGGATTCCGGGCGTCCATATGGTCATTGCGAAAGAACTCAAAGAGGCTGCCGTGCATCTGATTGGTTCCCGTCTTTGAGACCACGTTGACCTGCCCGCCCGCTCCGCTTCCGGACTCAGCTGAGTAGAGAGTGGAGTTGACGCGGAACTCGGCGATGGAGTCCGTGCTGATTACGAGGCGAAGGGCGGCTTCCTGGCGCGGATCCTTGACGCCGGTGGCGTCAACGCCGTCAAAGGTCCAGTTGTTGTCATCGCGCGCCCGTCCGACGAAACGAATGGACTGCTGATTGCCCTCACCGGTATTGATCGCGCCGGGGGCCAGGGCCATCAGGCTGGCCCAATGACGGCCGTTCAGGGGAATCTCGCGGATCTGTGTGGACCCGATGACCGCGCCGATCACGGGTGAGTTCGTGTCGAGGGCATCGCTGGTCCCTTCCACGGTAACCGCGGTCTGAATGGTGCCGACCTCGAGCGCCACGTTCAGAACGCGGTTGTCACCCACCCCGAGTCGGACCTGGTTGACGTTGACCGGCCGGAAGCCAGCTTTCGAAACGCTGACGATATAGACGCCGATGGGCAGTTGCGTGAATGTGTAGCTGCCAGTGTCCGCGCTGGACACCTCGCGTCTGAATCCGGTCTCAGCTGACTGGATGATCGCAGTGGCGCCTCCCACGGCAGCGCCCGTGCTATCGGTGACGGTACCGCTGAGCGTCGCCCGGTCCACTTGAGCGAGAAGTTGTGTGGCGAGGAGGAATCCCGCCAGGCGAAAATTCTTAAGCAACATGAATCTCCTTGGAGGCGCGGCGCGTGTCAACAACTTTGAGACACCCGGCATGGGAATTTACTGACGTTCCTCTCTGTCTGTTGGGCTGGTGTCGACCGGCTTGTTGATCCAA
>VFZY01000243.1 GCA_016870915.1 Acidobacteriota bacterium | reverse complement strand
AGAACGGCATACAATAGTCCGATGACCGGTCGGCGCGAGATGCTGAAGAGCCTCGCGCCGGCCGTCTTTTGTCCGGGGTTGTCGCGGGCGCAGGCGGATTCTCCGGACCCTTTTCCGGATATCCGGGCTAAGGATCGTCCAACCTGGCCACCCGGACCGGACGGGCTATCGGATTACGGACGCATCGTCCTGTCTACAGACAACTTGCTCTGGCTTCACTCCTGAGACCCCTTCTGCCAATTCAACGGCGCCTCCGTTGCCACGTCACCACCCATCGCAATAGGGTTTGCGGGACTAAACTCCCCGCCAGCTTCTGATTGCATTTCCAATTCCGGCGGGCTTCCCGTTTGCCCGTGCGGATACCAACGTCTAACAGTCTCGCAGCGCCGCACGCAGTTGTTCGGGCTCTTGGGCCGCGGGCCAATGCTTCAATGAAGGCGCTGGACTTTCGTGAAGCGCTTGCGCCAGGGAATCCCCGATGTGACAAACTGGCGGTCTCCCCTCGCCGGCTTGGCTATCGGCGCCCCGGATGACTTTTCGGTGAGCACTGGAGTGAGCCTTGGCGTGAGCATTCGAGTGAGCCTTCACACAGCACAGATCGGCGGGCCGGTGTTATGATACCGAAGTCCGAAGTCCAATCCGAAGAGCGTTTTAGAAAGGGACAATCATGCGCAATGCCTCTCCCGCTCGCGCCGCTGTCGCGGTAGTCTTCTGCGCCGCCATCGCCGTTTCCAACCAGATCGCCCCGCCCGAAGCGTTAATGGAGATGACTGCCAGCCGCTTCATCGACTCGCTGACGCCGGCACAGCGCGCGGGAACCGTCTTCGACATGAACAGTCCGGAGCGCAAGAAATGGCACTACTTCCCGGAGTCCGGTTTCAAGAAGGAGTATGGGCATGATCGCCGGGGCATCATGTTCAAGGAGATGGATCCCAAGCAGCGGCACCTTGCCTACGCGCTGATGTCATCCGGCCTGAGCCAGGTGGGCTTCATCAAGGCGGCCACCGTCATGAGCGTCGAGGAAATCGTCCGCGTCATTGAGGCCGACACCACGGGCCATCGCGACGCCGAGCGCTATCACTTCACCATCTTCGGCAAACCTGCTCCGGGCGGCGAGTGGGCCTGGCGTGTGGAAGGCCACCATGTGGCGTTGAATTTCACCCTCCGAAACAGCAAGGTAATCTCCACCAGCCCCACCTTCTACGGGGCCAACCCACACGAAGTGCCCATCGGTGAGCACAAAGGAATGCGCGTCCTGGACCGTGAGGAGGATCTGGCCCGCACTCTCGTGAACTCCCTCACTCCGGCGCAGCGCAAGGAAGCGATCTTCGATCAGGTGGCGCCGGAAGACATCGTGACGCTGGCTACCCTGCGGGCCAGGATCGACGGTTCGCCCAGGGGGATCGCTGCGTCGCACCTCACCGTGAAGCAGCGGGAAATGCTGGCGGAGTTGATCGCTGAATACGCCAACAACCTCGCTCCGGCACTGGCCGAGCATCGTCTGAAGCAGGCGCGCCAGACGCCGGCCGAAAAGCTCTTCTTCGGTTGGGCCGGCAAGACCGGGCGCCCTGTGCTGCGGCCGATCGTGATCGGCAAGCCGACCGTCGGCAATCGCGATGAGCAAGGCCTCTACTACCGTGTGCAGTCTCCCGAGTTCCTCATCGAGTACGACAATACGCAGGCCTACTCCAATCACAGCCACTCCGTCTGGCGCGATTGGAAGGGAGACTTCGGTCTCGATGTGCTGGCGATGCATCACCGGATGTTCGACCACCGCACCACGTTGGCAAAGCGCTGATGCAGCGCCGCGGATTCCTGCAAGGGGCCGCCGGCTCGGCCTTCGTCCAAGGCGCAATTGTGCCCATCCGGGCAGCGCTAATGATCGAGCCCGCCGGGGATCACCTGGGCTACTACTACCGCACCGGCCTGTGTGCCGGCGTCGGCGAGTTCGCGGTCTGCGACGAGACCGGCGAGACATTCGAGGCCGCGCGCAAAGCGCTCGGTCACCGCCCAATCCGCTCGTTTCGGGATCCGGTCCGCATGATGACCGAATTCCGGCCGCAACTCGTGGTCGTGTCGATGGAGCCAACGCGCATGCCGGCGGCCCTGGAAGTGGCATTGCGGCACGGGGCGCACGTCGTGGTGGAGAAACCGGGCTGCATCAGGCTCGAACAGTTCGAAAAACTCGCCAGCTTGGCCGGAACCAGCGAACGGCAACTGATGCTGGCGATGCCGACGCGCCTCCATCCCGCCGTGATTCGAGCGCGGGAGATCATCCAGGCTGGTTGGATCGGTCGCCCCTATGGTGTGGACATGCTCTGGCTCGCCGATCAGACCCGGCTCAGGAATCCGGCCTATCACCGCACGTGGAAGGCATCACGAAGCCGGGGCGGCGGCGGCAAGTTGATTTTTCACGGTATCCACTACCTGGACGTGATCCGCTATCTCACCGGCGACCGGATCGCGAATGTCTGCGGGTTCTGCCGCAATGTCGGTGGGCAGCCGATTGAAGTCGAAGACGCCGCCGTCGTCTCCATGGTGTTTGCCGGCGGGATGGTGGGTACGCTGAACACCGGCTACTACCTCGATCAAGGCTACGCCCATCGGGTGGCTCTCTGGGGCGCGGACGGCTGGTTCCGCTTCACGCCAAAGGAACCGGATGTGCTCACCTGGTACTCGGTCGCCAAAGCCGCGCCTCGCGGTATTCAGCGGATGCAGGAAACGCAGCCCGTTCAGGTCTATGACCTGATGCTCCAGGCGGCGGTGGACTTTGCCGCCGGCCGGCGCGAACCTTTCATGACCACCGCGGACTCCCTGGCGGCCCTGCGCACCGTGTTCGCCGCTTACCGGGCGGCTGATACCGGACAAGCGCAGATCGTGGCTTAGCACCGCTCGAGGGTTGGCGAAGATTCGGGGTGCAAACCCCCGCCTACAGCTTCAGCAGCTTGATCGAACCATTCGAAGTGGAAAGATCCAGCAGCGGACCGCCCGAACCAATGTTGCCTTCCAGGCTGTGCTTGGACTGGTTGCCGCGCAGTTTCACATCGAACTCGCTCGTCACACTCGAATTCGACGTGTGTGCCCGCACCTGCGCCTCCGCCGACGCTGGCATCCTCACCACAATCGGCCCATTCGAGCTCTCCGCGCGAATGTCGTTCCCCTTCAGTTTCTCAAGCGTCAATTCCACCGGTCCGTTCGACGTCGTGAACCGCAGCGGTCTGGACGAGCCGGGCTCCATCAACCGCACTCGAATCGGTCCGTTCGAGGTGTTGGCCTCCACATACCCGCTCACCTCCGCGCGCACCCCGCCGTTCGATGTGCTGAACACCGCATTGCCCTTAAGCTGCGTGGCCTCAATGCCGCCATTCGATGTCGTCGCATCCACGTCGCCGGTCAATGCCGCAAGCCGCAGGGAACCGTTCGAAGTCTTCAGACGCGCCGAACCCTCAATGCCTTCCACCCGCATCGGGCCGTTCGAACTCGAAATGCGCTCCAACGTCACCTTCCGGGGCACGCGAAGGATGAACTTCACCCCCGCGCCGCCGCGGCGGTTGGCCGGGCGAGTGGTGACGATTCGCAGTGAATCGCCCCCGCCCGCCACATCCACCTTGATCTCCTTCAGGCGGTCCTCGCTGGAAGCGTACTTGGTGCCGCTCACCTCCACTTCCTCGCGGTCCCAACCCGTAATCTCAACCGATCCGTTGAAACCCTCCACTTCCACCCGCCCGCCCGATTTCAAGGCGTGCGTCGAATGAAAATCTTACCTGAAGCGATTCGAGCCGCCCCAGTCGCCGTCGTCAATGTCACAGCCGGCAAGAACCAGGGAAAACGCCGCCATGGGCAGCGCGGAGAGGAAAGTCCGGGTCCACATACGGTCTACTACGGATCGGGGGCGGTCCAGGTTCCCGGAATGTTAACGCGCTGCGTACGTCTTCTCGAACTTGTTCCGGGAATTCGAGACCGTAAACGCGCCCGTCTGCTGAGCCGTCAGCCGCAGGTAGTGGCCCTCGCAGATTTCGTCCAGATTGGAGATCCGGGCGTCATCCGTGTTGTTGTCCTTGCCGCCCGCCACCGCGTAGTGTACCTGCCACAGATCCTCCAGCCCCGGAGAAGACCGTATGATCTGCCAGGCCGCCGGGTTGCCGCCCTTCTTGGCGCCGTTGTTCATGATGGAGACGCGCGGCCGCAGCGCGTGAACAATCGCCGGCGGGTTTGAAGGGTCCGTGCCGTGGTGGGTGGTGAGGTAGACATCCACCGTGCCCAGCAGGTTGTTTGGGCACGCCAGGCCCAGTTCCTTGTTCCACGTCAGGTCGCCCAGGTCGACGAACTTGAACTTTCCATACGTCAGCAGAAAGCCGGTCGACCGGGCGTTTTCGGTCGGATCGTCGGGCTTGTTCTGCGCCTGCGCGCAGAGCGGGTTCGCGGCGCCCGCTCCGGCCAGCGGCGCCGTGATCAGGCCGCCGCGTGCGGAAACAATCCGGATGTCCAGCCCCTTCACAGGCAGCGTGTCACCGGCTTTCACCTGCACCCACTTCACCCGTGCCGTAACCTCTTTGAACATCGCGGATAACGAGTCGGCGCCCTTCCCGGTCTCGGTGTTCTCGCCGTGCGTCACCACGTGCCGCACCGGTATCTTATCCACAAGCTGCGCCAGCCCTCCCACGTGGTCGGTGTGGAAGTGGGTGATCACAACGTAATCAATCGCCTTGACACCCGCCTTCTTGGCCGCCACAGCAATCCGGTCGGCGTCGCGCATGTTGTTGCCCGGCCATCCCGTATCAACCAGCAGAGACTGGCCGGAAGGGGAAACAATCAGAGTCGCCTGGCCGCCCTCCACATCCACGAAAAAGATGTCGAGGTTCTTGGCGGCCTGGGCGCCCGCCGCGCAGGCAAACAGCAAAGTGGCTGGAACAAAGAGTCGCATCACGGGGAATCCTACCACAACGGGCCGCGGCATTCTGCCTCTGCCCGGATCCGGTCAAGCTCCGGATCTTCAGGAACTCCAGAGCCACCCGCGTGTCGAATCCGGCGTCAGGGGACCCAAGTGAATTCACTCGGAGTCGATCGCCCGTGGGCAGAACCTTGAATGCCAGGCCGTCTTGACGCCAATCCGGCCGGCCGCCGGCGTCCACGAACTGGGCTCAGGCTGGGAACAGCTGCCTTATGCCTGACATCGGGCCGGTTCGCGGGGACAGATGTCCGCTCCTCGGCGGCGGCACGGCCGGTGGCGCCACATGACGACTCCAGCGAGGCTGAGTCCACAAAGCACCAGAATGTTCGTGCCGGGTTCGGGAATGGAATCCACGACGATCGAAAAACTCTCGGTGCCAAGGACTCCGCGCGAATGCGCATCCGCGCCACCCAGGATGGCAAACTCCCCTCCATACGTGGACAGGCCAAACAGGGGGATCCAGACACCAAAGATCTCTCCGGCGTAAACTTCACCCGGTCCCAGCCACCGGGGAACCGCCGTCAAGAACGGGGTGTAGTCGAAATGCAGGTCAGGGTGCGAGAGCGTTCCTACGGCGTCGTTCAGGAAAACGGTCTCCGGTCCGGTATTTGCGATCTCACCCCTGAAGATCGCAAGTTCCGGGGGGAGCGCAACGTAGTGCGGGGACCACAGAGTGAAGTTGATCGTGGCGCCGCTCGCCGCGGCCGAAAACAGGAGCGCCGCGAATAGGCCCCCGGGCAAAGTGATCCATCGTGTTTGATTGATCACAAGGAAAATGACTCCTAGTGCCTTGCATTTGTTTCGTGGTAGTTTACGAACCAGTGGGCCCGCGCCCTCCGAAGAATCGCAAGCGTCACAAGAGCCGGAAACAACAGCATGGATGCCTGTGCTTCTGGCACCGGAGTTACCGCGATGTTGTCCACCAGAAATCCGCCGAGAATATGATCGCTGCTTGAGGTGATGTCGAAGAACTGAATTCGCCGGAATCCACTAAGCTCAACAGCTTCAAAGAAGAGTTCAAAGCGGCTGCCGTTCGACGCCTCGATGAAGCTGAATGGATCCCCGGCGGCTAGAATCTCGATGCCGTCCAGGTTGAACAAGCCCCCGTCGATCAATGTGATTCGGACGGTTGACTGGCCCTGTTCCAGGGCATCAAGACCGGCAACAATGCCATTACTGGGCGGGCAGACCCCCATGATAAGGCGGCAGTCAAATGGGTAATAGTCTCCTTGAACAAGGGAAAATCGAATCCCATCCTCTTCGTAAAACGCAGGCGCGACGGCGCTGGGCAGGCCCTCAAACCTCATCACGCCCGCGTTGGCCACTCCACCGAATCCCAATGACAACGCAAGCGCGCACGGCACCCACCTGATCAACGCCACTCTTCGGGAACCTCTCCACCGGAATACGCCGAAGGCTAGAAGTCCAAACGCCGCCAGCAAGGCTGCAGACGGCTCCGGTACATAGGTAAGCCGAAACGCCATGTTTGTCCCGGTATCCCGCCATTGTTGCCCGTCGTAAACACGGGCGCTGTTCTCTTGCCGCCCCAGCCCAGGCTCGGGCGACCCAACCGCCCAATACCAGCCGGGCTCAGAGTTAGCGATCGTGATCCAACTGGGAGTGTGACGGTAGTCGTCCGGAAGGTACCACGTTCCGTAGGCCCGGTAATGATAGAGTCCCGGATACGCCGGATCGGCAGAACCTTCGGCGTAAGCGCCCGTTGTAGACCACCGGGGCGGATCTTGGCCCGGAAGTCCCACGGCTTCGATTGTCCACTCCGACGAGCGCGCCTCACTTCCCCACCAGTCCAGGACATGGAAACGATTAGGTCCCAAAGCCGGAACAAAATCGTCGCTGATCTGAGGCCCGTGAACGAAGCTCATCACGTCAAAGAGACCACCGGTTGGCAAGTTCTCCCATGTAATACCGTGTCCATAGACCGCGGATGTGGCCCACAGCATCAATACCGGCAACGCGGATTTTGGTCTGCAAGTCATGTGTCTATCCTCCTTCGAATCGGTCAAACAAGTGGGTCATCCCAGCATCTCCCCGTGCTACTCTGCGGCATCGCCCCCGAGTCACCAGTCACACATCGCGGCAAGCATCGGCTTGGGGCGTGGTGGCACGCCGCATCCGGGTTGCCATCCCGTACACCGCCAGCGCACTCCCAAGAAGGCACAACGTCGATGGCTCCGGGATGCGCACGTCTGCGTCCTGTGTGAACTGGAAGTCCTGAGGCATCAAGCCGCCGAATGGCAGTGCGCCGAAGTCGATCAGCAGGCCCGCGTAGAGGTCGCCCTCAGCCGCGCGATTGCCGAGTCTGACAGCACCCGAGTATGTCACTTGGATAAGGCCGTCTGGCCGTGGCTCCAGCAGACTGCCGAAGTGGATGTTTGCGCCCGGCCCGCTACCGGGCGTACCAGGATCGGGGTCAGCCAGATCGAAATAGACTCCCCCGTCCCGGCCGTCCAACTCCAACGAGACCAGCGGGCTGAGAGCCATCGAACTGTACTGCCACTCAACGGACGATTGCGACCATTCGGAGGGCGGCCGCGCGAGCGAAAGGGTGAAAACGGCGAAACCGTACTCATCTGCCTGAGCCTTGTCTGATCCCCAGGTTGCAGTGAAGACTTTTGGGCCGTCAGGCCGGGCGTAGGTAGCCCGCACGACAAGGCCGTGCAAGCTTGGGCCCCTTGTCCAATCGTCAATGCCAGGAGCGAATACTTCCGGGTGATGGCTAAAGTTGATGTGCACCGTTGCGGCTGGCATCAGTGCCGCGGCGATCACCAATGAAACGCAGGCTCGTACGAGAACTGACCGCATGTTCATCCCTTCAATTCATCGATCCCCGGCGTGTTTGCCGGGATCGGCGGAAATCCCGGCGCAGCACCAGAACCAGACCCGGCAGTAGAAGAAGAAAAGTCGAGGGCTCAGGGATGTTCTCAGCCATCCCATACAGAACCGGTGCGTTATCGTTGAGTACGGTCGTGAAACCCGTCGCGGCGTCGATCCTCAAGATGGCGCTGCCCCAAGGTGGAAGTGGGTCCCACGGGGGAAACTGGATTTTCTGCACCGGGCGGCCGGGAACGGGGCCAAGAAAGGCGCTCGCGATGAACGCCCGCGATTCTGGATCGTAGGCTAAGTCCATGACACTGAATCCGTGCAGGTTCGGACCCCCGATTGGGGCTGACAAGCCCGAGATCGGATCGATTTGCCACAATTGCCCGTCATCGTTGCTCACACCGTAGATCCTATCGCCGGGGCCGAACGTAATGCCTTCAATCAAAGGCCCCGGCGTGGCCACCGGGTCGGTGGGAACTTGTTGGACTACGGAGAGATCGATTCTGTAGACTCCTAAAGCATCGATACCGAAGAGTCCTGCCGTTGGGCTGAAGGCAAGGTCCGTGGCACCGTTCCACAACGCTGTCTGGGGGACGGCAAGTCCGGTGAAAGTCTGCGACCAAAGGTTAAGGCCGGTTGTGATGTAGAAGACTACTGACGCCGCTGATCTGCTGGCGCCGAAGGTTACCAGTTGATTGTCGTTAACCCGCGCCGTGGCGCCCGTAGCCGAATCGACGCGATAGATACCCGAAGGGCCGAATCCGTAGACAGAACCGGCAATCATCGGCTGGCAGTCGAACGCCAGCACCATTGCAACCAGCAGCATCCGGCCCGCAAAACGGAGCCTTCTCAAGGACTCGTGCGGATTCATCGCCAATCCTCCTTCGCCGAAGCGCCTTGCCCCGGCAGGCCGGTCATTGACCACCGCCCTGCTCATCCTGGAACTTCCGGTGCCGGAACCAGCGGGCGTAACACAAGATAGCGAGCACGCGAAGGACCAATTTGCACCCCACCTGTCTTCAACGAGTTGGTGTTGGATCTTGGGTCGGGCCGCGCAGGACAACCGGGTCACTGCGGAATTTCCCCCAGCCGGTGCGGAATTCCCCCAGCCGTTACAAGAGCATCAATGGTTTCACCCGGATGCTGTCGTTCAAGCCATTGCCGTTGAGGTCCGGAAGACAGACCCCGTGGCCTTGGACCACGGATGTGGCCAATCCAATAGCATCGCGACTGGAAGCGGATGGTGCGGTTTGTGTGTCATGTTGTTGTTTTCCTTTGGTTAAGCCGGGATTTCCATTTTGGGTCTCCCGGACCCCGACAGTCTACACCAACGCCTCACTCCCGTGCCGGATTTGATCAGAATCCCCTTTCCGAGGGCGGGCCAGTGCCTGCGGATGGCTTCTTTCGAC
>VFZY01000242.1 GCA_016870915.1 Acidobacteriota bacterium | reverse complement strand
GCTGAAAGGGCTGGTTTTGTTTGTCACCCATTGGGTGCTGTCCTCCGCAGGGGTCTTCGCTGCCTTCAAACCCCTATCGATATTGATGCGGACGAGCATCCAGGAGATTCGCACGCGCGGCTCAAAACGGAAATGTGGGATTGAAGTTGTAGAAGCGCATTCCGAACGTACCCACCAGCACGTTGCGGTTCGTGGCGCTCGTCGCGCCCAGCGCCCAATCGGCCAGCGCTGTCGTCGCCACGTTGGTTCCGGTCTGCCGCGTGTACTGGCCGTTGAAGTCAAACGACCCTCGAGTCGGAAACGCCGAAAAGCCGTTGAACCTGTGCCGCACATACTGCCCACCCGCTTTGAACGTGTGCGTGTTCCGCACAATGGTGATGATGTCTTCGTACTGCAGTGAAACCGTCTGGCTGTTCTCCGGATACGTCGAAGCATCGCCAATCACACGAAAACCGGTGATGTTCATCGCCGGCAACCCGCCCGACTTGTCATTGATATTGACACCCGGAATGCCCAGTGCCGTGGCCGTTCCATGCGGATTCCCGAGCGGCGAAATGTACTGATTCCATCGGACCGCGCCCAGCCGCACTTCGTTCACCACATTCGCGTTCAGCACCTTCACATAGTTGAACGTCGCGGACCAGTTCTTGAGCGGCGTCTCCGTCCCCGTGTCCGTCCCGTCCGCCGAAAGAAACCGGCTCATCGGCACGCCCGCATTGGCCGGCGCGGGAACGTTGCCCGGCGTCAACAGCAGCGTGTCGTCGTAGCTGTACTTGACGAATACGCGATCGCTCGCGCCCAGATTGTGATCCAGCCTCGCATCGAACTGATCCGTGCGCTGCTCGATCGTCGGATTGAAGACGTAGTTCCGCGTCGCCCCGGCCGTCGTGGGTGGCGGGAGCAGACCAGTCACCCGCACCGCCGCCGGATCCAGGCGCGCGGCCGGAATCCGGTTGCCCGGAAACGCAACACGCTGAGTGCCGGTAACGTTGTTGGGATCGAAAATCGTCGCACCCAAACCGGAAAAATCGCCGGACGTGATCATCGCCCGATGCGCGAGTGTCGGAATGGTCGAAATCACGGTGCGTGGCTGCCGCAGCCGGATCCCCTGGTAATCCGCGAAGTAGAACGTGCGGTCCTTGCGAATGGGCCCGCCCACGGTGCCGCCGAACTCGTTCCGGCGGAAGGCCGGCTTCGCCACGCCGGACCGGTTGTTGAAGAACGTGTTCGCGTCCAGCTTGTCGTTGCGCAGAAACTCGTACAGGCTGCCATGCGTCTGGTTTGTGCCCGACTTCGTCTGCACCACCGTGATCGCGCCCGCCGAAGCGCCGTACTCCGCCGAATAGTTGCTCGTCAGCATGCGGACCTCCTGAATCGAGTCCACCGTCGGCACCATGATCAGCGTTGAAAGCCAAAGATTGCGGTTCACCACCCCGTCAATCAGATACGTGTTGTTCTGCGCGCTCGACCCGTTCACCGAGATATTCACATCCCCGCGTATCGCATACTGCGATGTCGTCAGATTCCCGCTCGACCCAGTGTAGGCGCCCGGCGAAAGCTTCAACAGCGCCGTGAACGTGCGCCCGTTCAACGGCATCTCAATCATCTGCTGATTCGTCACCAGTGACGACACGGCCGCCGTCTGCGACTGCAGCAACGGAGCCGTCGCCCGCACCTCCACCGTCTCCTGCACACTACCCACCGTCAGTTGCAGATCCACCGTCAGCGTGTCCGCCGCCGTCAGCGTCAGTCCGCTCCGCACCAGTTTTTGGAAACCAGGCGATTCCGCCGTGATCACATAGCCGCCCGTCGGCATCTGGCTGGCCACGTACTGGCCCAGTTCATTGGTCGTCACGGTCCGCGTGAAGCCCGTGCCGGCATTCGTCAAAATGATCTTCGCCGCGGCAATGGCCGCCCCCGCCGGATCTGTCGCCGTGCCGACAATCGTGCCGCTCTGAACCTGGGCGAGCACAAGCGCGCTGAAACCCACGGCGGAAAACGCTAGACGTAATGCGTGCATCGCCTCCACGGTAACAGATGCGCCAACTGCGGCGAGCCGCATCCGGCACGTCCACCAGCGTTGCGCGGCCTTCCAGCCAACAACGCGGCGGTGTCTTGTTGTTGTAGGATACTGACCATCACCGTGGACCCGGCCGCTTAAGACGGGTGGCACATCGCGCCGCTTGGCCAACGCGACCTTCACCCGGCTGGACGGCTGCCAGCCGTCGCCGGCGGGCAAGTGTACGTGATAAGTCTTTGAGGCCGGCCGCCGCTACTCCACCACCGAACTCCACCCCCGCCGCGTCAGATCGCGATAGATGTACACCGCCGAAAGCCCCGCCACCACCAGCAACCCCGCCCCCAGCCCCGCATCGCCCAACAGCAGCTTGCCCACACCAAACAGCGACGTGTAGATCAGCACGCATCCCGCAATCCAACAGCCCAGATTCGCCAACCCATCCGCCGGAGCTTTCACCTCCGGCGCCAGTCGCGCCACGGGACCCCACCCCGATCGCGACGGCCGCGTCCGCCGGTAAAACGCCACCAGCGTCTCATTCGGCTCCGGCCTCGTCATCAACGTCACCGCCAGCCACGCCACCGTCGTCAGCGCGATCGTCACAATCATGATCCACGCCTCCTGCTCCGGCTTCGCGCTGTCGAATCCCCACACCGTCTGCATGCCAATCGAAACCACAAACGCCGCAATCATCGCCGACACCTCGCTCCAGGCATTCACCCGCCACCAGTACCAGCGCAGCAGCAGCACCAGGCCCGTGCCCGCTCCCGTCACCAGCAGCAGCTTCCAGGCGGCTGTAATCGAATCCATGTAGAACGTCACCACCGCCGAAACCAGCGTCAGCGCAATCGTCGCGATCTGCGAAGCCCCCACATAATGTTCCGGTGTCGCATCCTTTCGGATGAACCGGCGGTAGAAATCGTTGATGAAGTAGCTGGCGCCCCAGTTCAGTTGCGTCGCGATCGTCGACATGTACGCCGCCGCGAACGCCGCCAACATCAGGCCGCGCAGCGAAGGGTGCAGATGGTCGATCATCACCCGGATGTAACCCGTCTCCGGATCTTCAAGGTTCGGGTACAGGATCATCGCCGCCAGCGCCGTCAGAATCCACGGCCACGGCCGCACCGCATAGTGAGCCACGTTGAACCACAGCGTGGCCAGCAGCGAATGCCGCTCATCGCGCGCGCACAGCATCCGTTGCGCCACATAGCCACCGCCTCCGGGCTCCGCGCCGGGATACCAGGTGGCCCACCAGTTCATCGAGATGTACACCACGAAGGTGATCATCGGCATCCAGGCCGAATTCAAGTCGGGCACGAAGCTCAGCACGCTCCCGCCGCCGCGCTGCGCGTCAATCGCCAGCAGCTTCGCCTTCATCGCGTCCATGCCGCCCACCGCTCCCACCGCCGCCACCGCCAACACAACCACCATGCCCATCTTGATCACGAACTGCACCACGTCCGTCACCAGAACGCCCCAAAGTCCGGACAGCGTCGAAATGAAAGACGTCACCGCGATCAGGCCCATCACAATCGCCAGGGCCGTCACCTTATCCACGCCCAGAATCAGCCCCAGGATCTTCACCATCGCCAGATTCACCCACCCCAGCACAATGCAGTTGATTGGCACGCCGAGATACACCGCGCGGAACCCCCGCAGAAACGCTGCCGGCTTGCCCGAATAGCGGATCTCGCTGAACTCGATGTCCGTCATCACGCCCGCCCGCCGCCACAGCCGGGCGTAGAAAAACACCGTCATCATGCCGCCCGCCACCATGTTCCACCACAACCAGTTCCCGGCAATCCCCCCCTTGGCCACCAGCCCCGTCACGGCCAATGGAGTGTCGGCCGCAAACGTCGTGGCCACCATCGATGTCCCCGCCAGCCACCACGGCACATCCCGGCCGCTCAGGAAGAACTCATTCACGTCCTTGCCCGCGCGAGCCTTGTAGTAGAAACCGATCCCGATGTTCAGAAGGAAGTAGGCCGCCACAACCAGCCAATCGATCAATGTGAGCTGCATTGGGTCGATTATGGCACGGCAACCGCCGGACGCCCGCCGCGGCTACAACAAACGCCAAACCGAACCCGCCGGCCGGCTCTGTTTGAACTCCCGATACCATCGGCACGCTGGGTATAGCACCACAATCGTCACAGCCCACACCGGGTAGATTCCGGCCAACGTCGCAGGCTCCCGGTAGAGCGCGAACGCAGCCCCACACAACACCGCGAAGTGGGTTAGGTAGAAGAACAGAGGCGTCTGGCCAAACACAATCAGCGGCGAATCGTCCCGCAAAACTGCCGCCATCCGAGCCAGTCCCGCCGTAACCAGAAGCCCCATACCCACCGCCAGCATCCAGAACACCAGCGACGGCGGATACTTCACGTTGTTCAGGAACTCGATCCAGCCGCCATCGCGCGGCAACCGGATATTGCCCCACCCGCCGGCAAACCGCACTGCACATCCCGCCAGCACCATTCCCGCGCCCACCATCCAGACCCGCCGCGACGCCTTGTGCGGATCGCGCCTCCACCACCACGCGAAACACATCCCAGCCGCCGCCACGCCAAGCCACGGAATCACCGGATAGACCGAAACGATGTGATCCGCGAAACCCGGAGTCAGCAACAGCACCGCCCACCATCCCTGTGGCTTGCCGTCCGCGGGCAACAAGCCATGCGTCGCGGCAACGCACACCACCGCCGTCACAGCCCACATCCACGGCTTAAGCCGCACCAGAACGGCGCAGGCAAGCATCACCAGCGCCAGGCCGGTCAACGTCGCAAAGCCCCAATAGAAAGCCGTCCCATCGTTTGGCGGAGGCCCCGTCACCGTATTCAGACTCACCGGTGGAGCCTTCAGGAACCCCTGCAAGAAGAACACCGGAGCCTCGAACAACTGAGCCGCGACGAAGATCGCCAGACCCCGCCGGGCAATGCCAGCCGGCGCCGCGCCCGACCACAAAACACCCGCGCCCATCAGAAAGAAAAATCCGGGAGCACAAAGATGCGTCACCGCGCGCGTCAAAAACGGAAACCAGTCCGTATACGCGCTCATCGCTCCCGCCCAGAACTCCGAAGCGTGCTGCCTCGCAATGAAGGCACTCGCATGATCGATCGCCATCAGGATCATGATCAATCCCCGCCAGGCATCAATCGCGGCATAACGGCTCGCCGTACCCATGGCTGGAATTCTCGCACGTCCCAATAACACCAAAGGCGGCGGATCGCTCCGCCGCCCTGGAAACGGACCGTCGCTACCCTGGATCTACCAGAGCACCTTGAAGCCCAACTGAACCTGCCGCGGGTACCCGTTGCCGATCCATGCCTGGCTGGGGAACAGCGTTCCGAACACCGGACTGTTGGGGTTCGTGTCAAAGTTCGAATCGCGCCCGAAGAAGTAGTAGTTCGTCAGGTTGAACGCTTCCACGCGGAACTGGAACCGGATGCGCTCGGTGATCTCCGTCATCTTCGAGAACGAGACGTCCATGTTGAACAGCGACTGTTTGCGGATCTGCCCGCTGCGGAACGGCGTGTACCGCGGCGCGTAGTCCGCCGTCATCAGCCAGGCGTACCTCGACGTGTCCGTGCCGCAGCCACGGTCCAGCGAGAACTGCTGCGGAACGATGCGGCCGTCGTTGAACTGCCGCAGAACGCAGGGGTTGAAGCCCTGCACCTGATGCTTCTTCCAGTCCACCTTGCCATTCCAGTCTCCGCCCACCGTCCGCGGATCCTTGAGCGGGAACACGTTGCCCGGCAGGTTGTTCGGTTCGCCGGAAGCGATCTGGCTGAACGTCGAGAACTGCCAGCCGCCAACCAGCTTGTTCAGAGCGGGCGAAATGTTCCCGCCAATCGACTTGCCCCGGCCGAACGGCATCTCCCAGACCGTCGAGAACTTGATGAAGTGCGGCCGGTCATTGAAGTACAGGCCCTGCTGCATCTGGTTCGCATACGGGTCGTTGTAGCCCCACCGCTCCACCATCTTGCTGAACGTGTAGTTGGCGAGCAGCGTTAGGTTGCGGCCGGCGCGAACGTTGTAGTTCACCTGCAGCGAATTGTAGTAGTAATTGGATTCGCCGCGGCCGCGCTCAACCAGCGTACCGGTGTACTGCGGGAACGGCCGGTTCAACTGGAAGCGGGACACCGTGGCGGCGGTGAAGAAACCCGTGCCGCGGAACGCGTCAATGTTCCGGAACGGATTCGGCACCTGCGCGTTGCAGAAATCCGGGCTGCCGCCTTCATGCAGGTTGCAGGTCTTCCGGAAAGCAAGCGACGGAATGTTGTAATCGCGCTCCGTGTTGGCGCCCACCGTGCGGCTCCCAACGTAGGAGATATCCAACGTGGCGTTCGTCGACACCTGATACTGAACGCCGAACGAGAACTGGTGCACGTAGGGAACATCCATGTTCGGGTTGTACCAGACATAATTCTGGCCCACGAACGTGTTGGCGCCCGCCGCCGCGCCCAGCGGCCGGTTGATGCCGGCTGGATAGGGATTGCCCAAAAGATTGGGAAGCAGGTTGCGCCCGTCGTCGTTGGAATTCACCAGCGGCGTGTTAGTCGAGAAACCAGCCGTCTGCAGCGCGTCGTTGTTCGGATTCAGATAGTAGAGCCCGTATCCGCCGCGGATCACCATCTTGTTCGACGCCTGGTACGCAATACCAATGCGCGGCTGGAAGTTGTTCAGATCCTTCGCGCCCACAATGCGCGGATTGCCGTTGATGCCGGCAAACTCCAGACCGCCGCGCAGATTCCGCAGAGCCGGGAACTCAGCCTGGAGAGCGGCCGGAATCTGGTTGGCGAACGACAACGCACCCTGCGGGTTGAAACCGCGGTTGATGCGGTTGTACTTCTCCTGCGGCGCCAGGTTGTAATCCCACCGGAATCCCAGGTTCAGCGTGATCTTGCGATTCAGCTTCCAGTCATCCTGGAAGTAAGGCGCAAAGTACCACTGCTGGAAGAACGGGTACAGCGGGAAGTTCGAAGACCCGCCGATACCGCCGATCAGGAACGAAGCATAGCCATCGCCCGCGTTCGGCTCCCCCTGGTTCCACAGCCGCTGAGTCCAGCGCGTCTCGCCCGTGAAGGAGAGAATGTCGCCCGAGTTCTGCTGGATGAAATGATTCCGCCGCAGGTCGATCCCGAACTTCATCGAATGGCTGCCCACGATCTTCGTCAGGTTCGCCATCAGGTTATAGGAGTTCGTGATGTTGATACCCTGGCCGCGGCCCATGGAGCTGTAGCCATTGAAATTCCACCGGCCAAAGTAGATCGGACCCGGAAGCTGGCTGGTGAGCGAGGAAGCAAGACCCAGCTTCGAAAGGTCGAAATTCTCGTTGGCGCGCCCGAAACCCTTCTCGACAAACCGGTTGTGCGAAAGGCGCACATTGAACACTGTGGTGGGGTTGATCGTCGTCACCCAGTCCGCCACGTACGCGTCGTTGATCCGCTGGAACGGCTGCTGGCCGTCCGTGCCCGGGCCGGAGCAGATACCGTTGATGCAGCGGTCTTCCGTGCGGTCGTTCGAAGCGTGCCGGATGAAGGCGCGGTGCCTGTCCCCGAAGTTCCAGTCGAACTTCATGGTCAGATTATAAAAGTCGTCGGTGGCGGCATAGTCCGGATTCAGCACGTTCTGCTGCGCATACCGCACGCCCGGCGTCGTCGCATTGGGAGCCGGCATGAAGCCCGTCACCGCGCGAGCCACGGGGTGAATCCGCGAAGCCGGAATCGTATTGTTCGGGAACGGAGTCCGCAGAGGATCTCCATTCGGAAGCCGCTGCGTGGTGTTCGGATCGTAAATCGAAACCAGGCCGCCGCCGGGATTCGTCAACCGGCTGAAGTCTCCGTTCCGCATCTCAGCGGCCGGATACGAGTTACGCAGGAACTGGGGCCACAGTTCGTAGTAGCCCTCCCAGGCGCCCATGTAGAACAACTTCACCGCGCCGTCCTTCTTCAGGAACTTCGGGAAAAAGATCGGGCCATCCACCTGGAACCCATACTGATCCAACCGGTGCGCCGGCCGGGCGATACCTACCGCGTTGTTCTGGAACGTATTCGCGTCCATGAACTTTCGCCGCATGAACTCATACACCGTGCCATGGTGCTGGCTGGTGCCGCTCTTGATCACCACGTTGAAAACGCCGCCGCCCGTCTTGCCATACTGCGCATCATAGGAATTCTGCTGCACGCTGAACTCCTGCACCGCATCCACGCTCGGCACATAGGCGATATTGTTGCCGCCCATCTGGCCATTGTTCGGCGCGCCGTCCATCAGGAATTCATTGTTCGACTGGCGTCCGCCGTTCACCGACCACTCGGCGATCGCGCCGTTGTCGAACGGCCGCTGCCAGATCGCCGCGCCACGGAACGTAACGCCCGACATCATCGAACCCAGCATGAACGGATTCCGCGAATTGAGCGGCATCTCCGAAACCTGCATCTGGTTCACCACACCCACACGGCTCGCCGTCTGCGTTTCAAGCAGAGCGCCCTCCGCGGTCACGTTGATCGATTCGGTCACCGCACCCACTTCCAGTGTGATGTCGATACCCGCGATCTGGCCCACCTGCAGCGTCACGTTCTCGCGGTTCGCCTGCTTGAAGCCCGGCGCGCTCACCGAGATCTTGTAGGATCCAGGGCGGAGGAACGGAATCGCGTACGCGCCGGAAGCATCGGCGGTCCCATTGGAAACCTCGTTGTTGGCGGTATTCGTCGCCGTGATTTTCGCGTTCGATACGGCGCCGCCTGACGAGTCCAGGATGCGGCCGGAAATCGTGGCGCGGAACTCCTGGGCTGACAACGTCAGAGCGGTGGACAGAACGAGCTCTATCTGCAATGCGCGCATTGTCACCTAAACCGGGATTTCCATTTTGGGTCTCCCGGACCCCAACAGTATACACCAACGCCTCACTCCCGTGCCGGATTTGATCAGAATCCCCTTTCCGAGGGCGGGCCAGTGCCTGCGGATGGCTTCTTTCGACCATCGCACAAAAACGAAAACCGACAACATGCCTGTTTCCAGCAGTTCTTTCGAAACCTCTCCCTCCCAGCCTCCTTTCTCTCAAGATTTCCACCTCTCCGGGCCGATCTTCACCCCGCCGGCAGCGCCTCGATCCGCCGCACCATGCTCCCGAACAGCCGGCGCGTCAGATGGCTCTCAGCCAACATCAGCCAGTAGTAGCGGGCGTGCTTGACCAG
>VFZY01000241.1 GCA_016870915.1 Acidobacteriota bacterium | reverse complement strand
TCAGCCGGAAGGTTGGATCCTGCGAGAGCCGCTCGGCATCGTTGACATCCTCGTAGCCGGCAATCCGGCTGTAGACGGACTGGCGCAGTAGGTCCGCCAGCGGAAGCTGGGTATTCTTGCCGCGCCGTGAGTCAGTCAGGTGTTGGGCAATGAGAGCACCGAAGCCCAGCCGTTCATCCAACTCACGCACCAGGATCAGACCACCATCGGAAGTAACGCGCGATCCCTGGAAGTCGATCTTGAGAAGGCCGTTGAACGAGAGCTGAAAGGGCTGGTTTTGTTTGTCACCCATTGGGTGCTGTCCTCCGCAGGGGTCTTCGCTGCCTTCAAACCCCTATCGATATTGATGCGGACGAGCATCCAGGAGATTCGCACGCGCGGCTCAAAACGGAAATGTGGGATAATATCAGCCGAGGAGACGCTACCCTATTATGCTCTCGATCCCTGGCCGCCCCGGCTCCACCTGCGACGGATTCTCCCGCCGCGAACTGCTTCGCGCCGGAGGTCTGGGCCTCATCGGCCTGTCGCTTCAGGACTACTTCAAACTGCGTGCCGCCCCGGCCCGGGTGGAGATCAAGCCGCGCGCCAACAGCGTGATCATGATCTTCCTGCAGGGCGGCCCCAGCCACATTGACATCTGGGATCCGAAGCCCGAGGCGCCGGCGAATATCCGCGGCGAATTCAAGGCGATCAAGACCAAGGTGGACGGCATCCAGGTGAGCGAGACGATGCCGATGCTCGCCGGGCAGCTCAACACGGCGACGTTGATCCGGTCGATGAGCTACACGCCAGTGGGTCTGTTTAACCACACGGCGGCGATGTACCAGATGATGACCGGCTGGGCGCCTGACAAGGTGTCTCCATCCGGGCAGCTTGAACCGCCGTCGCCGCGCGATTTCCCCCACATGGCCTGCCAAGTGTCGAAGTTGCGGCCTTCCGAGGGGCCGATGTTTCCGTTCGTCGAAATGCCGCGGCCGCTGCAGGAATCGAGTGTGATCGGCAAGGGCGGCGCGGCGGGATTCCTGGGCAAGGCGTTTGACCCCTACCGGCTGTATCAGGATCCGAATCAGGAAGTCCGGCTGGACGATTTGTCCATGCGGGCCGAGATCTCGCCGGACCGCATGCGCGACCGGTTCGAGTTGCTCAAGGGCATCAACGGATCGATGAAGGAACTGGACAAGGCGGTGAGTTCCTACGCGTTGAACGAGTACTACGCCAAAGCCTATGACTTGGTTCTTTCCGGCAAGGCGCGCGATGCGTTCGACCTGGCCAAGGAGACCGACGCGGTGCGGGATCGTTATGGGCGCCATACGTTTGGCCAGAGCGTTCTGATGGCGCGCCGCCTGATTGAAGCCGGGACGCGGTTTGTGCAGGTGAACTGGCCTTCGGTGGCCAACGGCAACCCGGAGACGGACGCCTGGGACACGCACGCGGCGAACTTCGGACCGCTGAAGAATCTGCATTGCCCGAAGCTGGACCGGGCGGTTTCCGCCTTGCTGGAAGATATGGATCAGCGGGGGATGCTGAAGGACACGCTGGTGGTGGTGACCGGTGAGTTCGGGCGGAGCCCGAAACTGGGTGTATCCACCTCCGGCAACGTCAATTCACCGGGCGGCCGGGACCACTGGCCTTATTGCTACACGGCGCTGGTGGCGGGCGCGGGTATCCGGGGCGGGCATCAGTATGGGGCGTCGGACGACACGGCGTCCTCGCCCGCCGAGAAGCCGGTGCACCCGGTGGACCTGGTGGCGACCATTTACTATGCCCTGGGCATCGACCCGGCCACCGAGGTGCTGAACGACCTGAAGCAGCCGCGGGCGCTGGTGGAAGGCAAGCCCGTACTGGATCTGTTCGCGTAAAGGCCGCGCATGATCAGGCGTCTTCCACTGTTCGTTGCCGCAGCGGCCGGATTGGGCGCGCAGAACGCGGATGTCGCGTTCTTTGAAACAAGCGTGCGCCCGGTGCTGCGAACGCAGTGCCAGGCCTGCCACAGTGAGCGGAACAAGGCGAGTGGGCTTTCGGTGGAGACCCGGGAGGGGCTTCTTGCGGGCGGCAACCGCGGCGTGGCGGCGATCAAGCCGGGCGATCCGGCCGGGTCGCTGCTGATTGAGGCCGTGGAGCACGCGGGAACGTTGAAGATGCCGCCCACGGGCAAGCTGAAGCCGGAACAGATCGAGGTGTTGCGCAAGTGGGTGGCGGCGGGAGCGCCGTGGCCCGCGGGCGAGGTGAGCCGCAAGCGCGCCGGTGGCGACCACTGGGCGTTTCAGGCGGTGAAGCGCGTTTCGCCGCCGGCGCCATCGGTTGCCGCGTGGGCGAAGAACGCTGTCGATCACTTCATTCTGGCCCGGTTGGATCAGGAGGGCCTGAAGCCATCGCCGGAAGCGGATCGTGTGACGCTGATCCGGCGGGTGAGTCTGGATTTGACGGGTTTGCCGCCCACGTTGGACGAGGTGCGGCAGTTCGTTGAGGACCGGTCGCCGGAAGCCTATGACAAAGTGGTAACCCGCCTGTTGGCTTCCCGGCACTATGGCGAACGCTGGGGCCGGCACTGGCTGGATATCGCGCGGTATGCCGATTCCGACGGCTACACGATCGACGCGCCGCGCACGATGTGGCGCTACCGCGATTGGGTGATCAACGCGCTCAATCTGGACATGCCGTTCGACCGGTTCGTCATTGAGCAGTATGCGGGCGATCAACTGCCCGGGGCTTCCACCGATCAACTGGTTGCCACGGGGTTCCACCGCAACACGCCGACGAATTTCGAAGGCGGCATCGATTTCGAGCAGTACCGGGTGGAGGCCGTGGCGGATCGGGTGGCGACGACGGGTGCTGCGTTCCTGGGGCTGACGCTGGGTTGCGCGCGCTGCCACGATCATAAGTACGATCCGGTCTCGCAGCGCGAGTATTACCAGATCTTCGCGTACCTGAATCAGACCGACGAAATTTCAACGGAAGACGAACGGTACGACTATCTGCGGCCCACGCTTGAGGTGCCCACCACGGAAGAGACGGCGCGGTCCACGGCGTGGCATGCCCAGTTCCAGGCGTTGAGCGGGGAACTGGTCCGCTACGTCCGGCAGCTGAAGTCGCAAGGGGTGGACGCCAAGCAGGACTTGGGCCTGCGCGAGCGGATGAAGAATCTGCGCGAGATGCGCCGCCAGCAGCCGCGCATTACCACCACGCTCGTGATGCGGGACCGTTCCGAGCCGCGCGAGAATTACATCCACCTGGGCGGCGAGTTCACGCGCAAGGGCGCCGCGGTGCAGCCGGGTACGTTGTCGATTCTGGCCAGCGTGAAGCCGGCGGGCGCAACCAGGCTCGATCTGGCGCGCTGGATTGTGGACCCGGGGAATCCGCTGACGCCGCGGGTGACGGTGAACCGGTTCTGGCAGCACTATTTCGGCAAGGGAATCGTTGAGACCGAGAGTGACTTCGGCGCGCAGGGGTCGAAGCCGACGCATCCGGAACTGCTGGACTATCTGGCTTCGGAGTTTGTGCGTTCCGGCTGGAGCCAGAAGCACATCCATCGCCTGATCGTCCTGTCCGCCACATACCGGCAGTCCTCGAGGAATCGCGAGGATGTGGAGGAGAAGGACCCGTACAACAAGCTGCTGGCCCGGCAATCCCGCCTGCGGCTGGACGCCGAGATTCTGCGCGATTCGGCGCTGCGTGTGGCCGGTCTGCTGACGCCCACGGTGGGCGGGCCGAGCGTCTATCCGCCCATTCCCGAGGGCGCGATGGCGGTGACGCAGGTGAAGCGGCCCTGGCCGGTGGCCAATGGACCGGACCGGTATCGCCGGGGGCTGTACACCTTCTTCTATCGTTCCGCGGCGTTCCCCAGTCTGCTGGTTTTCGACGCCCCTGACGCCACGTCCACGTGCACGCGCCGGGTGCGGAGCAATACGCCGCTGCAGGCGTTGACTTTGCTGAACGATCAGGCGTTTGTTGAATTCGCGCAGGCGATGGCGCTGCGGCTCATCGACGAGGTGAAGACCGGCGATGGGGAGCGGCTGGACCGGGCGTTTCTTCTGGCGCTGGGCCGAGAGCCCCGGGCGGCGGAACGCGACCGGATCTCGCGCTTCCTGAACACGCAGCGCGACGAGTTCAAGACGCACCCCGACGAGGCCAAGAAGCTGGCGGCGCAGCCGGTGGCTCCGAACGGGGACCCGGCGACCATGGTGGTGGTCACAGCGGCGGTTCCGGAGGGCCGCGACCCCGTGGAACTGGCCACCTGGACCAGTGTGGCGCGCGTCATCTTCAATCTGGACGACTTCTTGACAAGGGAATAACCCGATGGACCTGGAACAAGATCTGCTACGCTTTGAAACCCGGCGCCACTTTTTCAACCGCTGCGGCATGGGCGTTGGCAAGGCGGCGCTGGCGTCGATGCTGGCTGAAAACGCCATGGCCGCGCCGGCGGCTTCCGCCAACCCCCTGGCGGTGAAGCCGACGCACTTCCCGGCCAAGGTGAAGAGCGTGATTTACCTCTTCATGGCCGGCGCACCCAGCCAGTTCGAACTGTTCGAGTACAAGCCCAAGCTGGTGGAGTATGACGGCAAGGTGGCTCCCGATTCGCTGCTGGCGGGCAAACGGTTCGCCTTCATGGACACCTTTGCCAAGGAGAAACCGAAGCTGCTGGGCACGCGGCGCAAGTTTGCCCGTCACGGCAAGAGCGGCCAGTGGGTATCGGAGCTTCTGCCGCACACGGCGGGCGTGGTGGACGACCTTTGCTTCGTCAGCGGCGTCAACACCGACAACTTCAACCATGGGCCGGCGAAGTGTTTTGTGAACACCGGTTCGGTGCGCTTCGGGCGGCCGAGCATGGGCGCCTGGGCCACCTACGGGATCGGCAGCGAATCGTCGGATCTGCCGGGCTATGTGGTGCTGCAGTCCGGTCCGCGGGGACCCCGCGGCGGCGCGGCGCTGTGGGCCAGCGGCTTCCTACCGACCGCCTATCAGGGCGTTCCGTTCCGCTCCGGCGGCGACCCTATTCTGAACCTGTCAAACCCGGATGGCGTCACCAACACCACTCAGTCCCGCACCATTGAGGCGATCCGCGACCTCAACATGACGAAGCTGGGTGAGACCGGCGACCCGGAGATCACGACGCGCATCGCGCAGTACGAAATGGCGTACCGGATGCAGACCAGCGGCCCGGACCTGATCGATTTTACCCGGGAATCGAAGGAAACGATGGAGATGTACGGAGCCGAACCGGGCAAGGCTTCCTTCGCCAACAACTGCCTGCTGGCAAGGCGGCTTGTCCAGCGGGGCGTGCGTTTCGTGCAGCTTTATCACACCGATTGGGACCACCATCATGACCTGACGGACCCGCTGGATCAGGTGTGCCGCGAAGTGGACAAACCGGTGTCGGCGCTGATTCGGGATCTGAAGCGCAACGGTCTGCTCGATTCAACGCTGGTGATCTGGGGCGGGGAGTTCGGCCGTACGCCGATGGGCGAAGTTCGTGACGCGGGCAAAGTGGGCCGGAATCACCACATCGATGCCTATACCATCTGGATGGCCGGCGGCGGCATACAGGGCGGGCGCGTGGTGGGCGGCACCGATGAGCTGGGCTTCAACCCCATGGAGCGGAAGATTCACGTCCACGACGTTCAGGCCACTATCCTGCACATGCTGGGGCTGGATCACACGCGGCTCACCTTCAAGTTCCAGGGCCGCGATTTCCGCCTGACCGACGTGGCGGGCGAAGTGATTCGCGAGATTACCGGCTAGTTCGAACTGCTGACCGATTTGGCCACCGGAGGCCGCAGTTGGGTCTCTTCCAACTGGCGGGCTTCGGAGAACGTGAACATCATGCGGTGGATGACCGTCAGGTTGCCCACCACGGCAACGATCCAAAGCACGGGCGCCATGCGGTCGAACAAGGCGCCGATGATCAGCAGCACCACGCGCTCCGGGCGTTCCATGAACCCCACCTTGCACATGGGGATGGTGTTCTCGGCGCGGGCGCGGGTGTAGCTCACCATGACCGAGGCCGTCATCACCAGCGCGGTAAGAACGACGTAAAAGTTGCGGTTGATGGACGCGTAGTAGACCAGCAGGCCCATCAGCAGCGCCAGATCGGAGTAGCGGTCGAGAACGGAGTCGAAGAAGCCTCCGAACCGTGTGACCTGGCCGGTGGCGCGTGCCACGCGGCCATCCACCATGTCAAAGATGCCGGCGCCGATGATGACCAGACCGGCCGCCACGAACTTGCCCCGGGCCAGCAACACAGCGGCGCCGATGTTGATCAACAGCCCGATGAAGGTCAGTACATTGGGGTGGATGCGGGAGAGGGCCAACCCGCGGACAATCAACAGAATGATGGAGTTGGCGCCTGCGCCAATGGCTTTGGTGATGGTCATCACTCCTCCATGTCGTGAATCGTGGTGAAGCTGAGGATTTCGAGCATCCGCATTCCGCTTGGAGCCGGCACGCGGACCTCGTCGCTCACCTTGCGTCCCAACAGGCTTCTGCCAATGGGGCTGGTGGTGGAAATCAGGCCCTTCGTCACGTCGGCTTCCTCGCTGGTCACCAGCTTGTACGTTAACTCTTCATCCTTGCCGGTATCAAGTACGCGCACCGTCGAGCCCAGCCCCACGGCGTCCACGGGAATCCGCGTGAGGTCCACCATGGAAAACATCCGCAGCCGGACCTTCAACTGGCCGAGCCGTGCATTGACAAAAGCCTGGCGCTCCTTGGCGGCGTGGTACTCGGCATTCTCGCTCAGGTCGCCCAGGGCTCGCGCCCGCAGAATTTCGCGCGGCAACTCGTTGGTGAGTTCGTACTCAAGCGTCGAAATCTCTAACTTCAGTTTGTTGATGACTTCTTCCATGAAGGGTGCATGGGGCGGCTCACAAAAAAACCGGCCCCGAGGGCCATTATAAGCGTTTGAGGGCGAAATAGCACCGGCCATGGCCGGTGTCCAGTTCTGGAACTCTTTTCCAGAACTCTTTTCCAGAACTTCTGCAAACCGGGCAGGAACTGGCCGATAAGCACCTGCATGAGACTTCCGGTGTTCGCCGCGCTGTTGCTCACCATTCCGCCAGCCACGGCAGGAACAATCCACTTTACGCCTTCGCCTGGAGTTTCGATTCAGGCCTGGGTGACCGTGGAGGCGGGATCTGTTTCCCAGGAAGTGAGATCCGTGCTCGATCCCAGCCAGTGGGCTGTACAGACAGCCTCGCCGGAACTGCGCTCATTTCGCGTGACGGAAGACTTCCTGAGCGCGGTCCGCACGGGACGGCTGATCTTGGAACAACCGCCGCGAAATCCGGACGGCGCGGCTGTTCTGATGATCACGCTGGGCGCGCTGACCATTCTGATCCGGCGGGCAAGGCTTGACAAGACGATTGACCTTCGCGCCTGATCGAGTGGCTCAACGGGTGGGCTGGCCCAGGTTGACTAACGCACCGCCAGCATCCGCTCAATGGGCTGCCGGGCGCGTTCCATCAGTTCCGGGGCCAGTTCGACCCGGGGTTTGAGATCGCGCAGCGAATCCCGGAGCTTTTCCAGCGTATTCCGGCGCATGTACGGGCATTCCGAGCAGTTGCAGTTCTCGTTCGCCACGAAGTGGAACTGTTTCCCTGGCGCGCGGCGCAGCAGGGAGTGCTGAACGCCGCTTTCGGTCATGACGATGAACTCGGCGGCGTCGTGATGGACACACCAGTCGATGATGGCGGAGGTCGAGCCGATGAAATCGGCCATGCGCAGAACATCCTCCGGGCACTCGGGATGGGCGGCTACCAGGGCCCCGGGGTGAGCCGAGCGGGCAGCCACCAGACGGCGGGCTGGAAACGTGGCATGCACGATGCAGGCGCCCTGCCACACCTTCATGTTCTCGCGGCCGGTCTGCCGTTTGACGTAGTTCCCCAGGTTGATATCGGGCAGGAAGAGCACCGGCTGACCGGCCGGAATGGAGTTGACGATTTGAACGGCGTTGCGGGAGGTGCAGAGGATGTCGCTTTCCGCTTTCACCTCGACCGAGGTGTTGATGTAGCTGACAATGACGTGGTCCGGATGAGCCCGTTTGAAGCGGATGAGGTCCTCGACACGGCAGGCATCCACCAGGCTGCACCCGGCGTCGGCGTCGGGCACCACAACGACACGGTCCGGATTGAGGACCTTGGCGGTCTCAGCCATGAACCAGACGCCGCAGAAGGCGATGACGCCGCCATCGAAGTTGCGGGCGCTGCGCGCCAGTTCCAGACTGTCGCCAATGGAGTCCGCCAGTTCCTGAATCTCGGACTCCTGGTAGTGGTGCGCCAGGATGATGGCGCGCCTCTGCCGTTTGAGGTCCTGAATCTCCTCGACGATGGTCTCGATGGCCAGCATTACGGTCTACTCCCAGGGTATCAGGCCGGGAGGCCTCAAGCTGCCTCGGCGATGGGCATCCGGCGGAGCTATTTGGCGAAGGTGAGCCGCAGTCCGGTGGTGAACAGAATGTCGTTGGGCCTGGCGCCGGCGATGGGATTGCTGAGGTAGCGGTCGCTCACCGCGATCTGCCAGGCAAGCCATTTCCGAAGCGCGGTGGACAGAGAGGTGTCGAAATTGATGCGATAGGCGCCGCGCGTACTGACGTTGGGGTAGAGGACGAACTTCTGGGTGAAGACGGTGGCGGCGCCAAGCTGTTGGGCAAGCTCCTGGCCGATGACGACCTCGGCCGAGTTGCGGCGAAGGCCCGTGGCAAAGAACTCGCGGTTGGAGGACGCACCGCCGAAGAAGTCGAGAAAGCTCTTGTCGCGCCGGTAGGCCTTGACGCCAAAGCCGCCGCCCAGCACGTGCCGCAGGTCCAGGCGTTGGAACTCGTCGAACTCAAGGTCGGTGAATCCGAAAGCGAAAGACCTGGCGTTCAAGGTGACGTCATAGCGGACGCCGCCGCGCATGGCGTTGGCGGTTGTGACCGGGGGTCCCTTGGTGGCATTGGTGGCATAGATGGAGGTGAACTGGACGCCGATCTTGTCCCGGGTGGTGGCCCGGGTGGCGCGCGCGCCGGAATTGAGCGTGGTGATGCGCGCGTTGCCGCGGCTGGTGGCGAGTCCAAAGTCGGCGTGGCCGGCCCAGAGATCGAGCAGGCCGGGGTTGCGAAGGCGGTCCGCTTCCTTCTCATGGGCCGCCTGCTCGTCCTTGTTGCGGATGGCCTGAATGGCGTCCTTGGCCACCGTGACGCGGCCGGTTTCCCGGGTGGTGACGACATAGCTGCCAGCGCCGGTTTCAACGGAACCAACCACGGTCTGGCCATCCTTAACCGGGATTTCCATTTTGGGTCTCCCGGACCCCAACAGTATACACCAACGCCTCACTCCCGTGCCGGATTTGATCAGAATCCCCTTTCCGAGGGCGGGCCAGTGCCTGCGGATGGCTTCTT
>VFZY01000240.1 GCA_016870915.1 Acidobacteriota bacterium | reverse complement strand
TCTGATTGGCTACACTCTGTCATAGGGGAAAGCCGCTCCTCTCTTCGCACAACTTTTACTAGAAAAATCAGTTATGCCAGAGAATGCGGCTTTCCGCTACACTTCCCGTGAGAAAAACGGGTTAGGGTGAAAGGAGACTGCACCGATGATTTGCAACCTGACCTGTGGCTGCCCTTGCGAGCCGGGGGCGCCTTGCCCTTGCCCTCCGGGCTCCCCTTGCTGTTGAGAGTCCGATGACTGCCGCCGCGCTTGACAGTCTGGCTGAGGAACGGGCACGGTATGTGGCCTTTGTGGAACGGCGTGTTTCGTCGCGCGCCGTGGCGGAGGACATTGTGCAGGAGGCTTTTGTCCGGAGCCTGGAGCGCGGCGGTGCGATACGCAGCGATGAGAGTGTGGTGGCTTGGTTTTACCGGGTGCTTCGGAACGCGGTGATCGACCATTACCGGCGCGCCGGAACGTCGGCGGCGGCTTTGGCGGAGTGGGCCCGGCAGCTTGACCGCGAGGAGGCTCCGGGACCGGCGGCGGAGCGGGAGATCTGCGCGTGCCTGCTGGCGGGGTTGGGGAGCCTGAAGGCGGGGTACCGGGAGGCTCTGGAGACGGTGGATATGGAGGGGCAGCCGCTGGCCGCGCTGGCGGCGCGGGCGAAGATTACGGAGGCGAACGCCGCCGTGCGTGTGCACCGGGCCCGGGCGGCGCTGCGGAAACGGCTGCACGACTGCTGCCAGGGTTGCGCGGCGTGCACGTGTGAGGAGTGAGCGGCCGGCCGCTTTAATACCCCTTGGCCTTGTTGACCACGTTGATGAGAGGCTCGCCTTTGGCGAAGCGGCGGATGTTCTCGCTGATGACGCCGATGCGCCGCTGGTTGGAGCCTTCGGCCGCCGAGGCGATGTGGGGCGTGATGACGACGTTGTCGAAGTTCCAGAGTGAATCGGTGGGAGGAAGCGGCTCCGGGTCTGTGACGTCGAGACCGGCGCCGGCGAGCTTCTTCGAATCGAGCGCCTTGACCAGCGCCGCTTTGTCGTAGAGCCGGCCGCGCGAGACGGCGACGAAGTAGGCGCCTCGCTTCATGGCGTCGAACTGGGGCCCGGAGATCATGTGTTCGCTCTTGGGCGTGAGGGGCGCGGAGACGAAGACGACATCGGCCTGGGGCAGAACTTCGTTCAAGCGGTCCGGCGGCACGATGCGGGAAAAGTAGTTCGAGACGGGGACGGGCTCGGGATCGACGCCGATGACTTTCATGCTGAAGCCGTGCGCGCGCTGAGCGATCTGGGTGCCGATGCCGCCGGCGCCGATGATGACGGCGGTCATGCCCGGCAACTCGGTGGTGGTGGCGGCCCGGTCGCCGCGGCCGCCCCATTCCTTCTTGACGCGGTTGGGGATGTAGAAGTCGAGCCCACGGGTGAGCGCGAGGAGCATGGCGAAGGCGTGGTCGGCGATGGTGGGCCCTTGCACCACCTTGCAATTGGTGAGCGTGACGCTGCTGTTGACGAATTCGGGCCAGAACGAATACTGCTCGACGCCGGCGCTGATGGTTTGCACCCACTTGAGCTTCCGGGCCTGGGGATAGAGATCGCGGCTGACGCCGCCGATGATGGCGTCGGCGTTGGGCACTTCACGGGCGAATTCGGCGGGGGAGCGCGCGACGATGATATCGGCGCCGGATTCGGCGTCGGCGCGATACTTGGCGAGCGCGGCTTCGTTTGAGACCCAGCTCTGGCGGTCGGTGTGGAGGATGAGGATCTTCCTGTCGGCGGCGAGGGCGGAGGCCGCGAGGAGAACGAGGGCGGGAGTGAGTGTCTTCATGCTGATTCCTTCTTCGAGATGGGGTTTTGCGGCGGCTTCAGGCGAGAACCTCTTTGACCACGCGCGCCGGGAACTGATCTGTGAGGCGTTCGGCGAGCCCGTGCCGATCGTATGTGAGGGCGCGGTTGTTCAAGCCGAGCAGGTGGAGGATGGTGGCATGGAAGTCATGCACGGAGACGCGATCCTCGACGGCTTTGTGGCCGAGTTCGTCGGTGGCGCCGTAGACGGTGCCGCCCTTGATGCCCGCGCCGGCGAGCCAGACGGTGAAGCCGGAGGGGCCGTGATCGCGCCCGGCTTCCTTCTCTTTGCCGGGCTCAGCCTGGGAGATGGGTAACCGGCCGAATTCCCCGCCCCAGACAAGGAGCGTGGAGTCGAAGAGCCCGCGGGCCTTCAAGTCGCGCAGGAGGGCCACCACGGGTTTGTCGGTCTTGGTGGTGGCGTAGCGCAGGGACGATTCGAGGTTGCTGTGGTTGTCCCAGATCTGTCCTTCGATGTAGAGCTGGACGAAGCGGACGCCGCGTTCCACCAGCCGGCGCGCCATGAGACAGCGCTTGCCGTAGGACTGCGTGGCCGGGTCATTCAGGCCGTAGGCTTCGCGGGTGGCTTCCGATTCCTGGTTGATGTCGAGTGCGTCGCTGGCGGCAAGCTGCATGCGCGCGGCGAGTTCGTAACTTGCGATGCGGCCGTCGAGATCGGGCTGGCGGGGGCGTTCGACACGGTGCATCTCATCGAGGCGGCGGAGGAGTTTTCGCTGCGCTTCGACCAGCGGCGTGGACAGCTCTTCGCGCGGCTGCAGGTTGAGCACGGGCGGGCCTTCGGTGCGGAAGCGCGTGCCCTGGTAGACGGGCGGCAGATAGGCGGACTGCCAGTTGGAGATGCCGTTGATGGGCAGTCCCTTGGGGTCGTCGAGCACGACGTAGGCGGGGAGGTTTCGATTCTCGGTGCCGAGCCCGTAGGCGACCCACGCACCCATGGTGGGCCGCGCGGGCACGATGCGGCCACTCTGCATGAGGAAGAGCGCCGGCTCGTGGTTTGAGTGCTCGCCGTACATGGAGCGGATGAAGGCGACGTCGTCGACGACCGATGCCATGTGGGGCAGCGCGTCGGAGACATCCATGCCGCACTGTCCATGCTTCTTGAAGGCGAACGGCGAGGGCAGGAGGCCGCCGGCGGCGCGCGGGTCCGACACGTCGGTGTTGACGTCGCGCACCTTCTGGCCGGCGTTGCGGGAGAGGGCCGGCTTGGGGTCAAAGAGGTCGACCTGGGATGGCCCGCCGTTCATGAAGAACTGAATGACGGATTTGGCTTTGGGCTCGTGGTGGGGCTGTTTGGCAGTGAGGTCGTAGGCGGCGTAGAGGTCGCGCGAGAAGAGGGAGAGGAGCGCGGCGCCGTGCAGGCTGTTGGCGATGCGGGAGAAGAAGTCGCGGCGGGAGGCGTGATTAGTCGACATAGGCAAACTCCGCGGAATTGAGCAGTGTGTGGCACACGGTGGTGAGCGACATCCACCGGGCGAGGTGGGAGCGTGGCGCCTGCGGGTTGTCCTTGGCGAGCCGTTCCGGCCAGTGTTTGGCGAACTCGGCGTAGGAGTCGACGAGCGCGGCGAGTTCCGGCGGGCGGGGCGCGCGGCCGAGGGTACGCTGGAACGCCTGCCGCACCTGCTCACCGGCGTCGTCGCCGATTTCGTCGATGATGCGCCCGGCCATGTATTTGGCGTGCTCCCACACCATGGTTCCGTTCATCATCTGCAGGGCCTGGGTGGCGACGGTGGACTGGCGGCGCTCGATGCAGTTGGGGGTCATGGCTGGCTGGTCGAAGGCGTCGAACATTGTTACCGGCGACTGGCGCTTGTGGAGCACGTAGACGCTGCGGCGGTAGCCATCGGCGCCGCCCTTGGGCACCACTTCCTTGTCGGGCCGGGTCTCGATCTGTTCGGGCGGGCCGAACGGTTTGGCATCAAGGCGGCCGGAGGCGCGCAGGACGGAGTCGTAGAGGGCGTCGGCATCGAGCCGGCGCAGCGGCATGCGCGAGACCAGAACATTTTCCGGGTCCTTTGCGATTGCGTCATCCGCGGCGGCCGAACTTTGGCGATAGGCCGCGGACGTCATCATGATGCGGTGCAGTTTCCTGGTGCTCCAGCCGCCGCGCACGAATTCGGTGGCGAGCCAGTCCAGCAGTTCCGGATGGGAGGGCGGTACGCCGCTGCGGCCGAAGTTGGAGGGCGAGGCCACGATGCCGCGCCCGAAGTGGCGCAGCCACACCTGATTCACCCAGACGCGCGCGGTGAGAGGGTGATTGGGCTGGGTGAGCCATTTCGCGAGGGCCAGGCGGCGGCCGCTGGAGTTGGCGCCGGGGTAGGGCTCAGCGGGGCGGTAGGGGTCCATGCCAGGGGCGTCGAGGAGGTGCGGAACGCCGGCTTCGACGGGCTCCGTCATGAGGGTGGCGTCGCCGCGGTGGAGTAGGTATGAGGTGGATGGAAGGCCGCCGGTGTCGGTGAGCGCGCGGATGTGCGGCCGGGGTTTCAGCTTGCCCTTGAGCGCGTCGATTTCCTTCTGGTTCTTATCCTTCTTCTCTTCGAGGCGCTTGATGTCGGCTTCGATGGGCTGGTTGTGTTTGGCTACGGCGGCGAACTCATCTTCGGTGGCGAGAGGAATTTCTCGCTTCTTGGGCGAGAGCCAGTCGTAGGGGTCGTAGGAGGTCTGGAGGATGGCGCTGAGCCGGTAGTAGTCGCGCTGGGGAATGGGGTCGTATTTGTGGTTGTGGCAGCGGGCGCAGCCGATGGTGAGGCCCATGACGGAGGAGGTGAGCACTTCCACTTCGTCGGCGAGGATGTTCATGCGCTCCTGAATGAAGCCGCGCTCGGTGGCGTTGGTGGGATCGGGCACGGTGCGCAGGAAGCCGGTGGCGGCAATGCGGTCCACGAGGTCCTGCGTGGCGGGCTTCGAGTCTTTCCACGGGCCCATTTCGTCGCCCGCGATCTGTTCGGTGAGGAAGAGCGGGTATGGCTTATCGGAGTTGAAGGCACGGATGACGTAGTCGCGATAGCGCCACATGAAGGGCCGGACGCCGTCGTCCTGGCCGAAGCCTTCGGAATCGGCGTAACCGGCAAGGTCGAGCCAGAAGCGTCCCCAGCGTTCGCCGTAGTGGGGCGATTCGAGCAGGCGGTCCACCACGCGTTCGTAGGCGTCCGGGCGCGCGTCGTTCTGAAAGGCTGTGACTTCGGCGGGCGTGGGAGGCATGCCGGTGAGGTCGAGGTGGGCGCGGCGCAGCAGCTTCAGTTTGTCGGCTTCCGGCGCGTAGGATAGGCCTTTGGCTTCGAGCTTCGCGAGGAGGAACCGGTCGATGTCGTTGAGGACGCGGGTGGAGTTCTTGACCGTGGGCGGGGTGGTGCGGCGTGGCGGCTGGAAGCTCCAGAACTGCTTATCCTTTTCGGTCACGGTGGGCGCGGCGCTTGCGAACTTGTGTCCTGGGAGGAGTTCAGGCGCTCCGCCGGCGATCCAGGCCTTGAGCTTGTCCACTTCGGAGGTGGTGGGCGGGCGGATGGCGTATTCGCGCAGCATTTGCATGGGCGGCATGTCGCCGGAGTCGATGCGTTTGACGATGAGGCTGGCCGCGGGGTCGCCGGGCACGAAGCCCGGGCCGGATTTGCCGCCTTTGAGCCGGGAGGCGCGAGTGCGGAGGTCGAGCCCGCCGAGTTGCTGCCTCTTGCCGTGGCATTCCAGGCACCGGATCTGGAGGATGGAGAGGATTTCGTTCTCGTCGGGAACATGCGCCGGAGGTTTGGACGCCGCCATGGCGTCAGCGGGCGCGCCGGCGTCGATCCAGCGCCGGACCAGGTCCACTTCGTCGGCCGACAGCTTGGCCGGGCCGGGCGCCGGCGGCATCTGACCGGTTGTGATCTTGGTGAGCAGCAGCGAGTCCGCCGTGTGGCGTGGCTTGACGGCGGCACCGGAGTTCCCGCCCCGGAGAATGGCCTCCGCCGAGTTTACATCGAGCTTGCCCTGCGCCTTGGCGCCGGAATGACAGCCGGCACAGCGGGCTTTCATCAGGGGCGCGATGTGATCGGCGAAGTTCACTGGCGCCGCCTGCGCGATGCCCAGGGAGATCGACAGCGGAATGAGGAGCCTCATCGGGATGACGACATTGTATCGCGTGGGGCAGCCTCGGGGCGCTGAGTGGCGTTCAGAATTGGTAGCGCAGGCCGAACTGCATTTCCCGCATGGTTCGGGCGGAGGTGATTCTTCCGAAGGTGGCGGGCTGGCGGGCGTCGGTGGCCGGGAAGTTGAAATTGGGGTGGTTGGGCAGGTTGAACGATTCCCAGCGGAATTCGAGGGTGTGGTTTTCGCGCAGGCGGGTGGTTTTGGTGAGGGAGAAGTCCCACTGCTTGAGGCCGGGGGTGATGAGGAGGTTGCGGCCGGTGTTGCCGTAGCGGTACGTGAGTTCGGGGTTGCCGACGTCAAAGGCCCGGATTTCCCAGAACTTGTCCGGAGTGCGGTTGGCGGGGATGGGGCTGATGCCGGTGGCGTCGGGGACGTTGGGTGTGCCGATTTGGAGGGGGTCGCCGATTTGGCCGACGTTGATGGGGGTGCCGTCGGAGAGGGTGAGGATGGTGCCGAGTTGCCAGCCGCCGAGGAGGCGTTCGACGGGTCCGGTGGAGGCCCAGCGTTTGCCTTTGCCGAAGGGGAGTTCGTAGAGGACGGAGGTGACGAAGCGGTGGGCGTTGTGGAACTGGGAGAGGGAGTGTTCGCGGCGCAGGTTGTAGTTGTCGGTGGCGAACTGGTTTTCGCCGGTGTTGTTGCGGACGGAGCTGCCCTGGTCCATGGCTTTGGACCAGGTGAAGCCGGTGAGATAGGTGAGCCCTTTGGAGAAGCGGCGGGTGGCTTTGAGTCCGAGCCCGTGGTAGTTCGAGTTGCCGTGATTGTCGAGGGTCTGGATGAGGCCGTAGGCGGGGAAGGGCGAGCGCTGGAGGAGGGTGCGGGCGTCGTTGGGGCCGCGGCGCAGGACGGGTTGATTCCAGACGCGGAGGAGTTCGAGTTTGTGGCCGCCGTTGCCGATGTAGCCGGCTTCAAGGACGGTATCGGCGCCGAGCTGGCGTTGGACGTTGAAGACCCATTGGAGCAGGTATGGGGTGCGGCGGTTGGTGTTGTTGGCGAGGGTGAAGGTGGGCCCCTGGCAGGGTCCGGTCCAGTTGCGGCATTGGCCGCCTTCGTTGCGCCAGGGGTCGCTGAAGTTTGCGTTGGGGCGTTCGGAATCGGCGGTGAACTGGGAGCGGCCGCCGACGTTGCGGGTGAGATCGAAGCGGGCTTCGACGATGTCCTGGACGTAGAACATGCCGGCGCCGGCGCGGACGGTCCATTTTTCGGAAGGGCGGTAGGCGAGGCTGAGGCGCGGGGCGAAGTCATTGTGGTCGCGGAGGACGGTTTCGCGGCCGGCGATATCGTCGCCGGAGGCGGTGGGGATGCCGTCGTGGAAGCGGAAGGGGAGGCCTTCATGGAAGTCGCCTTTGCCGGGGCGGAACATGAGGGGGACGCGGGCGCCGGGGACGAGTTCGCCGTTGTGGACGCCTGAGTCGTAGACGTAGACGTTCATCATGCCGCGGTACTTGTCGTGATAGGGCGGGGTGTTTTCGTAGCGGAGGCCGAATTCGGCGGTGAGCTTGGGGGTGATTTTCCAGGTGTCCTGGATGTAGAGGGAGAAGACGGTGGCCCGGAAGAGGCCGTTGGAGAAGGCGCGGGCGCGGGTGGGGGTGGTGACTTCGCCGATGAGGTAGTCGGCGAAGGGGTGGCCGGTGACGCCGCGCTGGGCGGGGTTCTGGGTGGCGTTGCCGCTGAAGCCGAAGCTGCCGCGGGTGAAGGCGTTGCCGGTTTCGTTGTAGCGGTCGCGGCGGATTTCGCCACCGAAGCGAAGGGAGTGGGCGCCGCGGATGACGCTCATGTTGTCGATCCACTGGAAGATGGAGGTGCGGCCGACGAAGGGTCCGTTGCCTTGTTCGCCGAAGCCGGTGAGACCGAGGCCGAGGCCGATGGAGGGGGTGCCGTAGGAGAGTTCGACGGGTGAGGCGAGGCCGACGATGCCGAGTTCCCGGGTGACATCGCGTTTGAAGGCGTAGAAGCGGCGCTGGTCATTGTTGAACTGGGTCCAGCCGAAGCGGAATTCGTTGACGACGGTGGGGCTGAGGGTGCGGATATTGCTGGCGAGCACCTGGTTGGTTTTGGTGAGGATGTTGGCTTCCTGGTCCTGGAAGGAGGCGACCTCCTTGAAGTCCTCGTCGCTCCAGCTGAAGCGGCCGTACCAGGTGGACTTTTCGCTTTGGACGTAATCGAGGCGCTGGTTGAACTGTTCCCAGGTAATGGGGCGGTTGCGCTGGCGGATGAAGTTGGCGAGGATGTCGTCGTTTGGCCGCTGGGCGCGCGGATAGAATTCGAGCATTTTGACGGAGACGGGGTTGAATCGCGAGACGGGGATGGTGTTGTTGGGGAACAGGAGGGCGGTGGTGGCGCGGGGGTTGCCGGCGGCGTCGGGGGTGAAGGTGCGGGTAGCGGGGTCGAAGATATTGCGGCCGGAGGCGGAGAAGTTGCCGCCGCGCATGCGGTCCGGCGCGACGTTGTTGAGGCCTTGCAGGGTTTTGGTTTCGCGCAGGGATTCGAAGTTGGACATGAAGAAGAGCTTGTCGCGGATGAGGCGGCCGGTGAGCGCGAATCCGAACTGGTTGCGGCGGAAGGGGTTCTTGTTGCCGATCTGGCGGTACTCCTTGGCGTCGAAGCTGCTGTTGCGGACGAACTCGAAGAGGGAGCCGTGGTATTCGTTGGTGCCGGCTTTGGTGGCGACGTTGATCTGGACGGCTCCGCGGCCGAACTCGGCGGAGTAGACGCCGGTTTCGATCTTGAACTCCTGGAGGGCGTCGATGGAGGGCTGGAGGGCGTAGAGGTTGTAGCTCATGTCGGTGTTTTCGAGACCGTCGAGCGTGTAGTGATTGAACTGGTTGCGGGAGCCGGCGACGGAGATGGATTTTTCCGTGCGGGTGCCGCCTTTGCGGGCCGCGGCTTCTCCGCCCGCGCCCTGTTCGGCGGAGACGTTGGGGCTAAGGGCGACCATCTGGAGGTAGTTCCGGCCGTTGAGCGGGAGTTCGACGATGCGGCGGTTATCGATGACGGTGCCGACGCTGGCGTTTTCGGCGGAGAGCAGTGGTGCGCCGCCGCGGACTTCGACGGACTCCGAGACGCTGCCGACCTCGATGGTGAAGTTGGCGCGGACGGCGTCGCCGACCTGGACGAGGACACCGGCGCGGGTGGCGGATTTGAAGCCGTCTTTCTGGACGCGGATTTCGTAGGCGCCCGGGGGGACGAAGGGGATGGTGTAGTTGCCGGTTTCGTTGGTGTCGGCTTTGCGGGCCTGGCCGGTGGAGGCGCTGGTGAGGGTGACGGAGGCGCCGGCGATGACGGCTCCGGTGGAGTCGCTGACGGTGCCGGTGACTTCGCCGAAGGTCTGGGCGTGGGCGTGGGGGGCGAGGCAGAGGGTGAGTAGGGTGAGATAGCGGGTGGGGGTTTTCATGACCGGTGTCTCCTGGGGTTAACGGGTCTGGCTGGGCCAGTATATATCAACCGGGATTTCCATTTTGGGTCTCCCGGACCCCGACAGTATACACCAACGCCTCACTCCCGTGCCGGATTTGATCAGAATCCCCTTTCCGAGGGCGGGCCAGTGCCTGCGGATGGCTTCTTTCG
>VFZY01000239.1 GCA_016870915.1 Acidobacteriota bacterium | reverse complement strand
TTGCACTCGCTCGACGGCGCGGATGCGGATCTCTTCCAAGGTCTTGTGATCAAGAGATCGGGCATCTCGCTTGGGCATGATCCATTTTACCAGATGTCTACCTACTTATGCACTCATTAATAAACCAGAGCTGAAGGGGCTGGTTTTGTTTGTCACCGATTGGGCGCTGTCCTCCGCAGGGGTCTTCACTGCCGTCAAACCCCTATGGATATTGATGCGGACGCGCATTCGAGAGACTCGCATGCGCGGCTAAAAACGGAAATGTGGGTGTAATGTTCGCAGAACCTACAGACGTCAGAAGAAGAGCAATTCGGCCCGTTTTCCAACAACGTTGGCATGCTGCACACGGAGTATAACAAAGCCGGGCTCGGCGAATCGGGCCGAAAGCTAACGCGACTGCCAGCGCAAACCGGCCCGCCAGAGCCGCGGAAAGCCGATCTGGGGCGCGGGCGTAAACCCGGTATAGAACAGCCGGTTCCCCAGATTCTCCACGTTGAGAATCGCCGACATCGGACCCTTGATCCGTTGGCTCACCGCCACCTGAATCAGCGCGAAGCCCGGCAGCACAAACGTATTCCGGTCATCCTCAAACTGCAACCCCACGGCGCGAATTCCCACGTTCACCAGCGTGCCCTCGCGAAAGTACCCCAGCTGCGCGGAGCCGCCGTGCTTTGGAATCTGGGCGATCCTCTCACGCGTCGACACTCTCGCGTCCGCAAACAGGTAGGAAAGCTCACCGGTCCAGTTCCGCCACCGCCGCCTCACCTCCGCCTCGATTCCGCGCGACACGGCCGCCCCCGCATTCCGCCGCTGGCGCGTGATCAGCGCTGGCGTCGCGGAGAGTGTCACATTCGTGATCAGGTCGCTCAGTTCATTCCGGTAGAAGGTCAGCCCGGCGCGCGTCTGTTCCGCCTGCACATCCACCCCGAATTCGGCGCCATTCAACGACTCCTGCCGCAGCCGCGGGTTGGCCTGCGTCACTGCGTTGCCTGCCCGGAACTCTCGGTACAGCTCATTCAAGGTGGGGGCGCGGAAGCTCCGGTAGGCCGAACCGCGAAACCGCAGCGGGCCGCGTCCCGCCGCAAAGCCGGCGCTTGGGCTGAAGAAACTGGTATTCTGCCCCGTCGCCTGCTGCCGCGCACCCAGAAAGAACTGCGCCTGCTTCACCCGGAAATCGCTCTGCGCGTAGACACCGCGCTGGAACAGCGACCCGCCGCCCACGCGCCGCCCCGTGGGAACCAGTGTGTCGGTGCTGGTGCCTTCCACCCGCTGCATGTCGGCGCCGCCGGTGAAACTGAACCCCGTCCGCTGAGCCCGGTAAAAACCCGCCGCGCCCGTGGCCTCCGACGGCACCTGCTGCCGGAAGCTCAACCGCTCCGTATTACGATCCGCCGTGATGGTGCTGAACGCTGCGCGATACTCAGCGCGGGTATGGTACGCCAGCGCCGAGATCGAATCGCGGCCCAACTGGCGCGAATAGTGCGCGCCCAGATTGCCCATGGTGGTCGAATTCGCCGTGACCATCGTTCCGTTCCCGCGCTCTTCCGTGATCAGGTCCAGCTTGGCGAAAAAGCGGTCGCGCGAGCCCAGATAATCCAGCCGCGTGTCAGCCGCCACAAAGCGCGACTTGGCGCGCCGGTCGATCCCGCCGCGCCGCCCTTCCGGCACAATGTAGTAGCCATCGGTGGTGAAGGCGCGCACGTGCGCGCTCGCCCCGAAACTTCCGGCCAGAAAGCCGCCGCCGCCGTTCACCGAATGCGTACCGCGATTCCCACCCTCGTAGCCGCCCTCAACCCGCCGCGCGGGTTGCCTTGAAAACAGCGCCACGGCGCCGCTCATCGCACGGTCGCCGAACAGGCTTGTCGAGGCTCCACGCGAAACCTCCACGCGATCCACCTCTTCCGGATCGACGCGCGTCCAGTACACCCAGCCGCCAAAAGGATCGTTCAGCGGAATGCCGTCCCACAGCACCAGCGTGCGCGAGGCGCCGCTCGATCCGATACCCCGCAGCGACAGCCCCTGCGTCGTCGGATTCGCCACCACGCTCGACGACCGCCGGAAATTGCTGAACCCCGGAATCATGCGCAGCCGGTCATCCAGGTTCACACCCGGTGTCCGCCGCACCTCCAGTTCGCTATAGACCGTGATGTTGGCCGGTGTTTCCGCCGTGATCGCGCCCACCACCGTGATCGCCGTCTTCACCGGCTCCGGCTGATCCTGCCCCGGCATCGGCAAGCTCAGCGATATCGACAATGCGAAAACCGCTCCCGGCCAGCCGTTTCGGGTCCGCCGTGATGGCCACTTTGAAGCTTGCTTGATCATCCAGTTCAACCGCCGAGGCGTCCTGCCGCCGGGCGGCCTGAGGCTTCACCACCGCCAGATACTTCAGAATAGTATAGACGCTCTGCTGTTCCGGCACGGTTACATCGAAGCCCTGCGTGCGGAAGCGCAGACGGCCGCCCCGCACATCGGTCCGCCAGGCCAGAAACGCCGCGCAGTCCACCGCTCGCTCGAAGGCCGGACCCTCGGGACACTCCAGATCGAGATATAACTCAAGGCGCGGATCTTCCTCCCGCGCGAACTCCCGCACCTGCAACGTACCGGTGTGCGCCGTCGCCCGCCAATCGACGTGCCGCGCACTCTCATTCGATTCATAGGGGCGGATCCGGTAGAAGTCGCCCGCCAGGCTGCGGTGGCGCGTCGCCATCTCGCCCGTGATGGACGCCAGCAAATTCTCAAACGCCGGAACGGGATCGAGACAGGGATACACCAGCACCTGATGCTCCAGCCGGACACTCGCGTGCCGGTCCGCGAACCCGAACGGAAAGCTGGTATGAAACTCAATCGAGTTCCTCTCATACACCCCCCGCCGCGCAAAACGCACTTCCACCGTCTCCCAGGCCGCCGAGCCCCCGCGGATCACCGGAAAGTACACCGCCGCCGACATCCCCGTATCCGGCGACCCCTTCGCGCGAATGCTGAACGAAGGCATCCAGCTCTTCGTGTTCCGCACCACCACACGCCCGCCCACCGTCACTCGCGCCGTCACGTGATCCGGCAGTTCAAAACTCACATGCAGTCCCGCCAACCCCAGCCGGCTCACCAGGCCCGACACCAGCAGCGTGGCCAGCATCACGGCCAGCAGCGAAAACAGCAGGTTGTTTCCGGAAAGGAACGCGCCCACGCCCACCACCACCGTCGCGCCGCTATACCAGAAGCCCGCCGCGGTCACCCGCTGGCGTATGCGCCGCTGGAACGCTTCCCGCAGACGAAGCCACACTCCCATGCAACAATTAGAACCTATGTCCGCGGCCCCCGCCAGCCAGACGCCCGAACTGCGGCGCTCGCTCAATCTGTCAGGCCTGGTCTTCATGGGCCTCATCATGATTCAGCCCACGGCGCCCATGCCGCTGTTCGGCGTGGTGTTCCAGGAGGCGCGCGGCCACGTGGTCACCGCCATCCTCATCGCCATGGTGGCCATGCTCTTCACCGCCATCAGCTACGGGCGTATGGCCCGGGCTTATCCCAGCGCCGGTTCCGCCTACACCTACGTGGGCCGCGAAATCCATCCGCTCCTGGGCTACGCCGCCGGCTGGAGCATGCTGATGGACTACGTGCTGAACCCCGTCATTTGCACCATCTGGTGCGCCAAGGCGATGGGCAACATCCTGCCGGGCGTTCCCTATGCCGCCTGGGCCGTCTTCTTCGCGCTGCTGTTCACCATCCTCAATCTCCGCAACATTCAGGCCACCGCGAACACCAACCGCATTCTCACTTTCCTCATGCTGGCCGTGGTGGGCTGGATGCTGGCCGCCGCCGCGCGCTGGGCGCTCAACTCGCCCGGCATCGACCTGCTGCGCCCGTTCTACGACCCTGAAACATTTTCCTTCGCCCGCGTTTCCACCGGCACCTCGCTTGCCGTGCTCACCTACATCGGCTTCGACGCCATCTCCACCCTCAGCGAAGAGACCATCCATCCCGAACGCAACATCCTGCGCGGCACCGTCATCACCTGCCTGCTCATCGGTGTGTTGTCGGCCGTTGAGGTCTACGCCGGGCAGCTCGTATGGCCCTTTGGCGACGCCTTCCCCGATGTCGACACCGCCTTCGTCCACGTGGCCGGCCGCGCCGGCGGACCCTGGCTCTTCCATGCCGTCAACCTCACTCTCCTGGTGGCCACCATCGGCTCCGGCAGCGGAGCGCTCCTCGCCGGCGCCCGACTCATGTTCGCCATGGGCCGCGAACACAGCCTGCCGCGCGCCTTCTTCGGGCAGCTTCACCCGGGCTCCGGAGTGCCCGCCAACAACGTGCTCCTCATCGGGGCCATCGCGCTGGCCGGAGCCTTCACCATGACCTACCAGATGGGCGCTGAACTCCTCAACTTTGGCGCCTTCATCGGCTTCATGAGCGTCAACCTCGCGGCGTTCCTCAAGTACTGGCTGCGCGAGCGCCGCCGCAACCTGTCCCACTTCCTTCCGCCCGTCGCCGGTTTCCTGGTGTGCGGCTATCTCTGGCTCAACCTCAGTCTCATGGCACGCACGGCCGGCGCCCTCTGGCTGGGCACGGGCCTGGTTTACGCCATTGTGCGCGGCAGGCTGAACAAAGTAAATTAACAACACATGACCGCCGCCGAACTCTTCGCCGCCCGCCTCAAGGCCCGCGGCTTCGATTGGATCGCCACCCTCTGCGGCCACGGCCTGGACCCTCTCTACCGCGCCGCCCGCAACGCCGGCATCCGCCTTGTCGATGTCCGCAATGAGCAGACCGCCGGCTACATCGCAGAAGCCGCCGGCCGGCTCACCGGCCGCCCCGGCATCGCCGCCACATCCAGCGCCGTGGCCCAGATCAACGCCCTCACGGGAGCCATGAACGCCTGGTTTGACGGTGCGCCGATGCTGCTCATCAGCGGCTCGGCGGCTGTCCGCACCGGCGGCCTGGGCCACTTTCAGGACATCGACCAGGTAGCCGTCGCCGCGCCCGTCACCAAGTACGCCCGCCAGATCGATCACCCGGACCGTGCGGTGCAACTCCTGGACGAAGCTCTCGACCACGCCGGGGACGCACCCCCCGGACCCGTCTATCTCACCTTCCCGATGGACGTGCAGACGGCGCATGCCGCCGCGCCGGTCCAATCCTTCCCACGGCCCCGCGCCGCCACCCTCGACGATCCGGCCGCGCTGGCCCAGGCCCTCGCCGCCTCTGAACGGCCCCTCATCGTCGCCGGCAGCGGCATCTACTACGCGGGCGAAGGCCCGGCCCTCCTCCAGTTCGCCGAAGCGCTCGGCCTCCCGCTCACCGTGCCCATCTGGGACCGCGGCATCGTCGGGAACCCGTCGCCTGTCTACCGGGGCGTGCTCGGCGCCGCCACCGGAGGCCCGCGCCTGCTTGAAGACGCCGACCTTGTCATCATGGCCGGCGCCGTCCCCGACTACCGCACCGGCTATCTGCAAACCAGCGCCCGCATTGTCTACCAGACGCGCGGGTGGGCGGACTCACAGGCCATGCTCTCACCCAGCGCGGCGCATGCCGCATGGCTCGAAGAGACACGCACCCGCCACGCCCGGTTCCGCGCCTCCATCGACCAGCGCGGCCGTGAGCAGGCACAGGGCCGCACTCACGCCATCGACATCATCGACGCCATCCGTCCCCGCCTCACACCGGACGCCTGCCTGCTGCTCGACGGCGGCAGCATCGGGCAGTGGGCGCACCAGCTTCTGGCCTGCCACCGTTATCCCGGTCACTGGCTCACATGCGGCCGCAGCGGCGTGGTGGGCTGGGGTCTGGGCGGGGCGATGGCCGCGCGCCTTGTGTATCCCGAAGCCCCCGTGATTCTGCTCTCGGGCGACGGCGCATTCACCTTCACTGTCGCCGAGATCGAATGCGCCGTCCGCCAGAAGCTTCCTTTCGTCGCCATCGTCGCCGACGATGAGAGCTGGGGCATCACACGCACCGGCCACGAGCGCCAGTTCGGCGAGCCCATCTCAAGCACCCTGGGACCCATCGCCTTCGACCAACTGGCCCGCTCGCTTGGCGCGCGCGGTGTGGTGGCCACGGCGGCGGACCAGATCGGCCCGTTGCTTGACGAAGCCCTGGCTCTGCGCGAAGTCACCGTGATCCACGTGCCCATCGTGGGGGGCAACCCCGCATGAAGCCGCGCCTCATCATCGACACGCACCTTGAGGTCTGGACGCGCTCCCCGCGGTTCGCCTTCCGCCACCCGGAACGCAACGACATCACGGTGAGCATGGATGCGCCCATCGAAAACCAGGTGCAGCAGATGAAGGACTTCGGCCTGAAGTACGCCGTCCTCATCAACCCCCGATACTTCGGCTGGGACAACGCCTACATCAGCCACTCGCTGCATCGCTACCCGCACCTGTTCACCGCCCACGGTCTCATCAACCCGGAGGACCCCAAGGTTTACGAGAAGCTCCGCTACTGGGTGACCGAGCACGGCTTCCAGGGCATGCGGTTCAGTCCCATATATCACCCCAAGTCAACCTGGCTCAATTCCAGGGAACACTATCCGCTGTGGCGCGAGGCAGAGAAGCTGGGCGCGGTGTTCAACTACTACATCCTGCCGCACCAGATGCCCATGCTCGAGGAGATGGCCGGGCGCTTCCCGGGCGTCAAGATCGTGGTGGACCACGCCGGCAAGCCCGACCTGAAACTCGCCGACCCGTGGCCTGAGTTCAGAAAGATGTTCGCGCTTAAGCGCTTCCCGCAGGTCTGGATCTCGAACTCAGAGCCCTACGAAATGTCGGAGCTGAAGAAGTATCCCTACGAAGACACCTGGCCCTTCTACAAAGCCATCTATGAAGAGTTCGGCCCGCGCCAGCTCATCTGGGGCACCGGTTACCCGCGCCCGCGCTGGGAACTGCCCATGGATAAAGAACTGGAATTCGTCGATCACTATTGCTCCTTTTATTCGGACGAAGCGCGCCGGCTGCTGCTGGGTGAAAACGCGCTGCGCATCTGGCGCTTCCCCAAACAGCCTTTACCCGGGAAACCGGCTGCTTAAGAACGGTGTTATCCTCGATCCCGTGAGACCGTTGATCCTTTTCGCGGCGTGGGCCGCCGCGGCGTTCGCGCAGCACGCGGCCAACCCGCCCGGCGGCGCCAAATCCGCCGATCCCTCAGCCTCCGTCAAAAACCCCTACGCAACCGACTCTGCCGCCATCGACGCCGGCCGCGGTTCCTTCCGCATCTACTGCGCTCCGTGCCACGGCATCAAGGGCACGGGCGGCCGCGCCCCGGATCTGACCACCGCCGATGTGGTCATCAACGGCAGCGACGACGCCCTTCGCGAAGTGATCGGCAGCGGCCGCCCCGGAACCGAGATGGGCGGCTATGCCGGCCTGATGGGCACCGACAATCTCTGGCGCGTGGTGGCCTACGTCCGCTCGATCGGCGCGAAGAGCGCGCCGCCGGCGGCCGGCAACCCGGAGACGGGCAGCACGCTCTATTGGGGCAAGGCCGCGTGCGGCTCCTGCCACATGGTGGCCGGCAAGGGCGGCCGCATGGGACCCGAACTCACCACCATCGGCAAGCAGCGCAGCGTTGAGTTCCTGCGCCAATCGCTGTTTGAACCGGACGAGTGGATCGCCAACGGCTACAACACCATCGTGGTCACCGCCCGGGATGGCCGTAAGACCACCGGCATCCAGTTGAGCTTCGACAACTTCTCCGCCGTCATCATGGACAGTTCCGAGCGCATCCTCAGTTTCGACCGCGCCGCCGTCGCCTCCATCGAGCGCGAAACCCGCTCCCTGATGCCCAGCTACAAGGGCAAACTGACCGCGGCCGAAACCGATCACCTGCTGGCTTATCTCGCCACGCTGGGCCGGGGAGGAAAGTAACCATGCGACTTCGCACCACTCTGTTTTTCCTTTCGATGCTTCCTGTTCCCGCGCTCATTGCCGCCGATGCGGCGGCGCTTCGATCGGCCCGCTCCGACAACGCAAGCTGGCTGATGTACGGCCGCGACTACGCGGCCTGGCGGTACAGCGAACTGGCCCAGATCAACCGATCCAACATCGCGAACCTCGCCCCCCTCTGGGTCTATCAGACCGGCGTGGGCGGCAAGCAGGAGGCCGCGCCGCTGGTCTTTGACGGCCTGATGTTTTTCACCGCGCCGTCCAACCACTCGTTTGCCGTGGACCTTGCCACCGGCCGCCCCGTGTGGCACAAGAGCACGCCCATTCCTCCGCACGCCACGGGCTGCTGCGGCCAGCCGAACCGCGGCTTTGCCACGCTCAACGGCAAGCTCTACAAAGTCACCTTCCAGGGCACCCTGCAGGCGCTTGACGCCAAGACCGGCAACCTCATCTGGGAGACGGAAATCGCCGACCCGAAGAAGGGCTACTCTGCTACGGTCGCGCCGCTGGCCGTCAAGAACATGATCCTCACCGGGGTCACCGGCGCCGAGTTCGGCGTTCGCGGCTACATCGATGCCTACGACGCCACCACCGGCAAGCTCCGCTGGCGCTTCTACACCACCGGCGGACCCGAGGATCCCACCGCCCAGCGCACCTGGGGCGGCGACTCGTGGAAACGCGGCGGCGGCTCCATCTGGGTAACCGGCACCTACGACCCCGATACCAATCTCACCTACTGGGGCACGGGCAATCCCGGCCCTGACATGTTCGGCGACGAACGCCCCGGCGACAACCTCTACACCTGCTCCGTCGTCGCGCTCGACGTGGACACCGGCAAGCTCCGCTGGCACTACCAGTTCACTCCGCACGACGTCCACGACTGGGACGCGATGGGCGACCCGGTTCTGGTGGACCTGACCCACAAGGGCAAGCGCGTCCGCGCCATCCTCAACGCCAATCGCAACGGCCACCATTACCTGCTGGATCGCGTCACCGGCGAGTTCCTCAATGCCAAGGCGTACACCAAGGTCTCCTGGGCCGATGGCATCGACAGCAAGGGCCGGCCCATTCTGGTCCCCGGCCAGGACCCCTCCGAACAGGGCACCAAGGCCTGCCCGGGCCTGGGCGGCGGTCATAACTGGGAACCCACCAGTTATAGCCCGCAGACGGGTCTCCATTACTTCAGTTCCACCGACGGCTGCCACATCTACTACAAGACACGCCAGGACTTCGTGGAAGGCGCCTGGTACCAGGGCTCGATTGTCGACCGCGTTCCGAAGGAGCCCGCCGCGGGCTCGATCGTCGCCATGGACCCGGCCAAGGGCGAAATCGCCTGGCGTCTGCCTCTCATCGCCTCACCGAGCGGCGGCATGCTCTCCACCGCCGGCGGCCTGCTGTTTGCCGGCGACCAGAACGGCTACTTCTTCGCCATGGACGCCGCCACGGGCAAGGTGCTCTGGAAGTTCCAGACCGGCGGAACGGTGGGCGCCGCGGCCATCACATACTCCTTTCAGGGCCAGCAGCGGATCTCGGTGCTGGCCGGCGGATCTCTCTATACGTTTGCTCTCTCTGTGTCGGAGCCAAGTAGAAAGTTCCTATTCCCGGCCAAGTAGAAAGTTCCGGTTTTGGGAATCCGTTTCGGGACCCCATGGTATGTTCGCATAGCCACGCCGGGGTCGCGCCTGGCGTGGTTGCCCA
>VFZY01000238.1 GCA_016870915.1 Acidobacteriota bacterium | reverse complement strand
TCAGCCGGAAGGTTGGATCCTGCGAGAGCCGCTCGGCATCGTTGACATCCTCGTAGCCGGCAATCCGGCTGTAGACGGACTGGCGCAGTAGGTCCGCCAGCGGAAGCTGGGTATTCTTGCCGCGCCGTGAGTCAGTCAGGTGTTGGGCAATGAGAGCACCGAAGCCCAGCCGTTCATCCAACTCACGCACCAGGATCAGACCACCATCGGAAGTAACGCGCGATCCCTGGAAGTCGATCTTGAGAAGGCCGTTGAACGAGAGCTGAAAGGGCTGGTTTTGTTTGTCACCCATTGGGTGCTGTCCTCCGCAGGGGTCTTCGCTGCCTTCAAACCCCTATCGATATTGATGCGGACGAGCATCCAGGAGATTCGCACGCGCGGCTCAAAACGGAAATGTGGGTCAGAATGATTCAACGAGATCTTCCACCCGGTGAGCCACCCGGTAAGTCACCCGTTGAGCGGAGCCTCCCATGGGCCGGGCGGGACGTCCGTCGTTGGGCACGCCTGATTGGGCCAGTCTGGTGGGCTAGTCTGGTGGGATGATTCCACGGGTTTTCCTCGTCGCCCTGCTGTTCCTGGCGGCGTGCCGGAAGCCGGATCCTCCCGCCGCCTACGCCGCCCCGAAGAGTTGCCACGGCTGCCATGCCGCAATCTGGACCACGTATCGCGACACTGGAATGGCCCGCTCGTTCCACGACGCCCACCCCGGAAACCTCACCGTGGAGAGTTGGAACCAGACCGTGCACCATAAGGCTTCGGGCCGCGATTATCGGATGATCGAGCGGGCCGGGCGGTACTTTCTTGAGCGCTCCGTGGCCGGGCACCCCGAATCCACGATTGAACTTGAGATTCACGCCGTGATGGGCAGCGGCAACCACGCGCGCAGCTACCTTCACCGTACCGCGGAGGGCCGGCTGGCCGAACTGCCCATTGCGTGGTACCCCGGCGTCGGGTTCGCCATGGCGCCCGGGTACGATCGCCCGGATCCGCCCGATCACCGCCGCAAGATCAGCACGGACTGCATGTTCTGCCACAATGGATACCCTTCCGGAACCTATCCACGCGCTGCCACCGAGCCGCGGTTCCCTGCCTCCCTGCCCCAAGGCATCGATTGCCAGCGCTGCCATGGCCCGGGCCAGATGCACGTCGAGTCTGCCGGCCGGGCGCCGATTGTCAACCCCGCCAAACTGCCCCGCGAGCGCCGCATCGAGGTCTGCCTTCAATGCCACCTGGAGACCACCAGTGCGCCGCTGCCCAATGCCCTGGTGCGTTTTGGCCGAGGTCCGTTTTCCTACCGTCCCGGCGAGCCGCTCGCTGATTTCATGATCCACTTTGATCACGCTCCGGGGACGGGTCGCGAATCGAAGTTTGAGATCGTGAACTCGGCCTACCGGTTACGGCAGTCCGCCTGCTATCTGAAGTCCGGTACGCTCGAATGCGCCACGTGCCACAACCCGCATGTGGCCCGGCGTGGGCCTGCGGCGCGGCGGCATTACGACGCCGTCTGCCGCGGCTGCCATGCCCAGGTGGAAGCACGCGATCATACCGCCGCCACCACCGGTTGCACCAGTTGCCACATGCCGGCGCGAACCGCGGAAGACGTGGTGAACGCGCGCATGACCGACCACCGGATCCAGCGCCGGCCCGGTCTGGAACCTCCCGCCCGAACAGGCAACTATCAAGGTGAAGTGGCGTTGTACTACCCGGAGCAGGCCGCCCCCGGGGACGAGCTGTACGTGGCTACGGCCCAGGTGGTTGCCGGCAGCAATCCGGCCGGCGCCGGGCGGCTGGAACAGGCGCTTGCGCGCTCCAAGCCAACCCGGCCCGAGTTCTACTTCGCCCTGGGAGACGCCCGGAGCAAGCTGGGCGACGGGCCCGGCGCCCAGGCGGCATTCCGGGCTTCGCTTGCGGCCGATCCATCGTTCGTTCCGGCGCTTGCGGCGTTGGGAGGCGCGGCCAATCTTGAAAAGGCCCGTGCGCTTGACCCCGGGGATCCGGGCGTTTCGCACCGTCTGGCGCTGGCATACCAGGCTGAGGGGCGTCTGGTGGAAGCGACGGGCGCCGCGCGGGCGGCCATCGCGGCCAGTTTCGATTTCGCCGAAGCGCACAACACGCTGGGTCTGTTGCTGCACGAACAAGGCGACGGCCCGAACGCCCAGGCCGCGCTGCGCGAAGCGTTGCGGCATCGCCCCTCTTACGCTGAAGCACATAAGAATCTGGCCGTGATCCTGCATGCCGCCGGCGACGGGGCTGGAGCGGAGCACCACCTGCGGGCCTCGGTTCGATACCAGCCCGGGGACACGGAGGCTTGGCAGAGCCTGGGGGATCTGGCGGCCAGGCGAGCCGCCTGGGTGGAGGCGGAGGCAGCCTATCGCGCGGCGCTCAAGGCGGCTCCGGGGCGCGCCGGAGCGGAACTCGGCTTAGGCAGCGCGCTCGCGGCGCGAGGCCGGCGGGCGGAAGCTCTGGAACACCTGAGGCGCGCGGCGGAATCCGGAGACGGCGCCGCGGCCGAAGAAGCTCGCGATCTGATGCGAAGCCTGAATCAGAAGTAGATCTTCAGGGCAAGCTGGAAGATCCGCATCGAGTTGCGCAGCCCACGGATCTCGCCCACGCGAGGCGCATCCGGGATCACGGAATCCAACCCGGCCCAGCCCAAGCCGTTGGGGCGGCCGAACTGCGGCGTGTTGAAGGCGTTGAACGCCTCGGCGCGCAACTGGAGCCGGCCCTGATCGCCCAACATCGGGAGCTTCCAGTTCTTGCCGAAAGACAGATCGAAGGTCTTGGTGCCGGGTGATACGAGAATCCCGTTGCCCGCGTTTCCGTAATGGCAGAGATCCGCGCGGTTCGGGATGTTGCAATCGGTGCGCCGGAAGGCCGAGGGGTCATACCAGCGGGACCGGGTGGCGCTGCCAAAGAGCCGCCCGTCGGCGATGCGGTCCGGCCGGGAGTTGAAGCCGGTGTTCAGGTTGCCGCCCAGCACCGTGAACGGCAGCCCTGTGCGCAGGGTGACGATTCCGCTCACCTGCCAGCCGCCCAGGACGCCCGCGGCCAAGCCTGTGGCGTTCTTCAGGAACGGCAGGTCATAGACGAAGTTTGCCACCGCGTTGTGCGTGATGTCGAAGCCATAGCGCGTGCGGTCCGCGCGGCGGTTGCGCGGATTCTGGTATGTAGCCTCGACGTCGCCCGCCGGATCATTGCGGCCGTAGCCTTCGCCAAGCGACTTGCTGTAGGTATACGCCAGGCCCAGACTCAGCCCCGCGCTATACCGCTTCTGGGCCGACACCTGCAGCCCATGGTAGGTGGCGTTGGCATACGAGTCCAGGTACCGGATGTTGTTGAGGAGCCGGGGCGTGTTCCCTTCCCCGCGGCTCACATAAGCCTGATAGGGGCGGCGGCGGTTGATGTCGGTATCGGTTGAAGGGTCCGGGGCGTTGAAGTTCGGAACCGTGTTATCGAGGTTGCTCGATTTCGACCCGACGTAGCCCACGGTGAGAATGGTGCCCAACGGCAATTGCCGCTGGATATCGAAGCTCCACTGCACATAATGGCTTGCCTTGTTGTCCGGAACCATGAGCAGCACATTGGTGCGCGCCGCCGCGGTTCCCTGGCCGGGGAACGGATTGCCGAGCGTGAGGATGGGCTGGCCGGGCCGGAAGCGCCGGGTCTGCTGTGACCACGGCACGCCGCCGTAGGTGCCCGAGAGCACCTGGGCCGTGTCGGTGACCGAATTGAAACCGAAGGTGCCGGAGAGCGGCGGCTGCAGGTTGAGGATCGAGAAGTTGTTCAACTGCTGAGCGTTGGCATACCAGCCGGCGCCGGTGCGGATGACGGTCTTCTCGCTGGCGCGGTAAGCGAAGCCCACGCGCGGCATGAAGAAGCGTTCCTCCGGGTTGTAGAAACTGAAGTTCTGGCGCGGCTCCGGAACCACCGTGGGAAGCTGCCGGCCGTCCGAGGCCTGCGTCAGGATATCCAGCCGCAGGGACCGCCAGGTGCGGTTCAAATCGGTGGCCAGGCCAAAGTAATCCCAGCGCACACCGATGTTCGCGCTCAACCGGCGCGTCACTTTCCATTCGTCCAGCACGTAGCCGCTCCACCGGTGCTGCCGGGGTTTCTGCAGCAGCAGCCCTTCCGCGGTGGTGGTTGAGCTGGGGTACCCCATCAGCCAGCCCGCCAGGCCAAAGCCGCCTTCGCAGCAGCCGAAGTTTCCGTAAGGCACGTTGGCCGCCGCGCGCTCGATGGTGAGCCGCCGGTATTCCATGCCCATTTTGAACGTGTGGTTCGACTTCATCACCGTGAAGTTGTTCGAGATCTGATAGGTGTCGTTAAAGTCGATCCGGGCGCCGGAATCGCCGCGCATGATCCCGGTGGACGGGATGGCGGCCTCCAGCGGGCGGAACTTGCGGTTGTTGTCCACCGCCACGCGGAACTGCCCAATGCCCAGGCTATCGGTGTCGAAGTTGGTGTTGGTGCGGGGGTTCACCTGGTCGTGGTCGACGCGGTTGTAGCCGAAGCGGAACTCGTTGATCACGGTGGGCCGGAACAGGTGCAGGTACTGCGAGGCGATGTTGTGCGGCCGCATGGTGAAGATGGTGGGAAAGTTGGGGTTGATGTCTCGCTGCTCGAACCGGGTCCGCTGGGTGGCGTAGCGGACAAAAAGGCGGTCGTTGGAGGAGAAGTTGTGGTCGATACGGCCGAAGTACTGGTTCTGGCCGAGAATCGACGGCACGGTGCCAATGGTGTTCACATCCAGAATGTCCTCGGGCCGGAATTGCGGCAACGGCATGTAGGTGTTGATGAAGTTCTGCGAGTTGCGGTTGATCAGGCTGGTGGGAATGATGTTGGTGATGCGGCCCTGGGAGTCGCGGAAAGGCTCGCCGGTGGTGGGGTCGAAGACGACGATCGGATTCCGAACCGGGCGGCCGTTGCGGATGACAGGTGTGAGCAGAGCCGAAAAATCGCCCCGCCGGAACTCTTCCGGGAAGAAGTTCGTCTGGGACACGGTTTCAAGCGTCTGGCGCGTGCCTTCGTAGTTGAAACTCCAGAAGGTACGGTCCTTGCCGTCGTACTTCGGCAGTTTGACCGGGCCCGCAAGCCACGCCCCGAACTGATGCCGCCGCAGGGCGTTTTTCTTCCGCTCCGGCACGCCCGCCGGCAGTTCGAAGTTCAGGAAGTAGTCGCGGGCGTCCAGCACGTTGTTGCGCATGAAGTTGTAGAACGTGCCGTGGAACTGGTTTGTGCCGCTCTTCAGGGCGATCTGCACCACCGCGCCGTTGTTCTGGCCGTACTCCGCCGAGACCGACCCGGTCTGGATCTTCACTTCTTCAATCGCGTCGATGGATGGGTTGAACAGCACCTGGTTCACCAGCGGTTCGGTGGCCACCACGCCGTCCATGGAGACGTTCTGGTTGGCGTCACGCTGGCCGTTGGCGCTGAGCGTTGTCGCCGCGCCCGGAAACGGGAACGCCGTGGCCGCCTGAATGTCCTGGCCCATGCGCGTGCCGTATTGCACACCGGGCGTGAGAATCGCGAGAGTGGCAAAGTTGCGGCCAAGCAGCGGCAGTTCCTGCACGCGGCGCCGCTCGATGGTGTTCGACACAGCGGCGTCGTCCGTCTTCAGTTCGACTCCCGTGGCCACCACCTCAACACGCTCTGTGGTGGCGCCCACTTCAAGCGTCACGTTGACGCGCGCTTTCTGCTGATAGGCTACGTTGACGCCGGTCTTGGCCTGGGTCTTGAAACCCGACAGCGAGACGGTGACCGTGTAGTCGCCGATCTCGATCAGCGGGAACGAGTAGTTGCCGGATTCATCTGTCTTGGTGACACGCTTCTCACCGGTGGATACGCGGAGCAGAGTGACCTCGGCCCCGGAAACAACGGCGGCCGAAGAATCGGTGACGGTCCCCAGAACTTCCGTGGAAGTGGTCTGGGACGTGAGGGACACAACCAAAGTCAGAACAGCCAGAACAGCGCGCGCGCAAAGAAGCATGCGATACCTTTCTCCTCAGAGGGTGGAACCGATTGTACAGCATGTCAGGCCCTGAAAATCAGAGGGGTCTTCTTCCAACGGCGAGCAGGGTCTCAAAGTAAGGGCGTTCTTCTTCTTTATGGACGGCCGCAACGCTGATTTCCCCGAAACCGGCTTCGTCCAGAAAGCCCGCCAGTTCCGCCTCCCCGAACCCCAGCCAGACATCGGCATAGAGTTCACGGGCCTGCTCAAAGCCGTGCTTCTTGAGGTCCAGCAGGACAATACGGCCGCCCGGCCGCAGCAGGGTCCAGGCAGCCCGAACCGCCCGTGCCGGATTGCCGGCGTGATGCAAGGACTGGCTGAAAAACGCCAGGTCGATGGAACCCGGCTCAATGGGTGGGGCTTCCAGATCGCCCACGCGGAATTTGATGTTCGAGACACCGTTCCGGCGGGCCACATCGGAGGCATAGGCCACCATCTTCTCCGAGTTATCGACGGCGATCACGCGCCGCGCGCGCCGGGCCAGCAGTTGGGAAAACGTTCCCTCTCCCGCGCCCAGGTCGGCGATATCCATGGGGTCCATCAGCAGAAGCAGCATCTCCGCCAGGCCCTTCCAGGAGCGGCCCGGCACGTAGTGGCGCCCGAACTTCCCGGCCAGTTCATCGAAGTAGGCCCGGGCGCGGTCGCGGCGCTTGTCCAGGATCAGCGCCAGTGCCCGCCGGTCCGCCGCGGTCTCCGGAAACTCCGCCGCCGCCCGGCGGGCCAAGGCCAACAGATCAGCCCACTCCTCGGGCGTTCGAAGGCGGTACAGGATGTTCTTGCCGGCCCGCCGGTCCGTCACCAGTCCTGCCCGCTTCAATTGGCCCAGGTGTGTCGAAATACTGGATTGGCCCATGGCCAGAATTTCCTGGAGTTCGGCGACGGAAAGTTCTTCCTGCCCCAGCAGCAGGACGATACGTAATCGAGACCCATCGGTCAACGTTCGCATGGCATCTGTAATCGACGGTGTGGCGGGCGGCATAATCCGTGGTATACTATTAACATATCGCGATACCACGATATTTCCAAGGAGAACCATGAGTACCACCCTCGTTGCCAACGATTACAAGGTTGCTGACATGTCGCTTGCGGCCTGGGGCCGCAAGGAGATCTCGATTGCCGAGCAGGAGATGCCCGGCCTGATGTCCATCCGCCGCAAGTACGCGACATCGAAGCCACTGGCCGGCGTGCGGGTGACCGGGTCCTTGCACATGACGATTCAGACCGCGGTGCTCATCGAAACCCTGGTCGACCTGGGCGCGACGGTGCGCTGGGCAAGCTGCAACATCTTCTCCACGCAGGACCATGCGGCGGCGGCGATTGCCGAGGCGGGCATTCCGGTGTTTGCCTGGAAGGGCGAAACGCTGGAGGAGTACTGGGATTGCACGCTGGACGCCATCCGGCACCAGGGCGGGCTGGGACCGGAACTGGTTGTCGACGATGGCGGTGATGTCACGCTGCTGATCCACAAGGGCTTTGAACTCGAGCATGGCTCCGATTGGGTGAACACGCCTTCGGGGAGCCGTGAGGAGCAGATCATCAAGAACCTGCTGAAGCGGGTTCATGCCGAGACCCCCAACTTTTGGACCGGTCTGGTGGCTGCCTGGCGTGGCGTTTCCGAGGAGACCACCACGGGCGTCCACCGGCTCTACAAGCTGGCCGAGGAGGGCAAACTGCTGGTACCGGCGATCAATGTGAACGATTCGGTCACCAAGTCGAAGTTCGACAACCTCTATGGATGCCGCGAATCGCTGGCCGATGGCATCAAGCGCGCGACGGACGTGATGGTGGCGGGCAAGGTGTGCGTGGTGTGCGGGTATGGCGATGTGGGCAAGGGATCGGCGAAGTCGCTGCGCGGCCTGGGTGCGCGCGTGATCGTGACTGAGATCGACCCCATCAACGCCCTGCAGGCGGCCATGGAAGGCTACGAGGTGACGACGGTGGAAGATACGCTGGGACGCGGCGATATCTACGTCACAACCACAGGCAACTGCGACGTGATTACGGTTGAGCACATGCGGCACATGAAGGATCAGGCGATTGTCTGCAACATCGGCCACTTCGACAATGAGATCCAGGTGGACCTGCTGAACGAAGCCGTGGGTGTGAAGCGCACCAACATCAAGCCGCAGGTGGACATGTACACCTTCGCGGCCGGCCATTCCATCTTCCTGCTGGCCGAAGGCCGCCTGGTGAACCTGGGCTGCGCCACGGGCCACCCGTCGTTTGTGATGTCAAACAGCTTCTCGAACCAGACGCTGGCCCAGTTGGACCTGTGGAAGAACAAGGACGTGTACGGCAAACAGGTCTACACCCTGCCTAAGGCGCTGGACGAGGAAGTGGCCCGGCTGCACCTGGAGAAGATCGGGGTGAGGCTGACCACGCTGACGGACAAGCAGGCGGCTTATCTGGGCGTTGCGGTTGAGGGTCCGTACAAGCCGGATCATTATCGCTACTAACTCTCGCTACTGACGAGCGGCGGTATGGGTGCCGGGTGCTCCCCGGCACTGACAAAGGTTGAGTTTGGAAGCTCTCACTTGAAGCTTCGCGAAGATTACAGGCCTTCCGGCAGTACCTCGCGGTCGTGATCGCCCATACCGGCAATGGCATACACATTGTCCTGGATAGTCTCGCAGATCGCTTCGAGCGGCAGGTCGTTGTCGTCGTATCCGAAGGGCCCCTCGATCTCGACGCCGATCTCTTCGATCCCGAAAAAGACATACGAGATCAGGAACACGTCCAGGATGGTGCTCCACCCGAACGTCTCCACCAACGCAAAGGGCAGCGTGAAGCAATACAGAACCAGCGCTCGCCGCAGGTGCACCACGTAGGCAAACGGCAGCGGCGTCTTGCGGATTCGCTCGCAGCCGCCCAGGTAATCCACCAGCAGCGTGATGTTCTGATCGAGCGACGTGAGCACGATATCGGTGATCAGGCCTTTGTCGCGCGCCTGGCGCAGGCACGCTCCCATCCCCGCGGCCACCGCCAGAGCGCTGTGCTGGCTGCTGAGCACGGCCTGCAGTTCCGCCGGACGCAGATCCTTCATCGCGCCCAAGTCTTTGGCGCCGCGCAACGTGGCGGTTGCCGCGAAGGGAAATGCCGCCGTCCAGCGCGCCAGCGTTGCCAGCAGTTCCTTGTCCTGGCCGAAATGCAGCGCCCCGCCACGTACCAGGTTGCGGCATTCGTTGACGATCCCACCCCACAGCTTGCGCCCTTCCCAGAACCGGTCGTAGGACGCATTCGTGCGGAACACCAGCAGCAGGCCCAGCGCCACGCCGACCAGCGTATGCAGCGTCGAGGGGATCCCGAGCGGACGCACTTTGAAGTGGATGACGACAATCACCGTCGTCCACAGCACGCACAGCGCCACCCGCCCCAGAATCTCCCGCACCATCGACCCGCGGATGTCGAAGAAATGATCAAGCCAGCGGTGCGGATCGTAGTGAATCATGGGCGATTTACTAGTATTCCAGACGCAGCACCATCTGCACCGGGCGCGCGATTGCGCCAGCCCGCTGATCACTCCGAACGCCGCCGCGTTCCCCAGTTGCGTCCCCGGCGCCGCGAAGTTCTTGACGCGCCATTGCCGCCGTCGATGGCAACTTGAATCCGGGAACTCCCGCGGTGGATGCCGCGGCATACATCAACAACAAGGCGCAGATGGGCGGCGCCACCACTCTCTTCGTCATCGGATCTCAGGATGACCTGCTATTGGGAAATCTTCGGCGTATCATACACCCATGAGAGCGAGAGGACATGCGTCCGGTCGAAGTCGCTCACGCCTTTGTCCGCGCGCCGGTCAAATGGGTTCTGATTTCCCCTCACGTTGTGCGCGAA
>VFZY01000237.1 GCA_016870915.1 Acidobacteriota bacterium | reverse complement strand
GAGGCGGAGAACTCAACCGGCTTCCACGCGCCGCAGGAGGCGATGCGCGTGCTCACGCAGTCCATCGATTGGAGCCGCAAGGGTCAGATGAGTTTGCGCGGGCGGCCTTAGTGCCGGCCTGGCCAGGATCACGCCGCTCTTGGAACCATGGCGGGCGCGTGTCAACTGGCCTTCGCGCCCCTGAGCGGCTGGCCCCTCAATTCCCTTCCACAACCTCCCCGGCTTCCGCCGCCGTGAAGTACGCGCAGTCCGGATGATGGAACACCAGCGCGCTCACACTCGCCTCCGGCTCCATCATGAACCCTTCCGTCAGCCGCACCCCGATCTCCTCCGGCGCCAGCAGCTTCCACAGCGCCACCTGATCTTCCATGTTCGGGCAAGCCCCATACCCAAAGCTGTAGCGCTTCCCCCGGTACCGCGATGTGAACCGCTCCTGCATGGTCATCGTGGGCGCGTCCGGGAATCCCCAATCCTCCCGAATGCGGCGGTGCAGCCACTCCGCGGCCCCTTCCGCCGTCTCAGTCGCCAGCGCCAGCAATGCCACACTGCGGAAGTACTCGCCCTTCGCCTTCGCTTCCTCGCTCCGTTCTCTTACACCCTCGCCCGCCGTCACCACGAATGCCGCCACATGATCCCGGCGCCCGTTCTCGTCCACATCCAGCACATAGTCGCTCAGGCAAAGACCATCCTCGCGCGGCTGCCGCCCGAACTGGAACGTATGCAGCGGAGTCCCCGCGCCCGGCTCAAAAAACCCGATCGCATTGCCCGCCCGCTCCACCTCAAAAAACCGCCACACCACGCGAGCCTTCATGAAACCGGCCGCCCACTGCTTCACTTCCTCCACGTTGTGGAACAACTCCAACGCCTGCGGATCGCGCTCCGCCAAGCGCTTTTCGAAGTTGCCCTTGAATCCCAGATTCTTGCCATACAGCATGAACGGGTTGATGTAACTCCACAACTCACTCAACTGCGGTACCGCTCGGACCCGCCGGTCCAGGTACGGCGCCGGCGGAATCGGAACACTCGTCCGCACCTTCGAACTGCGGCGCTCGGAAATCGGCTGCGCCGGCGCCTGCGCCACCTCCACAGCCGGACCATCCCCGCTCCAGGTATGCGCCGCCAGCAGCGTCGCCCGCTGAGCCGGGTCCATGATCTGATTCATCAGCCGCAGCCCGGTCATCGCGTCCTTCGAATAGAACGTGGCGCCTCCATACGCCGGCGCGATCCGTGTCCGCGTGAACTTCTCCGACAACGCCGCGCCGCCCACCAGCAGTGGCACCCGCACTCCGTGGCTCCGGAAATCCTCGCCCGTCACCACCATCTGCTGAGTGCTCTTCACCAGCAGCCCCGAAAGCCCAATCGCATCCGGCTTGTGCGCTTCATACGCCTTGATCAGCTCTTCAGGAGGTACCTTGATCCCCAGGTTCACCACCTCATACCCGTTGTTGCCCAGGATAATCTCAACCAGGTTCTTCCCGATATCGTGCACATCGCCCTTCACTGTCGCCAGCACGATCTTCCCGCGCGCGGCCGATTCGGACTTCTCCATGAACTGCTCAAGATGGCTCACCGCCGCCTTCATCGATTCGGCCGATTGCAGCACCTCGGCCACAATCAGTTCGTTGTTGTTGAACAGCCGGCCCACTTCGTTCATCCCGGCCATCAGCGGACCGTTGATGATATCGAGCGGAGCCGCCTCCTTCAGCTTCACGTCAAGATCAGCCACCAGGCCGTCCTTGCTGCCCTCAATGATGTAGTTCGCCAGCCGCTCATCCAGGGGCAGGTCCGAAGTCTTGGCCTTCACCCGGCCCGTCGCCCCACGGAAGTGCTCCGTGATGCGCGCGATATGGAACTGATTGATCCCCGCCTTCTGCTCCCGCGACTGCTGCCGCCAGTCCTCCGGCGCCGTCCGCAGCGATTCCGCTTGCGGATGATCGCCCGGAATCTCGGCCGGCGGTGTGTTGAAAAGAAGATGCTCAGCCAGACGCCGCTCCTCCAGCGGAATCGACGCGAACCTCTCCAGTTTCTCCGTGTTCACAATCGCCAGATCCAGCCCGGCCTTCGTGCAGTAGTAAAGGAAGACCGAATTCACCACCTCGCGCGCCGCCGCCGGCAGCCCAAACGAGATGTTCGAAATGCCCAGCACCGTCTTGACGCCGGCAATGCCTTCCTTGATCAGCCGCAGCGCCTCAATCGTCTCCACCGCGCCGCCAATGTAGTTCTCATCGCCAGTCGCGCAGGGGAACACCAGCGGGTCAATGATGATGTTGTCGATCCGCGTGCCGTATTTCGCCGTCAGCAGATCCACCGAACGCCGCGCCACTTCCAGCTTGCGCTCCCTCGTGAACGCCTGCGCCTGCACCGGGTCCTCGTCGATGCAGCCCACCACCAGCGCCGCGCCATACGCGTTCGCCACCGGGCACATCTTCTCGAACTTCTCTTCACCATCCTCCAGGTTCACGGAGTTGATAATCGCCTTGCCCTGGCAATAGGTGAGCGAAAGCTCCACCGCCGCCGGGTCCGTCGTGTCGATCATCACCGGAGCCTTGATCTTCCGGATCAGCTTCTCGTAGAACGGCGGAATGTCCTTTAATTCATCGCGATCGCTCGATTGCAGGCAGACGTCCACAATGTGCGCTCCGCCCCGTACCTGCCGCCGCCCGATCTCCGTCGCCTCTTCCCACTTCTCGTCGGCCACCAGATTCTTGAACAGCCGCGACCCGATCACATTGGTCCGCTCGCCCACCAGCAAAGGCCGGTTGGTCTCGTCCGCCTCCACCACCTCAATGCCCGAATAGTAGACCCGTCCCGAAACGCCGGGCACCGCTCGCGGCTTCTTTCCGTCCACCATCCGTGCGATGGCGGCGATGTGCGCGGGCGTGGTGCCGCAGCACCCGCCCACAAGGTTTAGCCAGCCATGGTCGGCAAACTTTTCAAGCTGCGCCGCCAGCATCGCCGGTGTTTCAAGATACTTGCCGTCTTCATTCGGCAGCCCCGCGTTCGGGTAGCAGGAGATCCGCGCCGTCGACATCTCATGCAGTGTGCGGATGTGGTCCGTCATGAACTCAGGTCCCGTCGCGCAGTTCATGCCAATCGCCAGCAGCGGCATGTGGGAAACCGACGTCCACAACGCATCCACCGCCTGCCCCGCAAGCATCGTCCCCATCGGTTCAATCGTCCCCGAAACCACCGCCGGCACCAGCCGGCCAATCTCCCGGCAGTACCGGTCAATTCCCAGCAGCGCCGCTTTGATGTTCCGCGTGTCCTGCGCGGTCTCAATCAGCAGCAGGTCCGCGCCCCCTTCAACCAGGCCCTTCGCCTGCAGATAGTAGCCGTCGCGAAGCTGATCGAACGCCACCCCGCCAGTCACCGTAATGGCCTTCGTCGTCGGCCCAATCGACCCGGCCACAAACCGCGGCCGCCCCGGCCGGTCGAACTCCAGTGCTGTCTCCCGGGCCAGCCGTGCGGCCGTGTGATTCACTTCATACCAGCGCGCTTCCATGCCGAACTCGGCCAGGGTCACCGGGTGCCCGCCAAACGTGTTCGTTTCCACAATGTCCGCGCCCGCGGCGAAGTACTCGCGATGGATGTCCTTGATCCACTCGGGTTTGGTGAAAAGCAGATTCTCCGGGCAGTTTTCGTACTTCGGCCCGCCCCAATCGTCCATCGTCGGGTTGCGCTGCTGAATCATTGTGCCCATCGCGCCGTCCAGGACAAGGATGCGTTGGGCCAGTAGCTCGTAGAGAGCCTGCGAGCGTTCTTGAGGTGTGAGCATTGTGCGAAAAACGGGGGTTTTCTTCAGTCTATCGCGATTACTCCAGTTCAGACGTACACGGAAATGAGTACCAGGAGCCAGGCTCCTTCAAACCGTCACCGGGCACGTCCTTAACTAAGGCGAAACCCTCTCTTCAGAAATCGGGGAGCACCGCCGATCTTCAATCCGTGCGGAAGCGTCTGCCCATTCCCGGTTTGTTACTCGGACTCACACTCCACTGTGCGGGTCAGACTACCGGTCCCACAATCGTCGCCACACCGGCCACCATCACGTTTAACTACATCATCGGCGCCGCAACGTTACCCGCGGCCCAGTCCGTCGCCGTCAAGAGCACGCCCAACGGCCAGAACTACTCCGTGTCCGTCACCAGCAGTTCCTATGGCGGAGCGTGGCTGCTGCCATCGGTGGTCGCCGGTAAAGCCCCATCATCGATCGCGCTGCAAGTGAATCCCACCGGTCTTCCCGTGGGCTCCTACTCCGCCACCGTCACCATCACATCCACCACCGGTACGTCACCGCCGTCGTCCTCGGTGGGGGTCACGTTGCTGGTTTCGGCGCCGGCGCCCACTCTCACCGCGTCGCCCGCTTCCCTCACGTTCAACTACACCACCGGCGGGCCCATTCCCCACAGTTCGCTCACCGCGCCGTTCATTCTCTCAAGCAACGGGGCGCCCGCCGCCGCTGCCATCTCCATCACCGGCGCAACCTGGCTCAAGGTGGCGCCAACCGGCAACGTCAATGTAGTGGGTCTTCTCAATACCATCGGTGTCACGGTCGATCCAACAGGTCTTGCCCCCAAGGTCTACACCGGCACCATCAAGATCACCTCGGCCACCGCCGTCAACAAGACGCTCAACGTAGCGGTCACGCTCAATGTCAATGCGGCTCTGCCGAAACTCGGCATCACCTGGCCGTCCGGCATCATCAAGGGCTCTGCCGCAACCATCTTCACTCTCACCGGATCGAATCTCTTCTCCACAACAACGGCGTCCACCGCCGGATTCTCCCCTCAGGCCTCCATCACGGTCACCGATGCCGCCAGCGCCACCGCCACGGAGGTGCTCACCATCCCGATCTACGCGGCAGCCGCCACCGGCATGCGGATCGGCATGTCCTCCCTGTTGCCCAGCGTTTCGGTCGGAGCCTCGCTCTCTTACCCGCTCAGCGTATCCGGTGGCACGGCTCCCTATGTGTGGACCGTCGCCGGAGGGGCGCTTCCGCCGGGCATCTCCCTGTCAGGAGGCTCGCTGATTGGCACGCCCACCACGGCCGGAACTTATTACTTTGCTCTCGGCGCCACCGACAGTTCGGCCGCCGCCAGTTACGTCTATCAGCACATGAAGCAGGTCATCACACCCACGGGCACTTCATCGCTGCGGGTCACGGGCACAGCCGGCGTGATTCCGCCGGCAACCGTGGGCACGGCTTATAGCACCACGCTCACCGCGGCGGGCGGCTCGCCTCCCTACACGTGGTCGGCCACCGGGCTCCCCACAGGGCTCTCCATCAGCGGTGGCGGCGTCATCACCGGCACGCCCACCACGGCGGGCGCCACGGCGCCCGTCACCGCATCCAATGTCAGTGACCGGGCGATGCTGGCCACACTCCCCGCCACCAGCCTGGCCAATGCCGGTGTCCTTCGCGTCTCAGCCATCACGCCCGCGCCCGGCGGCGGCACCTCAAATGATGCCCAGATCCAGATCTTCGGCGGTGAACCGATGGTGACGGCAGTGGTTAACGCCGGCAGCTACAAACAGGGTTCGCTGTCGCCAGGCGAGATCACCACGATCTTCGGCCAGGGCCTCGGCCCCGCCACGCTGACCATCTTTGATCCCACCACGCCCCCCATTCCCACCGCGCTGCCCACAACTGCGCCGTCCACCTCCGTCACCATCGCCGGCGTGGCCGCTCCCGTCATCTATACCAGCGCCACGCAAGTCGGCGTCATTGTTCCCTACACCATCTCCGGCTCCTCCATTCCCGTGGTAGTCACCTACAGCGGGCTCGCCTCCCAGCCATTCACCGTTGCCGCCGCCGCCACCAGCCCGGGGCTCTTCACAGTGGACTCGTCGGGCCGCGGCCAGGCGGCCATTCTCAACTACAACCCCACCACGGCCGACTACACCATCAACGCACCCGCCAACCCCGCCTCCAAGGGCTCGCCGGTCGTCATCTACCTCACCGGTGTCGGCGCCACAACCTCCGGGGTTGCAAACGCACTTATCCCTGCCTCCCCCGCCATCACCGCCACATCCACGCCGAACGTCACCATCGGCGGCCAGGCCGCCACCGTGGATGCGCACCAGGCCCCACCCGGCTCGGTCCCCGGCCTCTATCAGTTGAACGTCACCGTGCCCAACACGGCCCCCACCGGCACGGCTGTTCCCGTGGTGGTCACCATCGCCGGAGTCGATAGCCAGGCCAACGTCACCATGGCCGTGCGCTGATCAAAACTCGATGCGTGCCCCGAACTGTATCTGCCGCGGTGGCGTTGATGTCGCAAGAATCTGCCCGAACAGCGGTGACGCCAGGCTGGCCACCGGAGCACCCAGATTCGTCAGGTTGAGCACGTTGAAGAACTCGCCCCGAATCTGAAGCCGTGCCCGCTCACCCAGAGCTATCTTCTTGATCAGGGATACATCCACCGCACGAAGCGCCCGGCCCGTCAGCGCGCCGCGTGTCATATAGCTGGCAACATCCTGCGGCCGTTCGGAGACACCCACCACGGCCCCGTCGAAGACCCGCACTGCCTGACCGGCGGATCCCCGGCCGGCGGTTGACGGGTTCAGGAAACTCCGTCCGCCCCCGCTCCGGATGATCGCGTCCAGACTGCCCGAAAGCAGCGCCGCGCGGTCCGGGGCGTTGCCATCGCCGTTGACGTCAACACCGGTGTTAAGAGTCACCGGGATGCCGCTCTGATACCGCGCGACACCCAGAATCTGCCAGCCCCCCCACGGCAGATCGTACCCCGCATTCGCCACCAGGATATGCCGCACGTCGAAAGCCGCCCGGCCGATTTCCGCCCGCCACTGCCCCGGCCCCGTGAAGTTGGCGTTGAAGTACCGCGCGGCCTCCGTCACCGTCGCCAACGGAGCCATGCCACCCGCCCGGCGCGCCTGATTCACCGTATCGAGCGAGGGCGTCGGGATCAACCCCGCCGCCGTGCGCACCGGCAGCGTGTTGGTGATGGTGGTGATCACCACATCGGTGAGAATCTCGCCGCTGGCAACGTCGGTGGCGGACCCCAACGTGTAGTTCGCCTGAAGGTACAGACCGCCCGAAAACCGCCGCTGCACGCCAGCCTGAAGCGAGTGATACGTGGAGGCGCCGCTGCTGTCCCGGGTGGACATGTTTCCGTAGTTCAGCGGCCGGAAATCGTCCAGCGTGCGAGGCCGTTCGGGCGCATCAATATTCCCCGGACGGAATTGGAACGGAAATGCGGCGCCCTGGTTGGCCCTTATTGTCCGGATCAATTTCAGGCCCCGGGCCCCCACATACCCCGCTTCAAGCACTGTCGAACGCCCCAATTCCCGTTGAAAATTGGCGCTGAAACGCTGCGTATAGGCCGTTTTAAGTGCCGGATTGATGGTCACCGGACCGATCGGAAGGGTGGTCTGGAAGGCGTCGGCGGCCGGAATGGCCCCAAAAGGAGTGCCCGCAAGCGTCACCGGGAGTGCAAAAGGAGGGCTATTTCGTGCATTTCCGAACACATTGTTGAAGATTCGATCATAGAAAATGCCGTAGGCAAGGCGCACGGCAGTGCCCCGGGCGGCCTTCCAGGCCAGCCCCACCCGTGGCGCCAGGTTGTTCAGATCGGCCGGAAACGCATCGTGGGAACGGCCCCTGCCCACCGTGTAAAGCCGCAGATCGCGCAGCCCTGCCACTCCGTTCGTGTAGATGTGAGCCCCAGGCATCGGCGTGCCGCCAGGAGCCAGAAAGGCGTTGTTCAGGTAGCCGTTCACCTCGTACGGGCGGCCGTTGTATTCGTGGCGCAGGCCAAGATCCAGCGTCAGGCGGGGTGAGAGGCGCACCGTATCCTGCACAAACCAGCCCCATTCCGAAACCCGGAAGCCGCGTTGGCTGGTGGCCGGGGTGACGAACAGGTTCTGATCGTAGGTTGACACCGGGGCGCCGGGCGCCAGAATCGACAGCGCGCCGCCGCTTTGAAAGTTCACCTCCGGGCGCAGGCGGAAGCTGAACACGCTGTTTTCGCGCACCCGGCGCCACTCAAAACCCGCCTTCACCGTGTGGGCGCCCGAGGCGCGGGTGAAGGTCTCCGAGACCTGGAACGTGGTGACGCCACGGCGGTTAGGCGCGGTGACGTCATACCCCACGGAGGTGATGCCGAACCCGACGGTGGGGATGGTCGGGATGCCGTTCGGAGTATCGGGTGGGCCATAGGGCTGCCCGGCGTTCGGGCCGTCGGTGCGCAGGCGTCCGGCGTCAAGCATGGCCGCCGGGGTGGGTTCGAAAGTCGCGCGCGGCGTGTTGCGCTGCAACACGGCCCGGAACTCGTTGAGCCGCAAGGGGCCGAAGGGCTGAGTCCAGTTGAGCACCGCGTTCTGGGACCGGTTGTTGTAGCCGACGTTCGACCCGGCGATTCCGGTGCCTGAGATGGTGCCTGGAATCCCGGTGGCGTCGTAGACCTGGTGCCGGCCCGTCAGGCGTCCACCGCCCCGCAAGGTCTGGTCGATCTTGTAGAGCAGGGCGTTCTGATCCACTCCGTTGCCGCGCGGCAGGACGGTGGAGCCCACCACGGGCACGCCCTGGGCCAGGATGGTCTCAACCGGCCGGTCCGTGAAGGAGCCCGGCTGGGCGGCGGCGGGTCCGGAAAAGTAGGCCCCGAGGAGCGCCCCGAGCAGGCGGTTCTGACGGCCCACCGCCACGATGGTGTTGGGCGAGGGCACCGGATTGACCACCGAGACCGACTGGCGCTGGCGGAAGCCCTCAAAGTTGGCGAAAAAGAAGGTCCGGTCCCGCCGGACCGGTCCGCCGAGCGAGGCGCCGAAGTTGTTCTGGGTAAAGGCGGGTTTGGCGGCTTCAAAGGTGTTGCGGGCGTTGAGGGCGCGGTTCCGCAGGAAGTGGAATACGGCTCCGTGGGGCTGGTTTGTGCCGGACTTGGTGACGATGTTGACCACCGCTCCGCTCGAACGCCCGAATTCCGCCTGGGCGCCGGAGGTGATGACGCGGAACTCCTGGATGGCATCGACGCTGATGCCGTTCACGCCGGGCGCGCCGCCGGTGAAGGCCGCTGTGGAGGAGGCCCCGGTGCCGCCGGGCACCACCGGGTCATTGGCGTCGCCGCCGTCGAACAGGAAGTTGTTGACGCTGCCGCGAGCGCCGTTCACGTACTGGCCGGAGCCCTGGATGCCCGCGGCATCGGGTCCGCCGCCGAGCAAGCCGTGGCTGCTGATGATGGCCACGCCGGGCTGGAGGTTGATCAACTGGGCGAAGTTCCGGCCGTTCAGCGGCAGGTCCGTGACGCGGCGGCTGTCGACGAGGCCGGAAACAGTGGCGTTCTGTGTCTCAAGCAACTCAGCCTGCGCCGCGACACGAACCTCTTCGGACCGCTCACCCAGGGCGAGCGGGATGTCGACAACCACCGCCTGGTTGACCGTCACGTCGAAGGCAGCCACCACGCCGCGCTTGAAGCCTTCGCGCTCCGCGGTGAGGCGGTAGCGGCCGGCGGCGACGGCCGGAAAAACGAACCTGCCGAGGGAGTCGGTCCCGGCCGAGCGGGTCAGCGCCGTGCCTTCCTGGATGAGCGCCACCCGGACCGCGGCCACCCGGGCGCCCGCCGGATCCACCACGGCGCCCTGTACGGAACCGGTCACGGCCTGCGGCCAAAGCGGCGCGGCAAAAAAAAGAGGAACGAACCCGAGGAGACGAGGCATGTGGGGGTTGGGGGGACTTTTCCCATCATAACCCACATTTCCGTTTTGAGCCGCGCGTGCGAATCTCCTGGATGCTCGTCCGCATCAATATCGATAGGGGTTTGAAGGCAGCGAAGACCCCTGCGGAGGACAGCACCCAATGGGTGACAAACAAAACCAGCCCTTTCAGCTCTCGTTC
>VFZY01000236.1 GCA_016870915.1 Acidobacteriota bacterium | reverse complement strand
TTGTTTGTCACCCATTGGGTGCTGTCCTCCGCAGGGGTCTTCGCTGCCTTCAAACCCCTATCGATATTGATGCGGACGAGCATCCAGGAGATTCGCACGCGCGGCTCAAAACGGAAATGTGGGCTAAGATGGCCGTTCACCCTTCCATGTCCACTGCCCGGCGCTACTTCGACGAGACGATCGCTCTTCTCAATCAAATTCGCGACACCCAGATGGAAGCCCTGGACCGCGCCGCCGCGATCTGCGCCTCCTCTATCGCGCAGGGCGGTCTGGTCTTCCTCTTCGGCAACGGCCACTCCCGGATGCTTTGCGAGGAGATGACTCCCCGCCAAGGCTGCTTCGTGGGCTTCGTGGCGCTGGTGGAACTCGCCCTGTCCAATCACGCCAACATCGTTGGCGCCAACGGCCTCCGGGCGCCGCTGCACCTGGAAAAGTATGAAGGCTACGCTGAGGAGATCCTGAAAGGATTCCGCTTCGGCCCCCACGACGCCATGATCGTCGTCTCCACCAGCGGCATCCGCCCCGTGATTGTCGAAATGGCTCAGGGCGCTCGCCGCCGTGGGCTGCCGGTCATTGGAATGGAATCGTCTCCCGCCGTCACTGCGAACAGGCCGCGGCTGCTCACTCCTCCGGCCTGAAGCTGGTGGATGTCGCCGACGTCGTGCTCGACAACCGCTGCCCGCCGGGAGACTGCATCATTGATCTGGAAGGCTGCGAATGGCGCACCGCTCCCACCTCCACCGTCACCGGGGCCATGCTCATCAACATGCTCCGTGCTCTGACGGCGGAAAAGATGCTGGAACGTGGCGTGAAGCCGGTCCTGCTGCCCAGCCATCAGTTCCCCGGCCAGTCCAGCGCCGCGGAGCAACTGGAACGCTTCTACGAAGCCTACCGCCGCAGCCTCCGCCACCTGTACGAATAGGAGATCCCTGTGAAACCTGTCTCCATCGCCATGATCGGCTCCGGATTCGTGGCCGATTTCTACCTGCAGGGCCTGGCCGATGTCAACGGCCAGCACGTTGCCGTCAACTGGTCCCGGTCCCTTCGGCGCGCCCGCGCGTTCCATGCCCGCTGGGGCACGGGCGGGCATACCACCGATCTGGATGCCCTGATCGCACGGCCCGACATAGACCTGTTCATCATCGCCCTGCCCAACGAAATGCATGAGCCTGTCGCGCTCGCTCTGGCCAAGGCGCGCCGCAATCAGGTCTGCACCAAACCGCTGGCACGCAACCGCCGTGAAGCGCTCCGCATGCTTCAGGCCGCCCGCAGCTCCGGGGCGCTGCACGGCTACGCGGAGACCGAAGTGTTCGCGCCCGCCGTCGTCAAAGCCCGTCAGACCATTGAGGCGGGCGGCGTCGGGCGCGTGCTCTGGGTCCGATCCCGCGAATCGCACAGCGGTCCCCATTCCGCTCACTTCTGGGATGCCGGGCGCACCGGCGGCGGCGCGCTCAACGACCTGGCGCCGCACTGCATTGAAGCCGCCCGCTACTTCTTCGGCAAGGAAGATAAGGTGGTGGAAGTGATGGCCTGGGGCGCCACTCTGGTCCATGGCAGGAAGACCCAGGGTGAGGACAATGCCCTCCTGGTCATGAAGATGTCCGGCGGTGGCGTGGCCCACTGCGAACTCTCCTGGACCACGAAGGGCGGTCTCGACCTGCGCAACGAAGTGCACGGCAGCGAAGGCTCCATCTTCACCGACGTCACGCGCGGCACGCCCATCGCGATGTTTACCGGCAAACCTTCCGGCTACATCATCGAGAAAGCCGACATCGACTTTGGCTGGACCCGGCCTCTCCCGGAAGAAGCGTTCACCTACGGTTACCAGGCTGAAATGCGCCACTTCGTCGAGTGTGTGCGTGACGGCCGTCAGCCGCGCGAGACCTATGAAGTGAAGACGGCTGCATCGTGAATGTGATCCTCGATGCCGGCTATGAGTCCATGCGGCGCAACCGCTGGGTCCGGGTGCGTTACTAGTGCGGCTCGACGGCCTGGTCATCGTCGTCAGCGGCTCGACGGGCATCGCGCGAGCCACCGCGGATGCCATCGGGGCCGCGGGTGGAACTGTCTTTGAGGCGTCGCTTGAGAGCGGCTACGACCTTCGCCGTGCCGATGACGCCCTGCGTGCCGCCGGCACCTGCCTTGACATGCACGGCCGCATCGACGGTCTCTTCAACATCGCCGGCGCCAGTGGCCGCCGTCATGGGGACGGCCCCCTCCATGAGTGCACCGATGAAGGCTGGGCGGAGACCCTGCGTTCGAACCTCGATACGGCCTTTCACCTCACGCGCGCCGTGCTGCCGTCCATGATGGCGCGGCGCGGTGGGTCCATCGTGCTCACCGGCAGCGTGCTCGCCACACACCCGAGCCCACGGCTCTTTGCCACCCACGCCTACGCCGCCGCCAAGGGAGCCATCGAAGCGCTGACGCTCTCCCTGGCGGCTTACTACGCACCGCAAGGCATTCGCGTCAACGCCATTACGCCCGGATTGGTCCACACACCCATGACCCAGCGGGCCCAGCAGAGCCTGGAGATCCAAGCCTACGCCGCCGGCAGGCAGCCTCTGGCGCAGGGTCTCATGTCGGCCGGGGACGTCGCCGGTTTGGCCCTCTTCCTTCTGAGCCCGGCATCCCGTATGATGACGGGACAGATCGTCGCCGCCGACGGCGGCTGGAGCGTCAGCGAACCCTGAACACCTCAACAGTCGAACACAACGCCATGACCCGCAAACCCCTCCGCACCACCGTCATCGGCAGCTATCCGTTTCCCGGCTGGCTGGAGTTCGCCACCCTGAACCTCGACCGCTTCGGTCCCGCCGACATCGAGGAGATGCAGGACGACGCCGTCCTGGCCGCACTCCACGATCAACTGGCCGCCGGACTTGACGTGGTCACCGACGGCGAACAGACCCGTTTCGATTTCAACCTCTCGTTCTACGGTTACCTCGAAGGCGTCGACAAAGCGCCGCGCGTTTCGCGCCGTTTCGGCCCGCCCGCGCACGATCAGCGCGGCGCTCATGCCATTACCGGCCCGCTGAAGGCGCCCCGTGGCCTTGGCGCCGTTCATGAATTCAACCGCCTTCGCAGGCTCGCACCCGCCGGGCCCATTCTCAAAGCCAGTGTGCCGGGACCCTACACCTTGAGCGGACGTCTCGTCCCCGGCAGCGTCTATCGCGACCGCTGGGATGTCACCGAAGCGCTCATCCCCATTGTCCGGGATGAACTCGTCGCGCTCACCGCCGCGGGCTGCCGCGAGATCACCATCGACGAGCCCTCCATGAGCTGCTACGCCCATCGCGAAGACCCGGCTCGTCTTGCCGCCATCTTCAAACGTGTCATCGCGCCCGTGGCAGGCCGCGCCCGCCTCTCAACCCATCTCTGCTTCGGCAATTACAAGGCCCGCGCGGTCGCCCCCCGAAGTTACGAACCGCTCTTTCCCGCGTTCCTCGAAGTGCCCGTCGATGAGATTCACCTGGAAATGGCCAGCCGACAATACGCCGGCCTTGAACTCATTCGCGAAATCGCACAGGTGCGCGACGTCGCAATCGGCGTCATCGACGTGAAGAACTATCACATCGAAACCGCGGCCGAGGTCGCGGCCGCCGTGCGCCGCTGCCTGCAACTTGCGCCCGCCGAACGGCTCGCCTTCGCACCGGACTGCGGCCTCAGCCAAACCGCGCGCTGGGCAGCCAGCCGCAAGCTGGCCAATCTGGTGGAAGGCGTGGTGGAAGTGCGCCGGGAACTCGGACTCGCCTGAGGACGCTCAGAAATCCGCTGCCGCAGTCACCGGCAACGTCACCGTCACTCGCGTTCCGCGCCCCGGTTCGCTCACAATCCGGATCTCGCCCCTGTGGCCGCGCACAATCTGCCGTGCGTTGAACATGCTCCAGTTGCCGGTCGAAACCCGTCCCTGAGCCACTTTGAATCCCGGGTCGAAGATGGAAGCGATCTCGCCGTCGGAAATCCCGTGACCGCTGTCGCAGACACTCACCTCCATGTCCGCGCCGTTCACCGATGTGTGGATCGAAACCGTGCCGCCCGTCTCGCTGGCGGCGATCGCATTGGTCACAAGATCGTAAAACACGGCGCTCATCTGCTGGGGATGGCAAACCATCTCCGGCAGAGCTCCCAGGTGCAACTCAATCCGGACCTTGTCCCGGCTGGCCGGCGGGATCAGCGCCGCCACGTCCTCCACCAGGTCGTTGAGGTTCACCGGTTTCACCTCGGCCTGGTCCAGATTCGTGAAACGCCCCATCCGCGTCGCAATCTGCTGCAGCCGCTTCGCCGATTCCTGAATGTTCCGCCGCAGGTCCGCCTGCAGCCGTACCAGTTTGGCCTGCTGCTCCGGCGCCGATGTGGCCTGCCTCGAGGCAAGCAGCAGCAGCGTGTCGATGCTGCTCATCATCGCCCCCACCGGCGAGTTCAACTCGTGGCTCAACGCCGCTGCCAGGCGCCCCATCGAAGCGGCGTTTTCGGAGATCGCAAGCCGCCCCTGTGCCTCCCGCAGGTCGTTCGCCGCGTGCAGCATCTGAATCTGTGTCCGGTGGTAGTCCATCCGCTGACGGTAGATCGCCGCGCAAAGCACAGTTGTGAGCAGGGTCAGCATGATCATGAAGAACAGATAGGATGGGTCTAGTGTCACTTCAGGCAGGTACGTTGCGCTCGCGGACATCGTCAGGCTGAGGTACACCGCGATCTGGGCCAGCCCCAGACCCAGCAGTTGCCACGGCTCAAACGGAATCGCCGCCACCGCCACAAGCTGAATCAGCGCCACCTGGCCAGGCACGAAATCCTCCCCCCGGTGAGGCGTCCGGTACAGCAGCAGGGAGGACTCAATCAGCGCCGCGGTCCCAACCGTCAGAACACCCCAGGCAATCTTCCGGCAGTGGTCATACAACCAGGCGACCCGGCTGGCCACCAGGGCGGCCAACCCCAGGCCGGAAATCAACAGATCGGTGGCGTACCGCGGACCCTGCCCCCCGTCAAAACCGATAAACGCCAGATGGATCAGCAGCATGAGCGCCGAAGCGCCCATGCCAAGCACGCCAACCAGCAGCAGGCCTCGGTTGGCCAGCACCAGAAGATCCTGCCGGAACGCTTCGTCGATAGGGGCCGCGTGAGGAAAGAGATATCCCCGCAGCTCGGCGAGCCGCATAGGGTTACTTTAGCGCCGTTTCCGTGTTCGCGTCAGTTCGCCACGGCGGCGGTGGTCGCCTTCGTGGTCTTCCGCCGGCCCTTGGTGGCCGACGCCGCTTGCTTGTCGCTCTTCTTCAAGCTGGGCAATGCGATCGAAAGCACGAACTTCTTTTCGCCGTGCTCATCAAACTTCACGACAATATGCTCTTCCGTGCAGGATTGAACGGAACCAAGACCGAATTTTAGATGTTCGATGGAAGTGCCTTGGGCGAAGGGAGGCTTGCTGGCCATTGAGTAGTATAAACCTCTGATTTTACAGTAACATATCCTGTTCGAAATGTCGAATCGCCCCCCTGGACCCTTTGTACCGGTACCCTTTGGGTCCCCATGCCCTGCACGATAAGATGGGTGTAGCCAATGGGTTTCATCCGCAGTCTGGGGCTCGAAATTCTATTGCTTTTCGCGGTCCTCTGGGCCCAGCGCAAGCTGCGCAACTGGGCTCTGGCGGGCGAAGAAGAGCCCCGGCGCCGCCGCGCCATCCACCTGCTTTGGGGTGCTTTTGCGCTCCTCAACATGGCCTGCATTCTGCTCAGTCTCACCCAGACGGGATTCCACACCCGAGTCCCCGCCCTCATCTGGCTGCGCGGCCTTGCCTTGGCGCTGGCCATCTTTCAAGCCGCCGCCTTTCTGCTGGTGGTCCTTTTCCGCCGCCTTCCCGCCTTCAACCCCGAACGCCGCCAAGCCCTCCGCATCGTCCAGGCCGCCATCATCGCCGCGCCGGCCGCCGTGGTCGGCTTCGGCATCGTCCGCCGCAATGACTTTACTTTGAAGCAGGTCGACCTTCACGTCCCCGGCCTGCCCAGGGACCTCGACGGCCTTCGCATCGCCCAGATCACCGACGTCCACCTCAGCGCCTACTTCTCCGAAAAGGACCTTGAGCGCGCCGTCGACATGGCCAACGAGACCCGACCCGACCTTACCGTCGTCACCGGCGACCTGATCACCCGCGTCCGCGATCCGCTCGATACCGCCATCCGGCACATCTCACGCCTGCGCGCTGCCTCCGGCGTCTGGGGGTGCCACGGCAATCACGAAATCTACGCCGGGTGCGAGGAGTATGCCACCCGCCAAGCCGCCCGGGCCGGTGTGCGCTACCTGCGCGGCCAGGCCGTTGCGCTCCGCTTCGGCGCCGCCACCCTGAATCTTTCCGGCGTCGATTACCAGCCCCAGGCAAGGGGATATCTCGCCGGCGGCGGCGCATGGGTGCTGCCGGAAGCGTACAATATTCTCTTGTCACATAACCCCGATGTCTTCCCCGTGGCCGTGGGCCATGGATTTGATCTCATCCTGAGCGGGCATACACACGGCGGCCAGGTCAATGTCGAAATCCTTGACCGCCACATCAGCCCGGTCCGCTTTTTTACTCCGTTTGTGTACGGCGTCTACCAGGAAAACAGGTCCCGGATGTATGTAAGCCGGGGGCTCGGCACGGTGGGCGTCCCCGCGAGGATCGGCGCACCGCCGGAGGTGCCGCTGATACGCCTGTGCGCTACCTGATCCTCAGCGATATTCACGCCAACTGGGAGGCCCTGCAGGCGGTCCTCGAAGACTCCCGGGACGCCTACGATTCCATCGTCTGCTGCGGCGATATCGTCGGCTACGGCCCGGACCCGAACCGTGTCACTGACTGGGTGCGCCAGGCCGCCTCCACCGCCTCCATCCGCGGCAACCACGACAAAGCCTGCGCCGGGCTCGACGACATCTCATGGTTCAACCCCGTCGCCCAGACCTCCGCCCTCTGGACCCGCCGTGAACTCTCCCCCGACAACCTGGCCTTCCTGCGCGCGCTCCCCCAGGGACCCGCCGATCTGGGCCGTTTCAACGTCTTCCACGGCTCCCCCATCGATGAGGATGCCTACCTGATTTCCCAGCGCGACGCCGCCGACGTCGCCGGATACCTCGACCGTGCGTTGAATTTCTTCGGCCACACCCATATCCAGGGCGGCTTCCTCTGCCATCGCATGGGCGTTGTTCGCATTCCCCGCACCTCCACGCGCGATACCCGCCAGACTCTGCAGTTTGAAGAAGGGGTCCGCTATCTGATCAACCCCGGCGCCGTGGGCCAGCCCCGGGATGGCGATCCGCGCGCGGCCTATGTGCTCTACGAAGAGGGAAGCGATACCCTCACCTACCACCGCGTCGTCTACGATGTGGCCTCAGTGCAGCACCGCATTCGCGCCGCCGGCCTTCCCGATCTGCTCGCGCAGCGTCTCGGCGTCGGCAGTTAAACTGATCTTTAGTGTTCCATCAACTCGAAACGGGCATCTCCCGGGCTTTTGCCGCCTTCCTCAAGAACCAGTACAACGCCGAACTTCCGGTCCAGATCGAACAGCCCAAGAAGCCCGAGTTCGGCGAGTTCGCCGTGCCCGCCGCGTTTCAACTCGCCCGGCAGCTTCGCCAGCCGCCCAACGCCATCGCCGCTGCCATCGCCGCTGCCATGCCCGCCATCAGCGGCGTCCGCGCGCTGGAAGTGGCGGGAGGCTACATAAACATCCGCCTGGACCGCGGAACCTATGGCCAATCCCTCCTTACCCCGCGGCCTCAGCCGGTTCCGCCGGAAGGCAAGGTGATTGTCGAACACACCAACATCAATCCGAACAAAGCGGCACACATCGGCCATCTTCGGAACGCGGTCCTGGGAGACACCTTCGTGCGCATGTTGCGCGCCAGTGGCAGCGCGGTGGAGGTGCAGAACTACATCGACAACACGGGTGTCCAGGTGGCCGATGTCGTCGTCGGGTTCCATCATCTGGAAGGCCGCTCCCTGGCCGAAGTTCTGGCGCTGGTGAATGATCCGTCCGTCCGCTTCGACTACCTCTGCTGGGACCTCTACGCCCGCACGTCAGCCCACTACGACGAACATCCGGAGTCGCTTGCCCTCCGCCGCGCCGTCCTGCACGAGATCGAGGAAGGAACCAGCGAACTGGCTGCCCTGGGCCACGTGGTGGCCGACGCCATTGTCACCTGTCACCTGAAAACCATGGCCCGGCTCGGCGTCACCTATGATGTGCTGCCGCGCGAAAGTGAAATCCTGCACCTCCAGTTCTGGGCCACGGCCTTCGAACAACTGCGCGATCGCCACGCCATCTACCTGGAATCCGAAGGCAAGAACAGCGGCTGCTGGGTGATGCCGGGCTCCGCGTTCTCCTCCTCCGGCGGCGAGGATGACAGCAAAGTGATCGTCCGTTCGAACGGAACTGTCACCTACGTTGGCAAGGACATTGCGTATCAGCTCTGGAAGTTCGGCCTCCTGGGCAAGGATTTTCATTACCGCCAGTTCCCTCACCCAACATTTGGAACGCCGCTTTGGGTCTCAACCGTCCAGCGCGGCTCAGCCGGCCATCCCGGCTTCGGCGGTGGTTCCAGCGTCTACAACGTCATCGATTCCCGCCAGTCCTACCTGCAGGACGTCGTCCGGGCAGGCCTCCGCGCCCTGGGCTATGAGGATCAGGCCCGCGGTTCCATTCACTTCTCGTATGAGATGGTGGCGCTGTCCCCCCGCACCTGCGCCGAACTCGGCATCACGCTGAGCGAAGAGGACCAGAAACGAACCTACGTCGAGGTCTCGGGCCGCAAGGGACTCGGCGTGAAAGCCGATGACCTCATCGACAAGCTGATTGAGAAGGCGCTCGAAGAGGTCCGCTCCCGTCACGCCGCGGATTCTGAGGAGGACTGCCGCCGCGTCGCCAACCAGATCGCCATCGGCGCCCTGCGCTACTTCATGCTGAAGTACACCCGCGGCTCGGTCATCGCGTTCGACCTCGGCGAGGCGCTGGCCTTCGAAGGCGAAACCGGACCCTACGTCCAGTACGCCGCCGTCCGTGCCCGCAACATCCTTCGCAAGATGGCCGCCCGGGGCGAATCCCTGCCCGATTTCGAATCCGCTCTCAACGCGGATATCTTCGGCCGCCAACTGGCCGATGAAACCCTGTGGCAGCTCCTCCTGGATGCATCACGGCTCGATTCGGCGCTCGACAAAGCCACCGCGTCCGGCGAACCCTCCCACATGGCCCGGTTCGCCTTCCAATTGGCCCAGTCGTTTTCGAACTTCTACCACCTCTATCCCGTGCTCTCGGAATCCGATGCCGAAAAGCGGATCGTGCTTCTCTGGATGACCCGCTACTATGCGGCGCAGCTTGAACGGTCGCTCGCCATCCTCGGGGTCGAAGTTCCCGAATTCATGTAACCCCCCAAGCAGTCCAATGCTCGCGGGTGTTTGTGGAAGAACTCCACCCCGTGCGACCACGCCAGATCGTCACCGCCTCACCGTGACGCGGCAGCAGCGGAGGGAGAGGTGTTGGAGAGAGGTGTCGGGTGTATACTGTTTTGTTCCGGGAGACCAGATTCACAACCTCCCAAAGGACATCCTGATGGAGTGGGTGAAGGAGCGGATCCGGATCCGCGGGGGCTGAAACCGGCGAACTGCTGTACGGGATAGGCCCGGTGGAGTACCCGGCGCAAGCCACACCAGGACCATCCTCATTGATTATGCCGTCTTCCGGAAAACGGCACGCACGGATCGAAAGGGGAGTTTGGAAACGGGCTGGCCTGGGCCAGCACCGCGCTAACATCTACCAATGCGATTGCTCTTGGCACCTAAATTATGCACCGATGGAGACGCGGGCCACCTGAGTGATCGGCGTCGCGTCGGTGCTTGATCGGGCTGTTGACTTGGCGTAGCGTCTTGCTGAGGTGATGTTTTCCGGTGCCTCTCT
>VFZY01000235.1 GCA_016870915.1 Acidobacteriota bacterium | reverse complement strand
CTGATTGAACGGGCGGTGATGAATAGCTCGAAGAAAGGCGACATCGTTCTCGACCTCTTTGGCGGTTCCGGCTCGACGCTGATCGCGGCAGAGCGAATGGGGAGGAACGCGCGGCTGATGGAGTTGGACCCGCGATACGTTGATGTCATCTGCCGGCGCCTTGCGCAAACTCAGCAGGGACGCTGTGGCGCCCATCAACAGCATGGTGTAGACAAACAGCCGGCCGTAACGCCGGTGGATCAGGCCGCCCTTCTTCGCCAGAAGCGCGACAGTGCCCAAAACCAGCGCCAGCGCCCCGGCGGCAAGATGGACCGGCAGCAACAGGTCCGGCAATAGTGCGATCACCTCCTCACGTAGTCGGTTACGAAAACGCGAGGACGGAGTTCCCTAAATCCGGCGCTGGCCGGCCGTTTTCCGTTGCGCGGGCCTGCGCGCTTCCGGACTGACCAGAGTACACTCCTACCATTGGCCCCCGACAAGACCCACGCCATGCGCATCCTCGAAGGCATTGGAATTCCCTTCGAGTCCGGCGCGACCGCAGCGGCCCCGCCTTCGTCGCCGTTCCCAACAACGACCTCGACTTCAAAGCCTTCGCCAAATACCGGAGACCGCCGCGTCGAAGGCCACGACAGAGTTCCCCGCCTTCGCCGATTTCACCATCGAAACTTTGGGGCCTCATCTCCATCTCGGCCGGGCAACGTGGCATCCGGGTGTTCCTCCACGCCGCTGACCATCTCCACGCCACCCGGTCCACCACCGGCGAGGTCGCGTCTTTGAGGGCGGGACAGGCCGCTGCTTCCAAGCCGGACTTGAATTCTATAATCGAAGAACCGCATGATCCTGCGATTCCTCTTTCTTTGCGTGGCTGTTCTGCGGGCCGCCGATTCCCTGGCCGATGTGCTGGCAGCCGGGAACTTTTCTGAAGCTCTGAGGATCACCGACAGCTTGCTGAAGGGGTCGCCGGCGGATCCGCGTCTGTGGACGGCACGGGGAATCGCGCTCGATGGATTGAACCGCCCTCGGGAAGGGTTCTCCAGTTTCGATGCCGCACTCCGCGTAAAGCCCGGCTATCTGCCCGCTCTTCGCGCAGCCTCGGAGGCGGCCTACCGCCGCCGCGACAGCAGGGCCGCCAGTTATCTTCAGCAGCTTCTCGCACTTGACCGGCAGAGTTCACCCGCGCACGCCATGGCCGGGGTACTGGCGTTTGAAAGAGGCGATTGCACGACGGCGATCCGGCACTACGAGCAAAGCCGGACCCGGATTTTCGCCGATGAGATCGCGGCGGCGCAGTTCGGATCCTGCCTGCTTCAGGCGAATCGTCTCGACGAGTCGCTCCGCGTTTTTGAAGAAGCGGCAAAGGCTCAGCCATCCTCAACGCGAAGCGCCTTCAATCTGGCGGTTGCTCAGCTTCAGGCAGGGCGTGCCGAAGAGGCGGCCGTGACGATTGGCCCGCTGGCCGCCGCAGGTGACGCTGAGGCCAGCAACGTGCTGGCCGCCGCTCAGGAATCGACGGGCAAGGTGGAAGAGGCGATCGGTTCCTTGCGCCGGGCGGTGCAACTGGCGCCGGGCGATGAGCGCAACTACCTGGATCTGGCGCTATTGTGCCAACGCCATGACGCCGTGCCGCTGGGTATCCAAATTCTCGATGCCGGCATCAAGCGCCTTCCCCAATCAGCGCGTCTCCACGCTACCCGCGGCGTGCTGCAGGCGCAGCTAGGGAAACTGCCGGAAGCCGAAGCGGATTTCGACCGGGCCGGACGTCTCGAGCCCGATCAGACCTACGCCGCCGCGGGGTTGAGCATCCTGTTCCGTCAAGCGGGCCGAACCGGGGAAGCGACAGGGCTGCTGCGCCAGCGGCTGGCCCGATCGCCGAACGACGCGACGCTGCAGTATCTGCTGGCCGATTCGCTGCTCCGGGATGGCGCCACGGCGGGTGATGCGGCGCTACGGCAGGCGAGACAGTTGCTGGTGCGTTCGCTTCGCTCCCGGCCCGGCTTCGCGCGCGCTCATGTGGCGCTGGCTCGTGTCTGTCTGCTGCAGAATGATGCCGCGGGGGCGGTGCCGGCGCTCCAGACGGCGTTGGGTCTCGATCCGCAGTCCAGAGCCGCGCTCAGCCACCTGGTGACGGCTCTGCGCAAGCTGGGCCGCGCCGGGGAAGCGGCGGCAGCCGCCGAAAAACTGCGCCTGCAGTATGAACAGGATCTGAAGACCGATGTCCGCCGGGGGCTTGTTCGCCTTCACACGGGCAAGGCGGCTACCGCAAACTGAGCCGTTCGATTCGGGTAATCAGCAATAGGATGAGCAGCAGGCTCAGCGGGTGAAGCAGTCCCGCCACGGTCATGACCGCGGAATAGGAGTGATACTCCGTCAGCCACCAGCCCACCGCGAGATTGAAAAGCATGCCTCCGAACGAGCCCGCGGCGCCTAACAATCCCGCCACCCGGCCGACGCACGATGGCGGAAACAGATCGGCGGGCAGTGTTTGAACGATTGTGGACCAGAACTGATGTCCCAGAAAGGCGAGGCTGAACAGGCCGAGGGCAACGTTGAGCGACGCTCCTGCCACCAGAAGCGACGAAGGCATCAACAGCGCGGCGCAGGTCAGAGCGATCTTGCGCGAGGCGTTTACGGTGCAACCGCGGCGAATCAGGTAACTGCTCAACAAACCGCCAACGAAGCTGCCGACGCCCGCCGCAGCGTAGGGAATCCACGCCGAGGCGCCGATCGATTTGAGATCCAGGTGGCGCGCGTCGGCCAGATACTTCGGCAGCCAGAAGGCAAAGAAGAACCACCCGGCATCGCTTAGAAACTTCGCCACCACCAGCACCTGAACTTCGCGATAGCGCAGCAGATCGATCCACCTGACGGGTGGGGCCCGTTCCAGCGCTTTCTCCAGAGCGGCGTCCGCCGGAATGCGGTAAAGCCAGAACCAGCCCAGAGCCCACACGATGCCCGCGGCGCCGGTGACAAAGAAAACCCAGCGCCAATCGGAAACGCTGACAATCCAGGCGATGAGAGGCGGCGCCGCCACCGCGCCAATGCTTGAGCCGGTGTTGAAAAGACCAAAGGCGAAGGAGCGCTCTGCTGGAGAAAACCATTCGGAGATTCCCTTCGCCGATGCCGGAAATCCTCCGCCCTCGCCCAGTCCCAGCAGGAAGCGAAAGGCTCCCAGAGACCAGGCGGAATCGGCGAAGCCGTGCATCGCGTTTGCCGCCGACCACCATACGATCATCACCAGGTAACCGAGGCGCGTGCCCAGCGCATCCACGATCGAACCGCCAACGGCGTACATCAGCCCATAGGCGAGCAGGAAGAGGAACTGCACCTGCGAATACTGCGCGTCGGTGAGCGGGATATCCTTCTGCACCTCCACCACCACGACAGGCAGCGTCTGGCGATCGAGATAGTTGAGAGCGGTGGCCGCCATGATGAGCGCAACCACGACCCAGCGGAAGTTCCGGCCCTTGACCATCAACGCAGCTGCAGCTTTCGCCAATACGCGTTGCCAGGGGCATACTCCGGTCCCAGCAGTACGCGCTGAATCAGCCGCAGCGTGACGTTTCGCCCCGCCCACGGGCGAAGATCCACTGTGACCGGCTGCCAGTTCCTGCCGGCCTTTTTCGACTCGATGATCTTCGACGCCACGCGTTCGTTGTCAACATGGATGTCGAGTCCCCAGGCGCGGCCCGCATCGGCGTCCACGTCCACGGTCAACTCGGCAGAGGCGCTCAGCGTCGCGGTGCGGGTCAGCACAAGGCCGCGAACCTCGTCCCTTGGATACGTCGCCAGCACCTCGCCATCGAGGTAAGTGTTGCCGCGCAGGCCTCTCATGCCGCCTCCAGCTCCGCCCACTCCGGCCCTCTGCATTTGCCACTCCGGATTCCAATACTGCATGAGTTGCCGCAACTGGAACAACTCCACCGGCTGGACCGTCACCTTCTGAGCGGCCACCTTCACACGGTCGGGGGAAACCGCGCCGCCATTGGCGGTGATGAACTGGTGGCCGACGGCCGCGGTTCGCCGCGTCAATTCCGCCAGGCTTTCATCGACAGGCGGAGTGAGTACAACTCCACCCATCACAGTTCCCTGAATGCGATCCCCTAACTGCTTCACCATGGCCGGAGGTACGCTCTTCATCCCTTTGAGCGCGCCCACCACCGCCGCGGCGTTGGCCGCGTTGCAGTCGGCATCCGTGAAATCGCCGCCGCGAAACGCGTGGTTCACCGTCTGGAGAAAATCGCCTTCGCCAAACCATACGGCAAGCGCGGTCAGCCCGCCATTCGCCACGGCGTTGTTGGTGGCCGGATACTCCGCGTGCCAGCGATCCTCCACCGCACCGGCGACCTCGGCTGCCTGCGCCCCGCGCTCCGCCATGGCGATCACCATGTCGAGGCACTGCCGGTAAGGCGACCGCGGGTCGATCAGTTGCGCCGCCTTCTTCACGATGGTGCGGACATCCTTTTCAACGAACGCCAGGCTGACCATCCCGGCCATGAAAACGGCGCCATCCACGCCTTCGGCATATCCGTTCACGCGCCCATACTTGCGGGCCAGCTGCGCCGCGAGATTCGGCATGCCTGGAGCGATCATTCCGTAGACGTCCGCACTGAACTGGGGCCCGATGCTGAACCAGAGCCGGTTGTGACGCGGGTGCCCGGTGTCCGGCGCCTTGATCCCATTGGCCAGCAGCAGCCGCGCCTGTTCGCTCGATCCCCACGACCCGGCCGAGTTCAGCTTCCACTGCTCGCCGAGCTGCTCTACCGTCATCTGGATGCCGTGCTTCTCGAAGGCGCGGATGGCCACCATTTCGTAGTACCAGTCGTCGTCGACCGGAATGTTCTTGTAGCGCTCCGGAATGCGGTCCACCGGCGCGACGGCGGCGGCTTTATGCTCGAACTGAAATCCCATGAGCACGCCGGCGATCTGGGCCGTCCACGCGGCGTGGATGCGATCCTCGTACTCCGGGCGGGTCAAGGTGAAGTTGTCGGCCCCAAAGCAAAATACCGGGGCGAGAAGGGTCCACAGGACGTGGCGTAAATGGGTCATCGTTCAGGGCTCCCGCAGGATGGCTGATCCACTTGAATATCACACGGCAGGAGGGGCGTCAATGCGATGGCAGCTCCGGCGCGGCGCCAAAAGGTAGAAAACCGCGTGCCACCACCGGGCCGGGTCAGCACGGTGACTTCGATCAGGGCGTCGCCGGTACCGGCGTTGGTCAGGGCAAGCGGCCGGCCGCCCGCGCAGGCCGGCAGCCAAACGCAGGCCTTGCGGCGCTTGCCGGAACACAAGACGAATGACCGGATGCGCGGCAGGAGGGGGAGTGCCGCGGCACCAGTTCGAAGCTTGTGATTGACAAACGAGGATTGTTTGATGCACCATCACTCATAGACTGAACAGCCCGTTTTTTGGTCGTTCCCTGAATCCAGGACAAGGAGGCGGATCCAAAAATGCGTTTTGTCTGTGCGCTTGCTGTTGGCCTGATGGCCCTTTGCGGTGTGCTCAGAGCCCAATTCACCAGTGGCCTCGAAGGTAACGTGCTCGATGCGGCGCAGGCCGCGGTGCCCGGCGCCGAGGTTCTTGTGATGAACGAAGAGACGAGAGTGACCCTGCGCGCGAACACCAACGAAATCGGGCTATTCCGAATCAATCAACTCCCGCCGGGCCGATATCGCGTGGAAGTGCGCCAAAGCGGATTCCAGGCATGGGTGCAGCAGGGTCTGGTGCTGGAAGGCAATCAGCTGCAGACGCTCTATCCCATGCTCGCGGTTGGTGAACAGAAGCAAACCCTGGAGGTCACTGCCGGCGGCGCGGCTGTCGAGATCGGCGTCAGCAAAGTGACGCGGTCCATTGAAACGAAGACCATCGAGACCGCGCCGATGGTGGGCCGCAACATCTTCGGCAGCGTGGCGTCGCTTGCGCCCGGCATCACCGGATCGGGCGGGCTGTTCGGCGGCGCCAGCGGATCCGGTTCGCTCAGCCAGGATAGCTTTCAAACCGAGCCTGGTTTCCAGATCAACGCCGGCGGCCAGCGGCAGGAAGCCAACGAATACCAGATCGACGGCGCCAGCGCCAACGGGAACTCGCGCGACGGCATCGTCAACATTACTCCAGAGCCGGACACAGTCAGTGAGGTTCGCGTTTCGGCGAACACGTTCTCCGCCGAGAAAGGCCGCAACAGCGGAGCTTTGGTCGAGGTCTATACCAAGAGCGGCACCAATCAGCTGCACGGAACCTTCTCCGAGTTCCATTCGAACAACCGGCTGTCGGCCCGCACCGTGTTTCAATCGCGCATTCCACCCTATCGCCGGAACGAATTCGGATTCACCGCCGGCGGTCCGGTGATCAAAGACCGCACCTTCCTATTCGGAGGGCTCTATTTGTTGCGTTCTTCGGAAGGCCGCACGGATGTGGTGAGAGTCGAGACACCCGAATTCCGCGACTTCCTGCGCCGCACCGCACCCAACTCAATGGCCACGCGGTTCTTCACCCGCGCCCCCGCGGCATCGGATCCGGTCGCCGATATCTGGTCGGTCAGCCGGGTGCGTACCGCCAATCCCGGCCGTTTCCCTTCCGATCGATTTCCCGACACGCTCCCAGTGGTTGGAACCTCGTTCATCGATCAGAGCCTCGGCCGGAAGGCGATGCAGTGGAACATGAGGCTCGATCACAATTTCCCGGGCTATCGCGACCGGGTTTACGGCAGCGCCATTTACACCAAGCCGGAAGGCCTCCAACCGAACGCTCGTCCCACTTACCGCTGGGTGACTCCCAATACCGGAGTCTTTTCCAAAGTCAACTGGACCCGTACCATCTCGAGTTCGCTGCTGAATGAAGCCTCGATGTCCTACACCCGCGCCGCGGGCGGCAATCCGGGGACGGCCGACGATAAGGATCTTCCGAATGTGTCCATCACTGGCGTCACCGCCGGCTTCAGTCAAGGGCCGCTCGGATGGGCCCACAACAATTTCGCATGGCGTGACGTATTGGGCTGGATCCGCGGCAAACACAGCATCCGCGCCGGGTTCGATCTCGACCGGCAGCGCGGGGAGCAGAACCGCTCGCTCAACATCACCCGGCCCAACTTTACCTTCGCCAACCTGCTCGACTTCGCGCAGGATCTTCCGTTCAGCCAATCGGGACCGGCGGTCAATCTCACTACCGGACGGGTCGCAACCGAGACCTACCGGCGCGTGCGCATGCTCTATGCCGGCGCCTTCGTGCAGGATGACTGGAAAGCGACGCGCCGTCTCACCATCAACCTCGGCCTGCGCTGGGATTACTTCGGGCACTGGGCAACCACCCAGAACGGCCAGATTCCGTTCCCCTATTTCCGCCTCGGCGCGGGCGGAAGCTTGCGCGAGCAGGTCGTCAACGGGTCGATGGTGGCGCTCGACAAAGGGTATGTCACCGCAAACCGCCCAACCGGATGGGCGCCCCGCATCGGCTTCGCCTGGGACGTTCTGGGCAACGGTAGCACGGCCATCCGAGGAGGCTATGGGATCTTTTACAGCCGCGTGGCCAATCTCTCCTACGTGTCGAACGCGGGCGAGAATCCGCCGGGGTTCGCTTTGCCGAGTCTCAGCGTGCTCGACCGTTCGCGCTTCACCTATGGCCTAGGCGGCAAAGACGGGCTCGGTTTCACGGTGCCGCCCGAGTTGAGTTTGCGCACCGATGCCAAGGGCGGCGTGATCGGTGTGCCCGTGACCGTGGGAGGCATCGACCTGCGTCCCAATCAACCTGTGACCCACAACTGGTCGCTCAGCATTCAGCGGCGCCTGTTGCAGAGCTTCACCGTTCAGGCCGACTACCTCGGCACCCACAGCGCCAATCTTTTCACGCAGACCAACATCAACCGCTTTCCGGGCGACCTGATCGCCAACAACGGAAGGCTTACCAGGTTGAACTCGAGTTTCGGCCCGGTGATTTACGGGCGCCTCGCCGGCGAGTCTGACGGCCACATCGGCAGCTTCATGCTGAGCCGCCGGTTCGCCCGGAACTGGTCGGTGCGAAGCATCTATACCATCGGCAAGGCGCTCGATTACACCAGCAGCAATGACAACGGCGTGGGCGGTGCTCAAAGCGTTTTCAATGCACTCGACTTCGCCGGCCAGCGCGGCCGGTCCGATTATCACATCGGGCGGCGTCTGGCGCTCGATGCCGTCTGGGAATCGCCCGATCCCTGGAAAAAGGGCTGGAAGTCGAGGGTGTTGGGCGGATGGAACGTTGCGCCTATTCTGATCCTGCAGAGTGGGCGCCCGTTTACCGTGATCTCGGCCGCGCCCTATCCCGCAGGCGATTTCAACGCCGATGGATTCAACTACGACCCGCCCGACACGCCCGCTTTCGGGAACTCGTTCCAGGCCAATCGAAGGCAGTTCATCACGGGGTTGTTCCCGGCATCCGCGTTCCCGCGCCCAACCGCCGGCAGGCAAGGCACGCTCGGGCGTAACACCTTCGATGGACCCGGCCTGGCCAACCTCAATCTCGGTATCATCAAGTCGACCCGCATCCCATGGTTCACCTCAGAAGGAGCGAAGTTCGAAATCCGCGGCGAACTGTTCAACGCCCTCAACCGCGTCAATCTGGTCCAGCCCACGGGCGATCTTGCCAGCGGCTTGTTCGGCCGGTCCACGGGCCAGTCGCTGCCGAGGGCCGCACAATTCGGCTTGCGTATTCAGTACTGATCGCGATTCTGTTGCCGGCCGCCGCGCTGGCCGCCGATGCCGGTTTCAGCGGTGCCCAGGCATGCCGGACCTGTCACCCGGCGCAGTTTGAGAGCCACCGCCAAACCGGTCATGCTGGTGCTCTGCGCCAGGCCGCCGCTCATCCCCTTGCCGCGCGATTCACTCATGCAGCGCCCGTGGTGCGCGGCGGGGATATCCGTGTGTCGTTCCAACAGGGCGATCAAGGCCTGTTCGAAACCGCTAGCGGCGGCAGCGGTGAACTGGCTGTTCCCATGGCTTGGGCTTTCGGTTCCGGCAGCCGCGGCGTGACTCTGGTGGGTCTGCTTGCGAAGGATACTTACCTCGAATCGGCCGTCTCCTTCTACGCGCGCACATCCAGTCTCGACATCACCCCTGGGCAGCAGAGTTTGCCATCCACGTCTCTTCTCCAGGCCGTGGGCCAGACCAACGGGGTGAGGAAGTGCTTCCCGTGCCACGCGACGGGGCCCGTTACCTTTGGCGAGCAGGAGGTGGCGGTGGCCGAACCTGGAGTATGGTGTGAGGCCTGCCACGGTCCGGCACGGCAGCACACGCAAGCTGCCGCTCGTAGGGACGTGCCGGCCGCTAGGCGCCTGATCCGGCGGCTCGGCGGGCTCTCAGGCGAACGGCTGAATCAGGTTTGCGGTAATTGTCACCGTCCGCCCGCTGGCGGCGAGGCGGGCAACGACTTTGCCGTTGCCTGGAACGTGCGTCATCAACCGCCCTACCTCGAGCGAAGCAAGTGTTTCGCGGGCGGTAAGCTTTCGTGCTCCACCTGCCATCCGGCCCATCAGGAACTGCGCCGCGAAGACGCAGGCTTTTACCGGGACAGATGCATGGGATGCCATCAGGCGAAGGTGGGGCATTCGCGGCCGGCCCCGACCTGCCTCACCCGGCCGGGGCCGGATTGCGTGCACTGCCACATGCCGGCGGTGACGGTATCTTCGCAGCTTACGTTCCGGAATCACTGGATTGGCGTCTATGGTGGCGATCAGGCCCTGATCCCGGTACGCTAAGCAGCCGCGGCTCCGCTTTCGTCGTCGGGCCCGGTAACGCCAAACTCACCAGACCGCCGGGTTGAACTCGTTCCCCTCAAGGAAGTCACCTTCGTCACCGGATTCACTCGGGGTGGCGTCATCGTTTCCCGCGCCAAACTCAGCCGGGCTCTGGTGCAAGCCTGCCGAGATGAGAGAGAATGACGCAATGCCCTCCTTCGTTCCGATTGAAGAGCTGTTCGCTGGCCGCCATTTCGACGCGGAGATTGTGGTGGTGTGCGTTCGGTGGTACCTGAGTTTCAAGTTGA
>VFZY01000234.1 GCA_016870915.1 Acidobacteriota bacterium | reverse complement strand
GCAAAACCGTGGGAGCCGGAGGGAGCCCGTTCTTGTTGCGAGTCTGAGAATTCACGCTGATTCCTATTCTCGCCCTGCTCAGTAATTAAGGCCAGGGGAGTTGTCTCAGCTATGTTGGCACGGAGGGCGCGCTGGCCCCGCCCTGGAACCGCTCATCCTTGAAGCCGACGCCGCGGGAAGCAAACGCCTTTTCTCACTCGGCGTCGCCCACGCATTCCTCATCTCGGGCGTCCAGGCGGTCATCGCCATCTTCGTTCACAGCATTCAACCCCACCTCATCATCACCGCCCTGCTCACCATCGTTCTCAGCTTCCTGCTTCGATACGTCGCCGGCGTCCTCTGGGAACAGGAGTTCCGCCTCACCTGCCTCGTCCTCAGCCGCCGCGACCCTACGCCAGTATCGGCCGGATCACCTGCCCATGCACATCCGTCAACCGGAAATCCCGCCCTCCATACCGGAACGTAAGCCGCTCATGATCCAACCCCAGCAAATGCAGGATCGTCGCATGCAGATCATGAATCGTTAGCACGTTCTCAATCGCCCGGTACCCATACTCATCCGTCGACCCATACGTAAACCCGCCCTTCACCCCGCCCCCCGCCAGCCACAACGAAAACCCCGAAGGATTATGATCCCGCCCATCCTTCGCCTGCACAAACGGAGTCCGTCCAAACTCCCCGGACCAGATCACCAGCGTGTCCTTCAACATCCCCCGCGCCTTCAAGTCCTTCACCAGCCCCGCAATCGGCTGGTCCACATGAAACGCATTCGCCTCATGACCCTCTTTCAACTTGCTGTGCTGATCCCACGAATTCCCCCCGCCCCACCCCTTCGGCGGCACCACCGTCAACTCCACAAACCGCACCCCGCGCTCCACCAGCCGCCGCGCCAGCAGGCACTGCAACGCATACGCCGCCTTCCCCTCAGTCGGCGAATCCAGACCATACAACTTCTTCGTCGCCTCCGTCTCCCCCCGCAGATCCGTCAACTCCGGCACCGCCGCCTGCATCCGGTACGCCGTCTCATAGTTCCTGATCGCCGTCTCAACCGCCTCCGCCCCCGCCGCCCGCGCCAGAAACTCCCGATCCGTCTCCGCGATCAGCCGCAGCTTCCGCCGCTGCATCCCGTCCTCTTCCTTCGGCGTGATATCCTGCAACGCCTCCTTCCGGTTCGGGTACAAAAACGACCCCTGATGCACCGGCGGCAAAAACCCGCTCCCATACACATTGATCCCGCCCAACGGAATCTCCCCGCTCCCCAACACCACAAACGACGGCAAATTCTCCGTCATCCGCCCCAGCCCATAGTTCACCCACGCTCCCAGACTCGGAAATCCCGTCAACGGATTCCCCGAATGGTAGTAGTTGTTCGCCTGCGCGTGCTCCATGAACTTCACCGTCATCGACCGGATCAGGCAGATCTCATCCACAATCCCGCCCATGTACGGAAAAATCGAGCTCACCGGCATCCCGCTCCCGCCATACCGCGTGAACTCCCACGGGCTCGGCATGATGTTCCCGTTCTGGTTGAACATCGTCCGGTCCAGCGGCACCGGCATCGGCTGCCCCGCCTCCTTCGCCAGCCGCGGCTTCGGGTCGAACGAATCGATGTGCGACACCCCGCCCGACATGTAGCAGAAGATCACCTGCTTGGCCCGCGGCGCGAAATGTGTCTCCCCCGCCATCAGCCTTTGCAGCGCCAACATCCCGAACCCGTTCGACACCCGCCCCAGCATCTCCCGGCGGCTCCACCCGCTATTGGACATACAGGAACTCCTTGAAGTTGAACACCGCCTGCATCAGCCTCGCCATCCCCCCCGCCGCCTCCTCCGCCCCCGTCTCCGCAACGAAGCTCCTCGCCCGGTCCACCTCCACCGCCGTCGGAGCCCGCCCCAGCGCCCTCCGGTACAACGCCTCCACCCCCGCCCGGCTGTTCTCAAACTGACCCGCCCCCCGCGCCGCCTGCTCCACCACGAACGGGCTGTTCATCAACGCCAGCGACTGCCCCGGCACATTCGTCACATCCCGCTGCCCTCGCGCCGACGCCGGCTTGTACACATCAAAGGCTTCAAGAAATGGATTCGTCGCATTCCGCCGGATCTCGAGGTACAAACTCCGCCGCCCCTTCCCATCCAAGGGACCCTTCGGCCGGTCCCCCTTCGTCTGCCCTGTGTCGTGCGCGTAATGCACCGCCACCGAAGGCCCATACATCGTGCCGTCCAGCGTCCCGGCCACGCTCAGAATCGCATCCCGGATCTCCTCCGCCTCCAACCGCCGCATCGGTACATGATGCACCAGACGATTGTCCGGATCAGCCTCCCGGTTCGCCGGCAGCGGCAGCGCCGCCATCCGGTACGCCCGCGAAACCGCCAGCCGCCGGATCGCTCCCTTGATCGAACCGTCGCGGCTGAACTGCTCCGCCAGATAGTCCAGTAACTCCGGATTTGATGGCGCTTCGCCCAGCTTCCCCAGATTGTCCACCGTCGCCGCCAGACCCCGCCGGAACAGATGTTGCCAGATCCGGTTCACCATCACCCGTGCCGTCAGCGGATTGTCGCGGCGCGCCACCTCCTCCGCCAACGCCAGCCGCGCCTGCGCCGCATCCCCGAATCGCCGCCCGCCCAGCGCCGTCAGAAACCCCTTCGGCACCGGCTCCCCGCGCTGATTGTGATTGCCGCGCACCAGCAGCGGATGATCCGGTGGAGCCTCCTCCAACACCGAAGGTGCCCGCCGTGGCGCCGGAATCTCAGCCTCCAGCCGCCGGTACTCCGCCACCAGTTCATCCGCGGCGTTCGAAAGCAACCCCCGCCGCACAAAGTAATCCAACAGCGACGCCTGCGGCTCCGTCATCGCACCCGCGCCAAACGCCGCCGCCGCCGCCGTCAGCCGCTCGCCAACGCACGCTGCGTACCGCCCCGCATCGCACCCCAACACATCTTCGGCCGGATGCAGATCGTCCTTGGGCGTCAGCCTGTTGTTGTGGAACGCGATCTCCCGCACCCCAAACCAAGACCGTCCGTCCGTCGGCAACGGCGTCCCTCCGCCATCCGTCCGCGTGAAGTGCGTCAGGTCCTCGAATCCCGCGAATTCGATATAGGCGGTAAAACCCTTCCAGAACGTCGCATCCCAACGGTGCCAGCCTAACCCATCCGTCTGCGGCGCGAACCGCAGATTGTAAATGCCGCCTCGCGGCACCGCGTAGTTCTCCACAATCAGCACCGCGTTCGAAAAGCCGCCGCCGCTCATCCGGAATGAGATCGAATCCGTCTCGATCTTGAATCGCGGCGTCTGGAATACCGCCGCGTTTTTCGCCGAAATCAGCCCGGAATACGTGCCGCCTCCCAGCACACCCCCAATCGCCGCCGCCCCCTCCTTCGCCACCCGGAACTCGCCGGCGCCCTTCGCCTCCGCCGGCGCCCCCACTCCCATTCGATAAAACCGAGCGAAGTCCCGCCGCGTATCCCACCGCACCTCGAAGTTCTCCCGGTTGAAGGCCCGCCGCTCCTCCAGCGCCGCTCGCTGCCGCCTCTGCCACGCCCCAACCTCCGCCTTCGCCACCAGCGGATACAACGGACTGCTCTCATCGCAAGGAACATCTTCCAGCCGCAGTGGATCCACCGCCCCGTCCGCCACACGTCCCGGCAGCGCCGCCGCCTCCACTCTCCACGCCCGCGCAAGCTCAGCCCGGATCTTTCCCTTCAGCTCCGAAAGCCGGGCCTGATGCAGTTCCAGCCGCTCCGGCGCGTCCACCGCCGCCTGCACCGGCCGGGCCCCCGCAATGGTCCCCAGCAGCGCGTAAAAATCCTTCTGCGAGATCGCGTCGAACTTGTGGTCGTGGCACCGTGCGCAGGCCACCGTCACACCCTGAAACGCCTTGCTCAACACATCCACCTGATTCTCGGTCCACTTCACCCGGTCCTCCCACGGATCCACCGGCTGAAACCCATGTTCCACCATCCGCAGATGCGCCGTGCCCAGCAGGCTCTCGTTCAGGCCGTCCCGCGCATTCAGCCGGGGCCGCGCCAACAGATCCCCCGCCAGATGCTCCCGGATCAGTTGCCCATACGGAACATCCCCATTGAAGGCCCGCACCAGATAATCCCTGTAGCGCCACGCGTGCGGGGTATCCGGGTCCCCCTCGGACCCGTGCGACTCCGAATACCGGATCAGATCCATCCACCGCCGCGCGAACCGCTCGCCGAAACTCTCGCTCTGCAGCAGCCTGTCCACCACCCGCTCATGCGCCCCCGCCGCCGTGTCGCGTTCAAAGCGGTCCAACTCGCCGGGCATCGGCGGCAACCCGGTCAGGTCAAACGTCACCCGCCGCAGCCAGGCCGCCCTGGCAGCCTCACCCGCCGGCCGCAAGCTCCGCTTCTCCAACCCCGCCAGAACGAAACGGTCAATCTCGTTCAAGGGCCACTTCACGTCGCGCACCGCGGGCGGAGCCACCGCCCGCACCGGCTGCCACGCCCAATGCGCCCGCCGCCGGGCTTCCAGATCGAATCCACCCGAAGGACTCGCCGCCGGCGCGGCTTCACCGGGCCACACCGCGCCCATCTCCACCCACTTTTCAAGAGCGGCAATCGCCGCCGCCGGCAACCGCCCGCCCGGAGGCATCGGCTGCGGCAACTCCCCCCGCACCGCCCGGATCAACCGGCTCTCGGCGGGTTTCCCCGGCACCACCACCGGACCCGCATCGCTCCCCCGAGCCAACCCCGCCCCGGAATCCAGCCGCAGGTTCGCAAAGCTGCTCTTAGCCTTGCTGCTGTGGCACGCATAACAATGCGCGGCCAACACCGGCCGAACATTCTTCTCAAAAAACTCGATCTGTTCCGGAGTCGCCGCCAGGGCCGCCCCAGCAGCCCAAAAGATCAACAGTTTCCGCACGGTGACTTTATCTTATTGCGTTTCGAACAAAGTCGGGGGCAACGCCCGGCCGAACCGAAACATCCCCCCTCAACCCAACCGAAACATCCCCCCAACAACCGAGCCGCGACGGCAACGGAGCGCCCTGCCCCACAACCCAACCGAGACATCCCCCACAACCGAACCGCGACGGCAACGGAGCGCCCAGCCCCACAACCCAACCGAGACATCCCCCCACAACCGAGCCGCGACGGCAACGGAGCGTCCCGCCCCGCAACCCAACCGAAACATCCCCCACAACCGAACCGCGCCACCAACGGAGCGTCCGGCCCCACGACCCAACCGAAACATCCCCCACACCCGAAACATCCCCCACAACCGAGCCGCGACGGCAACGGAGCGTCCAGCCTCACAACCCAACCGAAACATCCCCCCTCAACCGAGCCGCGACGGCAACGGAGCGCCCAGCCCCACAACCCAACCGAGACATCACCCCTCAACCGAGCCACGACACCAACGCAGCGCCCTGCCCCACGACCAACGCGCACCAGTAACCGAGCCCAAAAAACCCGCGTTCAGCGCCGGTCCGCGCAACCGACCATCCGCTGCAACCCGTTGTTCGAAGGCGTCATCACCCTGGGAACCTACTTTCCTCTGTTCCCGACCGGGTCCACCCGGATACGCGCCCGCACTGCATCGAGTTCGGCATCGCGCCCTTGAGCGATGTCATTCACGGTGGGAGCCACGAAGATGTCAGGCTCCAGCCCGGCGTCCGGCCGGTCGCCCCCAGGGAACTGCCCGATCAGAGGCAAGTCAAGTTCAATACCCGAACGCGGCAGACGCAGGAAGAAGAAGGCTCCGCCGTTGATGCCGCGCTGATTGCCACCGGTCGGCTGGCCGACCAGCATTCCCAGTTTGTTCTGTCGCACCGTCTGGGCAAACTCGAAAGTCGCGGAACTGTTCGTCGCGCCGACCAGGACCCACAACCGCCCGGCAAACCTGGGGAGGGAAGGTGCGATTACCCCGCCGAGGTCGTCATCAGCGTCCCTCCGCAGGCGGTAGAAGCGATCGCTTGAATCGATCGCCGCCGAGCCCCAATTCCTGAAGCTGGGATCCCAGGTGTCGAGATACGGCGCCAGGTCGTCTGGAACCTTGCGATAACGGACCAGGCGGGTAACGGCCTGGCGTGGAACCGGAGCCGTGATCAGATGGCCGACAATGACGTCACCGACATCGTTTCCGCCTTCGTTCCCACGCAGATCGATCACCAGGTCCGTCGCCCCGCCAGTGACCAGAGCCGCGAATTTCTCGTCGAGGAACGTCTTCCAGTTCCACTTGCTGTTGTAGAGCGCCCAACTCGGCATGCGGAGGTAGCCCACGCGGTCCTCGAGCAGACGGAAGTCCCAGATGGGCGCGTCCTTGCCGGCGCTCGGCCTCTCTGACGCTTCGATGACCGAAAGGCGCTCTGAGTAGGTCACGAGTGGAACCCTTACGGTCCGTGCCCGGCTGGCTGCGGGGGCGCGCACGGACACAGCCGCGACGCCTGATGACGACGGAAAGAACAGCGGCCAGTAGATGTCGAACGCTTCGAGCCGGCTTGTCCCTTCCACTTGCAGATAGGCCACGCGTTTCGCGTCATTGTTGCCGTCGGCCCGCGCCACCGTCTTGAGTCGCGCAAGGATGGCGGCCACCGGGATGCCGTTGATCGCCAGCACCTCGGTCCCGGCCCGAATTCGACCGTCAGCCGTAAAGGATCGGGTCACGATCATGCGATCGCCCAGCCATCGAAAGTAGAAGGGCAGCCGGGGCGCCTGGAATAGCGCGGCAGCAACAGACGCCGTCTGGTTGAAGAAGTTGGGATACGTGTGCCCGCACTTCACCTTGGCTGCAAAGACCGAGAATGCCAGATAGGTCTGGGCCAGTGTTCGATCTTGCTGGAACTCGCGTTCCAGCGCGCTGAAAGCCGCATCGATCTGCGCGGGCGTGTTGTAGCGAAGCAGCCCCGGGTGCAGCGTCTCATAGGCGCGCCGAAGGAGGGCGGCATCTGCTTGAAGGTCGGCCGCGCGCAGGATTGACCCGGCCCCCGGGGTTCCGGTGGACGCACGCGTGGCGGCCGGAGAGGATGCGGTCGACTGGGCGTTCAGTCGGCACCCCCCCAGGATCAGGAATAGTCCCAGCCACGCGGCTCGACAACAAGAACTCATGAAACGGTCTCAGTGAAGTCCGTCGAACTACGGATTAGTCGACGTCTCAACCCAACCGGAGCTTCCATACGAGTTCTCCGACCGCACCCGGTAACGGTAGTTATTGCCCCGCACCGCCGTCGTGTCGCTATACGCCGTCACGCCCGCGCCCACGGTCGCCAAAGCCGCCCCGCTATACGTACAAGTCTTCAAAGCGCCACTGCCCGTCTCCATGCACCGCTCGATCCGGAACCCTGTCTCGTTGCCCGACATGTCCGACCATGTCAGCCGGACATACATCAGCACCCGGTTTCGCCCATTCCCTGAATACGTCCCCGCCGCCGTCAGCGACGCCGGAGCGCTCGGAGCCGAAGGCGGAGCCACACTCACCGCCAGCCCGGCCGTCGAGTTCCCCGTCGAACTCCCGCCGGCCGACGCCAGCGCCGACGCCGACGCCGAAGTCGTGTACGAACCCGTCGCCCCCGCCGCCGCGGACGCCGTCAGCGTCACCGTTGTCTGCGCCCCGGGGTTCAACGTCACCGGACCCGGAGCCCCCAACGTCACCAGAGCCGACGCCGGAGCCAACGACCGCGAAATCGCGTAGCTCCGGGCCGCGCACGACGCCGAGTCATTGCTCTTCACCGTCAGCGAGTAGTTCCCCGAGAAGCCCTCGTACACCGAAAGACTCGAGGGAGCAAGCGTCACCGTCGGATTCGCCTCCGTGCACGGCACCGTCGCATAGCTCACCGTCACGCTCAAAGCATTGCTCGCCGCACTGTTCACCGTGATCGAAAGGTTCGTGTACGGATCCTGCCACGTCTGCCCCGCGCACAGCGCCGGATCGTTAAAGTCGGCGGTGGCCGTCGTGAAATCCAGCAGATCCGTCTTGCCGCCTGGCGTCGCCGCGTCCTGATAGTGGATCAGCGCGCCGCAAAACACCCGGCTGCTCAACTGGCTCAAATAGATCGGACTGTTGGGATAGTAAGCCACCCAAAGCCATGCATTGTCGGTCGACGCGCCGCGCCGTACCTTCAACACCTTCATCCCGCCCGGCCCTGTGTTGAAACCCTGGATAGAATAGGTCCCGCTCGCTGTCACCGTTTGAATGTTGGTCGACGTCAGCCAGCCGATTCCGCTCGAATGCTGAGCGTTGTAGAAGCCGAAGTTCCAGAATCCCAGCGTTCCGAACTTGTCGCCATACTCGCTCCGCGTGCCCGGCGTCCCGATCGGACCCACAACGTCCGCGCCATGGTCCCGGCTCCCGGCATGGTTCATGCCAAGCGAATGGCCAAGCTCATGCGTCACCAGCCGCACACCCAGGCTCCGCGACGCAATCTGGTCCGATCGCAACCAGGTCCAGCCCAGCCCGCAAGCCCCATCCCCCGGACACTCGCCCCCGTAACAGCCCAGGCTGGCAACGCCCTCCTTCCCGTCACACAGGTAGTTGGGCACCACAATCGCCACACGGTGGAACTCGGCGAAGTTCAACGCGCCGTTCGCCGCCGCGTACGCCGCCTGCCGCAGCGCCGAGGAATCGGAACAGTAGTCGTAGTTCTGCGACAGCATGTACGGGCCCACCACCGTCAATCCACCCACGCCCCCTGGCGCCGCCACCCACGTCTTACCATCCGAGTTCTGCATCCAGAAGTCGCTCACTGATGTGTCCGGCGACGAAGTGGATGTCGTGTACGCGTTTCCAAGGAAGATCCCCTTGATCAGCTCGGCGTTCACACTCGCACTCAGCGTGGCGGAAGGGAAGTTCACCAGAATCACCGCGATCCTCTGCTCCCCAATCGTCGAACAGCCCGCCAGCGCCGCCTGCGACACCGTCTGCGTCGCCGCAAACCGGCCGCCCACAATCACGCCCTCCGCCGTCATCTCGGTATTGCACGTCAGGGACTCCGGCGCTGTCCCGGCAAAGTGCATCTCAAGCACCCGCCCGTCATCGGTATGCAGCCGGTGAATCTCGCGATGCGACGCAAAGTCCACACCGTCTTCAACCACCGTCTCGAGCCGCCCGTGCAGTGCCCCGTGGCGCTCAAGCAGATAGGCTTCGGCCGGAAACGCAGCCGCCAGCCGGTCAATCTCTTCCTGCGGAAGCGCATGCTGAACAGCCTCCCGCGCGTCCGCCGCAATCAGATCGGATAACACCGTCTGGCGGCTCGTCAGCAACTCAGCCATGCGAGGGCGAAAATTCACCCGGCCGGGCCCGGCCGCCCGGAAGTACTCGCTCTCCAGTCTGAGCACATCGTTGTTGAGGGTTCGCATCAGCGCCGCGCTCGGTCTCTCCTGAGACAACAATGCGGAACAGAGCGCAAATGGGCAGAGCAGTAGTGTCTTGCTATACATCCGTGATCTCCGGCTTCTCTTTTTTTGCTCCAGTGCGGTACCAGCCCGGTCAAATTCCCAACCCGCACGGAGTAATGTTGGATTAATTGTAGCACCCATTTTCCAATACCCCCAAACGGGTGACCCCACCGAAATGATTGGAAAGATTGGACTTGTGTAACATTTTACACCTTAGAAAACACTCTGATATACGGTTTAGTAATAAATATAACCGAGGATATCCATCTCAGGGATTTGCCCGCTTGCTCAAGCCCCTCAAAACTGCCCGGGGAGCGCGTGAAAACACCGTTGACAGACCCTGAAAATATTTTTTCCGGCTTGTTTTCAACAACTTGAGGTCAAAAACCGCGATACTCCAGTTCGGGGTCTTTTTACAATCCCCTCAGGAGCATCAACCTATGTCACTTTCCAGACTTCACTCAGACACCGCGCGCCGCAACGGAGCTCTCTCCCGCGGCCCCGCCACCCCCGAAGGCAAGAAGCGTTCCGCCATGAACGCTTTCAAACACGGCATCTTCTCTAAGTCCGCCGTCCTCTCCTGGGAATCCCGGGAAGACTTCGACCAACTCCTCCACCTCCTCACCGGGCACTACAACCCCCAGACCGGTGCCGAGGCGCTTCTCATCG
>VFZY01000233.1 GCA_016870915.1 Acidobacteriota bacterium | reverse complement strand
TCAGCCGGAAGGTTGGATCCTGCGAGAGCCGCTCGGCATCGTTGACATCCTCGTAGCCGGCAATCCGGCTGTAGACGGACTGGCGCAGTAGGTCCGCCAGCGGAAGCTGGGTATTCTTGCCGCGCCGTGAGTCAGTCAGGTGTTGGGCAATGAGAGCACCGAAGCCCAGCCGTTCATCCAACTCACGCACCAGGATCAGACCACCATCGGAAGTAACGCGCGATCCCTGGAAGTCGATCTTGAGAAGGCCGTTGAACGAGAGCTGAAAGGGCTGGTTTTGTTTGTCACCCATTGGGTGCTGTCCTCCGCAGGGGTCTTCGCTGCCTTCAAACCCCTATCGATATTGATGCGGACGAGCATCCAGGAGATTCGCACGCGCGGCTCAAAACGGAAATGTGGGCTATCATGAACTGCGTAAACTGGCCGCGTATTACATGAGCCGCGAACGGGGGGAGCACACCCTGCAGCCCACCGCTCTGGTCAACGAAGCCTATCTCGACCTGTTCGGAACCGGCGGTTCCAAGCCCATGGTGTTCGAAAACCGGGCCCATTTCTTCGCCGTCGCGGCCCGTCAGATGCGCCGCATCCTCGTCGACCACGCCCGCAAACGGAATGCCGAGATGCGCGGAGGCGGCGAGGCCAACCTCTCACTCGATGCCGCGCCCGAGCCCGGCGTCATGCGCGACCGCGAGTACACCGCCCTCGACGACGCCCTCAGCATCCTCGAACGTGAAAACCCGCGCGCCAGCCAGGTGGTGGAACTCTGCTTCTTTGCCGGCAGCACCCAGAAAGAGGCGGCCGACATCCTGGGTATCTCCCTCGCCACCGTCCAGCGGGACTGGGAGTTCGCCCGGCGGTTCCTCTACCAGCAACTGGCCGCCAATCCCGAAACACCCGCCTGAGTAACATTAAGGCGCCAACCCATAGTCCGAATTGTTACGAATGAAATCAATTCGTAACGGAATCGTAACGTGAACCCGGTAGCCTGAAATGGAATATTCATGCAGGTTTCACATTGGGCCCCCTTCCTGGTGCTGGCCCTCGCCGCCCGGCATCTTGCCGCGCAGACTCCCTCCGACGAAATCGGTGAGTTGAAGCGTATCATTGAACAGCAAAAACAACAGTTGCGCGCCCAGCAGGCCCAGATTGAGGCCATCGAGGCAAGGCTGAACGCTCTGGCCCGCCCCGCCACTCCCCCGGCGCCTCCCGTGACGCCAACGGTCGCGGCAGCCGTCGCCAAACCCGCCGCCGTGCCGGCCACCGCCAAACTGACCGCGGCCCCCAGGTGGTTTGAGAAGTACAGCCTGCGCGGCTACACCCAGATACGCACCAACCGGTTGGCCACCACCAATTCACGTCTCATCTGCGAACAGTGCGACCGCTCCATCGGCGGTGGCAACAACGTTCTCATACGGCGCGCCCGCTTCATCCTTTCCGGCGATGTCAATGATCGCGTCTTCATCTACTTCCAGCCCGACTTCGCCTCCACGGCTACGCAACTGCATTTCGGCCAGATTCGCGACCTCTACTTCGACGTCGCCCTCGACCGCAAGAAAGAGTTCCGCTTCCGCTTCGGCCAGTCGAAAGTGCCGTTCGGTTTTGACAACCTCCAATCCAGCCAGAACCGCCTGCCTCTTGACCGCAGCGATGCCATCAACTCCGCCGCCCTCAATGAACGCGATCTTGGCGCCATGTTCTACTGGGCGCCCGCGGCCACACGCAAGCAGTTTGCTCACTTGGTGAGTTCCGGCTTGAAGGGTTCGGGCGACTACGGCGTGCTCGGTGTTGGCGTCTACAACGGCCAGACCAACAACCGCCCCGAAGGCAACAACAACATGCACATCGTCGGCCGCGCGTCTTATCCAGTCCAACTAGCGAACGGCCAGATCGTCGAAGCCGGCGTTCAAGTCATGACTGGCCGCTACGCCGTCACACCCGATCAACGCTCGCCCAACATCGCCGGCCCCGTCAATTTCAGGGACCGCCGCGTGGCCGCCACGTTCGTGCTTTACCCGCAGCCATTCGGATTCCAGGCCGAATACAACACCGGCACCGGGCCCGCGTTCGATCCCGCCCTCCGCCTGATCCGTCAACGGGGCCTCCACGGCGGCTATGGCATCCTCAGCTACCGGCGCCGTGTCTCCGAGAGTGCTTTCCTCACTCCATATCTCCGCTATCAGTACTATTCGGGCGGCAAGAAGTATGAACTCGATGCAAGGAAGTATCTGGTGCGCAGCGTCGAGGCAGGCCTTGAATGGCAGCCTAATCCGTTCCTGGAATGGACCGCTGAATTCGTCCATGGCAACCGGACGTTTGAGGATCTGCGCCTGCCGGCCAACCAGCAGCGGGGCAGTCTGCTCCGGCTCCAACTGCAGGTCAGTTACTGACGCCGGCTACTGAACGCGATACCGAGCCACTCTTGCTTCGTCCAAGTCCACGCCCAGCCCGGGCCGCGCCGGTGCAACCGCCCGGCCGTCCGCCAGATCCAGAGGCTCCGCCAGGATGCCATCCTCGTAGTAAAGCGGGCCGATGATGTCGCAGGGAAACTCCTCGGCGCCAATCCCTGTCGTGGACATCCCCAGATGAATCATCGCCGCCGTCGCAATCCCCATCTCCAGATTGCTGCCGATGGTGCACGTCAACCCAGCCGCCTCCGCAATCAGCGCGATCTGCCGCGCCGCCGCGATTCCGCCCGCCTTCCCCACATACACCGACAACACATCCGCCGCCGAAGCCCGGATGATTGAGATAGCCTCCTGCGGCGAAAACACGCTCTCATCGGCCATCACGGGCACGGTCACGTTCCGCCGCACATCCGCCAGCCAGTTCACGTCGCCGGGCGGCACGGGCTGCTCCGCGAACGCGATGTCAAACGCCGTGAGCCGCCGCACCATGTCGATCGCCACCGCCGGCCGCCACGCCCCATTTGCATCCGCGCCCAGCTTGAATCCCGCGCCCACCACCCCGCGTACCGCCCGCACCCGTTCGATATCTTCCGCCCGGTCGATCCCCACCTTCACCTTCATCGCCCGGAAGCCGCGCCCCAACGCCCATTCCGCGATCGACGCCGCCCGGTCCGGGGCCAGGCCCGACACCGACCACTTCGTCGTCACCGAATCCCGAACCGGCCCGCCAAACAGCTTGTAGACGGGTACCCCGGCTGCCTTGCCGGCGATATCCCACAAAGCCATCTCAATGCCCGCCTTCGTGAACGGATTGCCCACCGCCACCGCGTGCATCCGGGCCACCGCCCGGTCGATCGACGTGGGATCCTCGCCGGTAAGCGCAGGCGCGAAGTACTCGCTGATCAGCCGCACCGCCGTTGCATGATCTTCGCCGCTCCATCGCGGTGTGGCCGAAACCTCGCCCAGCCCCGTGATCCCTTCGTCCGTGTGCACCTTCACCAACACGAACGTGCTGTCAAAGTGCAACCCCGCCCGGGCTCTGATCGCCAGCATCGGATTGATGGCCAGACGGACCGGGATCGTTTCAATCGCCCGAATCTTCATCGCCGTCTACACGAACAGTTCGCGAACCGGCACGCCCTTGTCCGTGATGGGCACCGGGCGCTCGCCAGCGAACAGATTCTTGCCCGGGTCGATGCCCAGCGCGCAGTGAATGGTCGCGTGAAGGTCCGGAACGCTGATTTTGCGGTCCACTGCCTTCATGCCCAGCTCATCCGTGGTGCCAATGGCCTGCCCCGTGCGCAATCCGCCGCCGGCCAGAACGGCGCTGAACACTTCCGCGTGGTGGCCGCGTCCACCGCCCGCGTCGAACGCGGCGGGACGCCCGAACTCGGTGGCAATCACAACCAGCGTGGAGTCCAGCATCCTGTTCTTCTCAAGGTCGGCCACCAGCGTGGCAAAGGCCTGGTCCAGGTCCCGGATCAATAGATGCTGGTTCACCTGGCCCTCGTTGTGCGTGTCCCAGCCCGTGCCGTTTAGAAAGTTCAGGTTGAAGGACACTTCGACGAAACGAACCCCGGCCTGCACCAGCCGCCGCGCCAGCAGGCATCTCTGCCCGAACTCGCCGCCATACGATTCGCGCAAGGTCTTCGATTCCCGCGCCAGATCGAAAACATTCAGGAACGCCGGCCCCGCCATCCGGAAACCCGTGGCGCTGATGGCCGCCTGCGACGCCACCGTCTGGTCGCCCGGATACCGCTTGGCATAGAGGTCGCGCATCTGCCCCAGCAGCGTTTCGCGGCGGTCCTCACGATTCAGATCCACATCCGGGGGCCGCATGAAACCGTTGGGCCCCGTCTCGATCTGCGTCAGGTAAATGTAGCCGTACTTGGCGCCCAGATAACCGGGGTCCCGCGCGATGTTCGGATAGCCCATCACCACATACGGCGGTACCTTGTCGGACTTCGTGCCCAGCTCCCTGGTCACAATGGACCCGATACTCGGGTATTGAATCGTCCCGCTGGGCATGCGCCCCGTATGCACCAGGTTCGTGGCCGCCCCGTGCTCGCTCACAATGTTGTGGCTCAGCGTGCGCACCAGCGCGCAACGGTCCAGCACCTTGGCCGTGCCTGCCAGATGCTCGGTGAGCTTCACATCCCTCACGGCGGTCGGAATCGAATCGTAGTAGGATCCGGCCACCTTCTTTCCGTCCCCGCGCCGTTTCGGGTCGAACGTGTCAATGTGCGCCGCCCCGCCGCCCAGCCAGAGGAAGATGCAGGCGTCGGCCTTGCCCTTGGGCATCGGCTCGCCGGTGTTCGCCAGTGCCACGCCCGGCGTAAGCGCCGCCGTGCGCATCAGTTCGCGCCGTGTGATGTTCATGGCCGTCGCTCTCCTCAGGGAATCACCACAAACTCAGGCGAGTTCACCACGCTCCACAGCGCGTCCTCGAACTTCTCCCGGAACTGTGCCGCCAGCCGCGCCGTCGGTTGATCCCCCATGCGGAGTTTCTTTTCCTCCTCCATCCGTATCAGCGTCGCTTCCGCGCTCAGGTGATTGGACCACGACACCCGCGTATCGGACTTCCGTACGTTGTCCACGCTGGCCGCGCCCGCCACCCGGCGTCCCGCATAGCCGTCCTTCAGCAGCGCGGTGAAGATCCGCGTCTCTTCCGCCGACGCCGGCCGCGACAGCAGCCGCAGGAACATCTCATTGATGACGCTTGAAAGCGGCATGTCCTTCAGAAGCAGCCCAGTGAAATAGCTGTCATCGGAAAGCCGCGCGATCCGCGTCCCCAGAATCCCGTTCGCCAGAATCAGCGTCTGCATCGGCGACGCCGCGTCGTCCCGCGAAGTCACCGCGTTCTGCCTGCTCTGCCGCCAGCCATACGTCGTCAGAACGTCGGAAACGGACTGGGCGATCGGCAGCGCCAGCGCGGGCCGGTCGCGCTCGTTCGACAGCGCCGTCATCTGCCAGGACCGCTCCGGCTTTCCCATGTTCAGGAACTGCGTGGGCGGCCGGTCGCCCACCGGGTTCAGATTCATCTCCTCAACATTCAGATCCTTGCCTACGCTCGCATGCAGGGAATCCACAAGCTGCTCGGCCGTCATCTTGCGCCGCGCCGGGCCGGCGAAGTACTTCACCGGCTTGCCCATCTCCGCCGCCGGGTCTTCCACCGGCTTCCGCTGATAGGCATGCGATTCGAAGATCATGCGCGCCAGATGCTTCAGGTCATAGCCGTTCATCGCGAACTCGCGCGCCAGATAATTCAATAACTCCGCATTCGACGGCTTGGCCCGGGACCAGTCATCGGCCGGCTCCACAATGCCCGTGCCCAGATACCGCTTCCATACTCGATTCACAATCACCTGAGCGAAACGTGTGTTTTCCGGCGCGATGATCAGCGCAGCCACCTGCGCCCGCGACAGCAGGCTGGCTTTCGAAGGAAGATTCGGGTCGGCGTGGCTTGCCAGGCTGGGAAATGGCCATGCCTGTGCCACCGGTTCGCCGGGCTTGAGCGTTACATTCACCGCCGGCTTGCGAGCTCCTTCCGTCATCGGCACCGTGCTGGTCTTGGTAACACTCAGATCCTTGCCCGCCAGCATGCCCGCCAGGCTAAACAGGTCTTTCTGCCGGAACGGATGGAATGGCGCGTCATGGCACCGCGCGCAAGCCATCCGCTGCCCAAGGAACGCCTGGGCGAGGATGTCTGCCTTGGCCGCCATCGGAGAATCGTTCAGCGTCGACTGCGCAAACGCCGCCGGCGCGCCCTGATGCAGGCTGCCGTCCATGCTCACCAACTCCGCGGCGAAACGGTCAAACGGGATGCCGTCGGTGAAGCTCTGGTGCATCCACCACCGGAAAGGCCCCGTATTGTTCAAGTCGGGCTTTAGAATACCAGGGTTCTCCGCCAGCACATCCTGCCAGTAGCTCACCCAATGGTCGGCCCAGGAATCGCTCTTGAGCAGCCGCGCAATCGCGTTCCCCCGCCGCTTGGCGGGCGCATCGGCCAGAAACCCCCGAACCTCGGCCGGTGTGGGAATCAATCCGGTTGTGTCCAGCGTCAGGCGGCGCAGGAACTCCAGATCGCTCGTGAGTCCGGTGGGCGTAAGTTTTTCCGCGTCAAGCCGCGCGCCGACAAACCGGTCGATCGCATTCCACACCGGCGCCTGCGTTGAGGGCGCCACCGGGCCCGGCTGCGCCGCTAGCGTTGTCCGAACCTGCTCATGCCGTGCCTTCCACGCCGCGGCCACTTCCTTCCCCGTTTCCCGGCGGCGCGTGACATCGGCCGCCCGGTGGCGAGCTTCCATGGCCGCCGCCAGCCGCTCCCAATCGGAGTCCGTCAGAAATGGAGCATCGTCCGGTCCCAGCAGCCGCTCAAGCACCTCGCCCCGGCTCAAACTCACCGCCAGTTCGCCAGGCGATGGGTACAGTCCCTTCCCGCCAATCACCGCGGTCAGCACAAAGGTGTGCCGTCCCGCCGCCAGTTCCGCGCTGTGCAGCACGTCTTGATGCGGATAGGGCGCGGGCCGCAGATTGCCCTCCAGCCGAACCGGGGGCGGCGGCACCGGATCATCGCCCGACGTGTTCGCCGGCTGAGCCTTGCTTCGGGCCACTTCCTTGCCGTCAATGCTCAGAACAGCCAGCCCGCGCGCACGCATCCGGAAACGGTATGCCCCACCCGGCAGCGATCGCTCATAGGTGGCGCGCAGGACGAACGGCGAACTCCGGTCCAGCGCGAACGCATTCGGCGAGAACTTCACGGGCGTTCGAACGAAAGCGAACGCCGGCTCCTGGTATATCTCAGTGACCGAAGCTGCCGAGAGGTCCAACGGATCCTTGGCCGGCACGTTTTCCAGAATCTCGACACGCACCGGACCAGTGAGCGCCGGGTTCGCCTGCGCGGTGGCCGCCGCGAAAAGACACACGGGTATCAGCATAGGACTTCGTCCTGACAATATCACATCACACCCGTGGAACGGTTCGCCTACCAGTCGATGACAGAGCCGTCATCGGTATCGTAGACGGTGTTATAGGGCCGCGGCTCGCCCACCTGCGACTTCAGCTTCTCTTCGTCGATGGTGATGCCAAGCCCCGGCGCCGTCAGCAGCGGGCGATGGCCGTCCACCACCGGCGGCAGCGGCTTTGCCAGCAGTTCGTGTTCGACATCGCCGCGCTCCTGAATCAGGAAGTTCGGGACCGCCGCCGCCACCTGCAAGCTGGCCGCAAGCGAACACGGGCCGTTCGGATTGTGCGGCGCCAGCGGTGCATAGTACGCCTCCGCCATTCCCGCAATGATCTTCAACTCCGTGATGCCGCCCGCGTAGCACACGTCCGGTTGCATAATCACGGCGGCGCGCTTCTCCAGAATTTCGCGGAAGCCCCACTTGGTGAAGATGCGCTCGCCCGTTGCGATCGGGATGTGCGTCTTCTTGGCAAGTTCCGCCATCACGTCCACATTGAGCGCCTGCACGATCTCTTCGTAGAAGAACGGTTGATGCGGTTCCAGCGCCTTGATCAGCAGGCCCGCCGTGGGTGGCTGCACCGCGCCATGGAAATCGATGCCGATATCGACGCCCTTGCCGTGCTTCTGGCGCAGCGCACCAAAACGCTCCGCCACCTCTTCCACCATCTTCGGCCCTTCCACGTACTTGAACGGCACGCGGGACCCCCGCGGACCCACCTTCATCGCAGTCACGCCGGTCTTCGGGTCCGGTGTTCCGTACACCCGGACGCGGTCGCGGGTCGGCCCGCCCAGCAGCTTATAGACCGGCACGCCGTAGCACTTGCCCGTGATATCCCACAGCGCCTGATCGATGCCGCTTGAGATGGCGGTCTTGATCGGCCCGCCGCGGTAGAACGCACCGCGATGGATCGCCTGCCAGTGGAATCCCACCTTGCGCGGGTCCTGGCCCACCAGATAGTTGCTCACCTCAAGCGCGCCCGTGGCGCAAGCCTTGGCGTCGTCTTTGAGCATCTCGCCCCACCCGGTGACGCCGGCATCCGTGGAGACCTTCACGAACACCCAGGAGTTTTTCAGGACAAAGGTCTCGATCTTGGTCACTTTGATCTTGTCATCGGGACCCACGGCCGCCGCGGCGTCGCACCGCTGGGCCTTGAACGCCTCCATGCTGAACATCGCGGCCGGTCCGTACAACATGGACTGAAGCAAGCCACGGCGAGTCATCTTTGGTGTCTGCATAGTGTCTCTCCTAATGGAAATCCCGATTGAAATGCCGGATTCGATAGTATACCCAATTCGCCTCGGAACCCACCGCTTCTTCCGTCGTCGCCCGCTCTGGAACTGGAAGGCGCTCGGGAGCCGGTGACTCGGTTATACTGATCTGGTTCTGGGAGGTCTCACATGCGCCGGCGTATTCCGCTGCCTGCCCCTTTCGCTCAAGCCGCATCGTCCACGGGCCCGCTAGCCATCGCAAACCTGAAAGCGTGGCGCTTGAAAGAGCCGGATTCCGGCCGGCGATACACCGCTGTGCGTGTCACGTCTCAGAGCGGCGCGAACGGATACGGTGAAGGAGGCGAAATCCAGTCCGCCGACTTTGCGAGCGCGCGTGCGGTGATTGGACGGCGCGCTACTGCCGTTGAGTTTGTGCGCCATCACTTGAATTCGTTGCCCGCGCTTGAGGCCGCGGTGAATAACGCAATGTTGGATCTTTCGGCGAAGGCGGCCAACGTTCCGCTGTATCGCTATCTCGGCGGGCCGGTGCGTTTCAAGGTGCGCTTGCTCGGCGGGCTCCCCGCGCCGGGCGGAGTCGGTGAGGCGCAGCAGAGGGGCTTCCGTGCGTTTACCCTTGCGGTTCCGCCACGGGAGAGTCTGTCGCGTTTGCAGGCCTATGTGGATTCTGTGAAGAAGAGCATGGCCGACTTCAAGCGCCTCGCCGGCGCAGACGTGGAAATGGTGCTCGACGGTGCCGGGGCGCTGATGCCCGGCGATGCCGCCGTCATCGCACGCGCGGTGGAACGCGATCATCCGATCTGGTTCGATGAGCCGTCGAAAATCGTCACGCAGGATGCACTCATCCGCCTGACCGAGGAGACGACGGTGCCGGTCGGCATCGGGCGCGATCTCACCAACATCGCGGATTTTCAGAATCTGCTGCGGCTCGGCTGCGTGGACGTGGTTCGCCCTAGCCTCGCTCTCAACAGCGTGCACAAGATCCGCCGCATTGCCGCGATTGCGGAGACGCATTACATCGCCGTCGCCCCGCATCACGCGGGCGGTCCGGTCGGCACAATGCATGGCATCCAGCTAGGTGCTGCTCTGACGAACTTTTATACGCAAGAGGTTCCGCTGCCGGCGTCGGCACGCGATCGCGCCATGCGCGCGGAGATCCTGGGCGGCGCGGTTGAACGCGCGCAGGACGGCTTCGCCGCGCTGGTCAACAAGCCTGGCCTGGGAGTGACGATCGACGAACAGGCGCTGAACCGCTACGCGGAGGAGACACTATGAACCGGGATTTCCATTTTGGGTCTCCCGGACCCCGACAGTATACACCAACGCCTCACTCCCGTGCCGGATTTGATCAGAATCCCCTTTCCGAGGGCGGGCCAGTGCCTGCGGATGGCTTCTTTCGACCATCGCACAAAAACGAAAACTGACAACATGCCTGT
>VFZY01000232.1 GCA_016870915.1 Acidobacteriota bacterium | reverse complement strand
CAAGTTCACGCGAACCTGCGCTGCTGAAAAAACTGCGTGAAGCAAACACCGGACTTATTCATTCCGCATTTTTGCAGCGGACCGGAGAAGCGCGTATGGACGGCCCATTTTCACCCTTCGGGTGCTCCGAGCGACGGTATGCGGCAGCCATTTTGCCGCAAATTTCTGACCGAGACACCCGCGGAGGATCCGCACGAGTCATTTCGAGCTTGTCCGCGGCGTCAGTTTGGGCTGCGATCAGATGCCGTGAGAAAAGCGGGCTAACTTGGCGGTCGGCCACCTTCAGCAAGGTGAAGGGCATTGGGCCATCGTTGACCTGCGCGGAAATGCTGGTCATGTTCGAACCCTTCCCGTGCCGGACGGGGTACGTGGTCTCTTGGACGAAGGGATGCAAGCCGCTGCAATCGCCCACGGCAGCGTCTTCCGCCGTGTGAGTAGCGCCAGGAAGCCGCGCGCGATTGTGCCCGGCCGCTGGAGGCGAGTTAGAACAGATGCAACTCCCGCCTAGCCACATTGCCGTGCAGACCACAGAACCGTCCCTCGGCGGCTCGCAACGGATCTCATCGGCGGTCAATGATCGAATCGGGATCGGGCAGAAGATCTGAAGCTCCGGAAGAGTAGACGGCGATCCGCTCAAGATCAAACAACGCACTTCAACTTCAGACGATCGGTCGTCGCCACTGCTTCCTGGCTTGGCGTTCCAGTTCAGCGAACTCGCCGCGCGGCGAGTTCGCTGCAACCGAACGTTAGCTGTCTACTCCCTTCCAGTCAGCAGTGCTCAACGGGGTTCCATGCCGCCATCATGCAAGATCGAAGCGGTCGAGGTTCATCACTTTGCTCCACGCCGTCGCGAAGTCCCTTACGAACTTCTCCTTCGCGTCGGCGCTCGCATACACCTCGGCCAGCGCCCGGAGTTGGGAATTCGATCCGAAGACCAGATCGACGCGTGTGCCAGTCCACTTCAGCTTGCCGGTCTTGCGGTCAAGCCCTTGGAACACGTCCTTCGCGTCCGATACGGGCTTCCACTCCGTGCCCATGTCGAGCAGGTTGACGAAGAAATCGTTGGTCAGCGTCTCCGGCTTCCGGGTGAAGACCCCATGCTTGGAACCGCCGGTGTTGGTCCGCAGCACGCGCATGCCGCCGACCAGAACCGTCATCTCCGGCGCCGTCAGAGTCAGTAGTTGCGCCCTGTCGATCAGCAACTGCTCCGGAGCCGCCGTCGGCTTGCCCTTCACATAGTTGCGGAAGCCGTCGGCCGCCGGCTCCAGCACAGAGAAGGACTCGACATCCGTCTGATCCTGCCTCGCGTCCATGCGGCCTGGGCGGAACGGCACCTTGATGGTGACGCCAGCCTTCTTCGCGGCCTGCTCGACGCCCACGCAACCTGCCAGCACGATCAGATCGGCGAGTGAAACCTTCTTGCCGCCCTTCGCCTTCTTGTTGAAGGCGGCCTGGATGCCCTCCAGCGTCTTCAGGACCTTCGCCAGCTGCGCCGGCCGGTTCACTTCCCACTTTCTCTGCGGAGCAAGCCGAATGCGCGCACCGTTCGCCCCGCCGCGCTTGTCTGAGCCACGGAAGGTGGAAGCCGACGCCCACGCCGTGGATACCATCTGCGCCACCGATAGCTTCGAGGCGAGGATGTTCTTCTTCAGATCAGAAACATCCGCTTCGCTAACCAGCTTGTGATCCACCTTGGGAATCGGGTCCTGCCAGATCAACTCTTCCTTCGGGACCTCGGGTCCAAGGTAGCGTGACCGTGGTCCCATGTCACGATGCGTCATTTTGAACCAGGCGCGGGCGAACGCATCGGCGAAAGCCTGCGGATCCTCGAGGAACCGGCGCGAAATCTTGCCGAACTCCGGGTCGAAACGCATCGTCAGGTCCGTGGTCAGCATGGTCGGCTTGTGGAACTTGCCGGGGATGTGTGCATCGGGAATGACCTTCGGCCCATTCTTGGCCACCCACTGTTTGGCGCCGGCCGGCGACTTGGTCAGCTCCCATTCGTAATTGAACAGGTTCTCAAAGAAGTTGTTGCTCCATAGTGCCGGGGTCTTGGTCCAGGTCACCTCGATGCCGCTCGAGATCGTGTCGGCGCCGTGCCCCGTGCCGTAGTCGCTCATCCAGCCCAAGCCCTGGGCTTCAAGCGGCGCGCCTTCCGGATCCGGGCCCTTATGGGATTCAGCCGCCGCGCCGTGGGCCTTGCCGAAGGTGTGGCCGCCCGCGATGAGGGCGACGGTCTCCTCATCGTTCAACGCCATCCGGCTGAAGGTGGTGCGGATGTCCTTCGCGGCGGCCATGTAGTCACCGCTCGCGTTCGGGCCTTCCGGATTAACGTAGATCAGGCCCATGTGAGTGGCGCCGAACGGCCCCAGGTCCCGTTCACCGCCGAAGCGCTTGTCGTCGCCCAGCCACTTGATCTCCTCGCCCCAGTTCACGTCCTCGTCGGGCTCCCAGACGTCGGAGCGGCCGCCGCCGAAGCCGAAAGTCCTGAAACCCATGGACTCCAGGGCAACATTGCCGGCGAGGATCAGCAGGTCGGCCCAGGAAATCGCGCGGCCGTACTTCTGTTTGATCGGCCAGAGCAGGCGTCGCGACTTGTCGATGTTGACGTTGTCGGGCCAGCTGTTCAGAGGAGCGAAGCGCTGTTGCCCCCGGCCGGCGCCACCGCGGCCGTCAACGATGCGGTATGTTCCGGCAGCATGCCATGCCATTCGGATGAACTGCGGCCCATAGTGGCCGAAGTCCGCTGGCCACCAGTCCTTCGAGTCGCTCATCAGCTTGACCAGGTCCTTCTTGAGTGCCTTATAGTCGAGGCGTTTGAATTCCTTGGCGTAGTCGAAGCTACTGCCCATCGGGTCGGACTTCTCCGAATGCTGGTGCAGCAGTTCCAGCCGCAGTTGGTTCGGCCACCAGTCGCGGTTGGTTCGGCCGGTGCCGGCGACGTGGCTGAAGGGGCACTTGACTTCAGTTGACATGTTTTCTCTTCTCCCGGATAGGGGTTGGGTACAGCTGACTCTCGTTTGGGCTGACCTGGATGGAACCGGTCCGGGTCTTGCCTCGGACGAAACCGACAGCAGCGGACGGTCAGCCCATTCGCGCCGTCGCTGGCTCCATGATCCAAGTCTACAGCACATCAGATGAGTGAGAAGTCGCCGGCTTGCTGATCTGGGGTGCCCTACTGATGCTCCCTCCGCCTGACGCAGTCCGGCGGGCTCATCGAGACGATGAACGGAGCGCGGCGGCGCTCTGCACTTCTCCAGGAAACGATATCGGATTGGTAGACCGTCATGCCTTGAAAATCCCCGCCCGAAGGGCGAAATGCTCGCCAGCCGGCAAAGGCCGGGCACGGTCCAGGCAACGCTGCCGTCCCGTGTCCGTCTTTGCGGCTGTGCTCGCTATCGAAGAGCGCCCTCTCTCCATTTCAAGGCTGAACCAACACAGTGCTACAATTCCATCTTCTCTATGAAGAACAATCTGATGGCGGAGTTGGCGGCTGAGTTTTTTGGCACCTTGATCCTGATCCTGATCGGCACCGGCGTGGTGGCGATGACCGTCCTGTTCGGCACCGGCGTGCCCGGGGAAGTGGTTCGCGGCGGCTACACCAACATCACTCTGGCCTGGGGCGCCGCCGTGGTCATGGGCATCTATGTCGCCGGGCGAGTCAGCGGCGCTCACCTGAATCCCGCCGTCACCATCACCCTCGCTCTGTTCCGCGATTTTCCGTGGAGCAAGGTGGCGCCATACTCCGTGGCGCAGGTGCTGGGCGCCTTCGCCGGCGCCGCGCTTGTCTACTTCAACTATCAGCCCGCGTTCCTGCGCATGGACCCCGCGCTTGAAACCACCGCCGGCGTCTTCGCTACCTTCCCCGCCTTCCCCGCGCAGCCGTTTGCCGGCTTCTTCGATCAGGTGCTGGGAACGGCCATGCTGCTCTTCCTGATCTTCGCCATCACCGATGAGCGCAATCAGCTGCCGGGCAACCTGCAGCCCGTCATGGTGGGCCTGGTGGTGGTGGCCATCGGCATGAGCATGGGCGGCATGCACGGCTACGCCATCAACCCGGCGCGCGACTTCGGTCCCCGCCTGTGGACCGTTGTCGCTGGCTTCAAAAACAACGGCCTCACCGATGGCAGCGGTGTCTTCTGGGTGCCCATCGCCGGGCCCATCCTCGGCGGCATTCTGGGCGGCGGCGCTTACGATCTCTTCATCCGGCGCTTTCTGCCGCGTTCCTGAGTTCTACAGCCCCGGCTTGCGGCCCTTCTGCTGCCGAGTGTCTCCGGTGAAGCCATCGCGATTGGGCATCTTCACGCGCGGCAGGGTCTTTTCGTTCATCGGTTCGGCCTCGCCGATGATGCCGTTCACTGCCAGTACGTAAGCGGTAATCGCGTACACTTCGGCGTTCTTCAGCGTGTGCGGATTGTCGTAAGGCATCGCGCGGCGAATGTAGTCGAACACCCCGGGCGCGTACGGCCAGAAACTGCCCACGGTCTTGACGGGCTTCGGCGTTGCGATGGAGCCCTTGCCCCCGGCCAGCGCCGGATAGCCGCGCTTATCATCACCTTGAAGCTGCTCACCGTGACATTCGGCGCACCGCGCGGTGTAGAGTGGCTTCCCGGTCTGGGCGGTTCCGCTGCCGGCGGGCAGCCCCGTGCCATCAGCGCCCACTGAGTAATCTCGTGCCGACACCTCGGCGGGCGAGGCTGTCCGGCCCACTTGGAACTTGCGATCGGCGGCCCACACCACACAGGTGGCAGCCGCGGCCATCAACACCCGCTTAAGCAACGTACACCTTCCCTGTGGCGTCGATGCGCCAGACTTTGATTCCGTTGTAGTGGTACAGGCTGTTCTCACCGCGCGCCGCCGTCAACTCCTCCCGCGTGGGTTGAACGTAGCCGGTTTCGTCCGTGGCCCGTGATTGAATCGTCACCTCCGCGCCATCCCAGCTCCACGGCAGCCGGAAACGTGTGAAGGCCTTGGCATGGCGAGGCTCCTGAAGCTCCGCCGCTTGCCAGGTCTTGCCGGCGTCGGTGGAGATCTCCACCTTGGTGATCAAGCCCCGCCCCGACCAGGCCAGGCCCGAGATCTCATGAAATCCCTTGCCCGCCAGTTGCTGCTCGCCCGAAGGCCGCGTGATCACGCTCTTGGCGTCCAGTTCGAACGTGAACTGGCGAGCCTTTCCATCCGCCAGCAAGTCCGTGTAGTGCGAAGTCTCCTCCCGCGAATGCATGGCGTCGGGCGTGGCATGCAGGCGGCGCAGCCACTTGATCTGCATGTTGCCCTCCCAACCCGGCAGCACCAGCCGGATGGGGTAACCCTGCTCTGGGCGGATCGCCTCGCCGTTCTGCGCATACGCGATCATTGCGTCGTCCAGGCACTTCGACACCGGCACGCTGCGGGCCATCAGGCAGGCGTCTCCGCCCTCGGCGATGATCCAGCGCGCGTCGGGCTTCAGGCCGGCCTCTTCCAGAACGGTTTTGAGCAGCACGCCGGTCCACTCACTGCAACTGGCCAGGCCATGACTGCGCTGCACGCTGGGCGCGGGCGATCGCCATTCCGAACCCGAATTGCCCGCGCACTCCACGAAATAGACGCGGGAAACCGATGGCAGCCGTTTCAACTCCGCCACGCTGAAGATCAGTTCGCGCTCCACCAGGCCATGCACCAGAAGCTCATGCTTTTCCGGATCAATGGCCGGCACCCCGGCGTGATGCCTTTCAAAGTGCAGCGACGCCGGCGTGATCACGCCATGCAGGCTCTGCAGAGGGGTTCGTGAAGACCCCGTGGCGGGCGTGGGTGAATTGAAGATTCGCTCCAGCTTTTCGTGTGGTGAGGGCGCGCCCACGGCTCGCGAGCCCGGGCCAAGATCGCTCGGCGGCTTTTCCGCCTTTTTCGCGCAGGATCCCAGCGTTCCCAGTGCGCCAAGAGCCAGAAATCCCCGCCGGTTTGCCTTTTTCGACATTGCAAACCATCGTACTCGATCACTCCACCGCCACGGTGAGCCCCGGCTGGCTGGTCTTGCCTCCAACGGTCACCACCACCGGCACCGCATCTCCCGGCGTGATGGATTCAGGCACCACGGCGTTGATCTGCAGCACGCCCGCCACCAGCGTCGGCGCCGCCCCGGCATACTCAACCGTGGCTGGCTGGCCGCCAATCGTCACCCTCACCTCTAGCACCGGCTTCGGCAGCGGCTCACCCGTGATGATGGCGCCGTCGGCCGCGGCGGGATTTGTCACCCCCTCGCCGGTGCCGTAAAGAATCACCACGCTGCCCCGCCGGGCCCGATTCGATGCGCTATTCAGCGAACTGTCCTGGTTCAGGATCGCCCCGGGACCCTTCCCCGACGAATCGGCGCTGAACAGCCCGGGCGCGGCGTCGGCCACATTCAACGTGACTGGCGCGGAACGCTGGCCGCGATGTTCGATCACCGCCCGCACCGTGGCTCGACCCGCGATGCCGTACGGCGCCACCACATTGGTCTGGCTATTCGAGGCGAACGTGATGGGCGCGGGAATGTCATCGAACAGGACGCGCGTGTCCGCCACCACCGTGGTGACAAACAGACCGTCCGGCGTGGTCTGCAAGCCCGCCGGCGTCATGGGCCCAATCCCCGTGCCAAAAATGGCCAGCAGCTCGCCGGGCGCAATCGCGCCGGTCAGGAAAGTCGCGCCATGCACCACGCCCGCCGCGGTAAAGATCACCGTGGTTCCACTCTGCCGTACCTGCACCGTCGAGCCGCCGATGGTAAACGAGCCGGTGCGGGCATCGGCGGAGGAATTCGCGTCGACAAGAAACACCTGCTGCAACTGCCCCGTGCCCGCGATCTGGCTGCCGAAGCGAATCCACGATGTGGTGGTTTCCGGCATCGCCTGGCAGGCCTGGTCAGTTGTCACCGTCACGCTCCCCTGGCCGCCGCCGGAAGGAAAGTCGAAGGCCGTGGGCATCACGGTGTAGGTGCAGGGCGCCGCTGCCTGGGTCACCGTGAAGCTCTGGCCGCCGATGGTGAGGATGCCGATGCGAGGCGCCGGGCTGGCATTCTGCGCCACGGTGTAAGCCACTTGGCCGTTGCGGCTGCCCGTGGGGCCCGAGTTGATCGTGATCCACGGCACGGCCGAACTCGCCTGCCAGTCGCACGAACTGGTGACGGTCACCGAGCCGGGGCCCCCCGCCGCAACGGCCTCTGCCCGCGCCGCGCCCAATGAGAATGTGCAGGCAGGCGCTTCCTGGGTGATCGCCGCCGATGCCGCGCCAGCCGTGATGGTGGCGCTACGGCGCTCAACGAACGTGTTCGCGCTGGCGCTGAACTGAAGGCTCGCACTCCCGGTGCCGCTGGCCGCGGACGTTAGTGTGATCCACGGTGCGGACGCACTCGCCGTCCAGTCGCACGTGGTGGTCAGCGCGATCATGCGCGCCATCGCGCCCCCCGCCGGAACCGTCATCGCATCGGGCGCCATCGCATAGCTGCAGTTCGCCGCCGCCTGCGTGAACCGCAGCGTCTGATTGCCGATCGTCAGTGTGCCGCTGCGCTGGCTCGGCGTCGTGTTCGGCGTGATCGTGATCGTCAGCGTGCCACCCGCGTTCCCGGAAGCCGGACTCGTGCGGATCCACTCCGCGCTCGCCTGCGCCTGCCACTGGCAGTTCGACGTGAGCGCGGCCGTGCGTGTCCCGCCCCCCGCTTCGATGAACGTATTGCCGGTCAGATTCAGATTGAAGTTGCAGTTCTGCGCCGCCTGGTTCACCGTGAAGCTGGCATTGCCCACGTTAATGGACCCGGTACGTGCGTTCGGTGTATTGTTGGCCTCAATCGCATAGCCCACAATGCCGCTGCCGGTGCCCGTCTGCCCCAGCGAGATCGTGATCCATGGCTGCGTCGCCACCGCGTTGCGTATGCAGCGGCCGTTGGTGGACGCCACCGCGAAATCGCCCAGAAAGCGCGGCGACGCCGGCACGCTCACCGCCGCGGGATTCACGGCGAAAGCGCAATCCGCGGCTTGGTTGATGGTCACCGTGATGCCGGCCAGCGTCACTGTTCCCGTGCGCGGCGCGATGGTCGGATTCGGGTCCACCCGGAAACTCACCGTGCGTGACCCCGTGCCCTCCGCCGGGCCCGTCAGCACGATCCACTGCGCCTGCGTGCTGGCCGGCGTGGCGCAGTTGGAAGGCGAAGCAGTCACCGGAATGCCCAGGTTCTGCCCGGGCGCATTGACATTGAACGTGCGCGTCTGAACGTTGAATTGGCAGGTCTGGGCAAGCCCTCCAACGGCGGTCAACCAGGGCGCGAGCAGCAGAATCGGGCGGAAAAAGGGCACCAGAGGGCAGTGTATCAAGCCGGTCCGGACCCGTTCGGCTACCCCCGTTCCGGCTACTATTGTTGGGTGATGATCACACGGCGTTCTATGCTGGCGTGGGCGGCCGGCGCCACCGCTTCCGGCGTCCGCGCCCAACAGCCCGGCTTGACCCTGCCGGAGTTCGTGCCGCGCAGCATGTTGCATGTTCAGGAAACCCGCCTCGAGCGGTCAAAGTTTCCGGTCATCGACTTCCATTCGCACCTCACCTGGAGCGATGGCATGGACGGCCGCCAGCGCGTCACACCCACCGCGCCTCCCGCCGAAGTACTGGCCGTGATGAACCGCAAGAACATCCGCACCATGGTCAATCTCACCGGCGGCTATGGTGCCGGCGTCGCTCAGACCGTCAAAGCCTGGGATCGCGCGCACCCGGGCCGCTTCATCACCTTCACCGAACCCTGGTGGGCCCGGACGCCGGAGCCGGGCTATCCGAAGTTTCAGGCCGCCGCCATCGAGCAGGCGCATCGCGATGGGGCCCGCGGCATCAAGGTGCTGAAGACGCTGGGCCTCTACCTGCGTGAGAATCTGAAGGCCGGCAAGCTGGTCAAAATCGACGATCCGCGCTTCGATCCCATGTGGGAAGCCGCCGGCGCCCTGAAGATGCCCGTCGCCATCCACACCTCCGACCCGGAAGCGTTCTTCCTCCCCATCGACCGCCACAACGAGCGCTACGAGGAACTGCACGCCCACCCCGACTGGTCCTTCCACGGCCGCGACTTCCCCTCCGATCGCGAGCTTCAGGAAGCCCGCCGCCGCGTTCTCCGCCGCCATCCCAAGACACAGTTCGTCTGCCTCCATGTCGCCAATTCGGAAAACCTGGCCTACGTGGCCGAATGCCTGGATGCGCACCCCAACATGCACGTCGAAATCGGTGCCCGCATCGGAGAACTGGGCCGCCAGCCCCGCACCTCCCGCCGTTTCATCGAGAAGTATCAGGACCGTGTCCTGTTCGGCACCGACGCCGTGCCGCGCGGCGACGAGTATCCCCAGCAGGTCTTCGGCGAAAAACTCTACGAAATCTACTACCGCTTCCTCGAAACCGAAGACGAATACTTCGACTACGCGCCCGCCGCCGTGCCGCCGCAAGGGCGCTGGCGCATCTACGGCCTCGGGCTGCCGGACGCCCTGCTGCGCAAGGTCTACAACGGCAATGCGGCCCGCCTTCTGGGCCTGCCGCCGGTCACGGCCTAAACTAAACTGCCTATGGATCGCAGAACGTTCCTCGCAAGCCTTGCAGCCGCGCCGCTCGCCGCAAAGCGGCAGCACCCCAACGTGGTAGTGATTCTCGCCGATGACCTCGGTTGGGCCGACGTTGGATTCCACGGCAGCGAGTACCGCACTCCCAACATCGACTTACTCGCGTCGCGAAGCCTCGAGTTGGAACGATTCTACCCGGGATTTCCGTTTTCGGCTCCGGTTCGAGAGTGTACCCGGGATTTCCATTTTGGGTCTCCCGGACCCCAACAGTCTACACCAACGCCTCACTCCCGTGCCGGATTTGATCAGAATCCCCTTTCCGAGGGCGGGCCAGTGCCTGCGGATGGCTTCTTTCGACCATCGCACAAAAACGAAAACTGACAACATGCCTGTTTCCAGCAGTTCTTTCGACACCTCTCCCTCCCAGCCTCCTTTCTCTCAAGATTTCCACCTCTCCGGGCCGATCTTCACCCCGCCGGCAGCGCCTCGATCCGCCGCACCATGCTCCCGAACAGCCGGCGCGTCAGATGGCTCTCAGCCAACATCAGCCAGTAGTAGCGGGCGTGCTTGACCAG
>VFZY01000231.1 GCA_016870915.1 Acidobacteriota bacterium | reverse complement strand
CGGAAGTAACGCGCGATCCCTGGAAGTCGATCTTGAGAAGGCCGTTGAACGAGAGCTGAAAGGGCTGGTTTTGTTTGTCACCCATTGGGTGCTGTCCTCCGCAGGGGTCTTCGCTGCCTTCAAACCCCTATCGATATTGATGCGGACGAGCATCCAGGAGATTCGCACGCGCGGCTCAAAACGGAAATGTGGGTATATAACCAACAGTTACCCCAGGTCTATAGGAGCACGCGTTTCAACTCTTCCAGGTTGAGTGGCGGTACCAGCCGGAACTGGACATCAAGGCCGGTTGTGCTCCGAACCACCTCCTGCAGTTCGTCTGAGGGAAGGTCGGCACTGGCAACGTAGAGCCGGCGGCCATCCAGCTTGTAAGGAAGCACGCTCCAATCGCGGATCATGCGCAGGGGCAGCGTCCGGGCCAGTCCGCGGTCCACCTCGTCCGGGCTCAGACGGCCCCATTCCACTCCTTGCTGCGCCGCAAGCGCCGAATAGAGCTGATCTTCGGAAAGAATCCCCTTGCGGACCAGATAGTCACCCAGCCGGTCGAAAGCGGGCATGTCTTCCAGCGTTTCGCGCAGGACTCGAACCTCGATGTCGCCACGTTCAACCAGCAGATCGCTCAGGTTGCGCTTGTGCCGCGCCAGCGCCCCACGCGTGGGGTAGGCGTGGCTGGTCTTTGACCAGGCCAGCTTCCGCATCCCCAACCGCGCCAAGGCGAACTGCCAGAGCGCGCGGAACGTGGCGCGGAAATTCACCCAGTTGGCCCACACCACCCGCACGGGGGCCAGAAGACCGAATCCCAGCCCGTAGATGCTGGATGTGCATAGAATCCGGATGCCGATCCGGGGAATCTGGGGCAGGGCTGCCGCCGCCAGCAGCCAGCCGAGCACCGGGTGTTGGAGCGTAGTCTGTCCCAGGCACCACGGCGACCCCTGCCAAAGGCTTTGCATCCAGGTAGATAGCCCGTACAGAAAGGCGGAGTTGGCGGCCATCGTCAGCAAGTTCCCGGCCAGCCCCTTCCGGTCGCGCCAGAACCAGAAGCGCTGGCGCCAGGTGGTCCGCCAGCCGTGCCTCTGCCAACCCTGCAGCGCGATTCCCGTGATCCAACGGCTCTTTTGGCGTATAGAAAAGGCCAGATTGCGGGGAAAATACTCGCGTGTAGCCATCGGTGCGCCCCCGGTAAACGTCAGCGGAAGGAACACCTGGGGCAGCCCCAAATCCTTGATTTTAAACCCGATCTCGTAGTCCTCGGTGAGGCAGACCGGCTCAAAAATCGCCCCATAAGCCGCCTCCAACGCCCCCAACGCCTTGCGCGTCAGACCGGTTCCTACTCCGCACGACGGAACGAACCCGCCGAGGGCTTGCCGGAGTGGAAGGTCCTTGAGGGTGGACTCGGCGAACTCGTCGCAGTAGACGCCGTGGGTCAACTCATACCAGGGGGTTTTGATGGGGAGGACGGGCACCTGGACCATGTCATAGGATGCGGAGGCATGCCCGATCCAATGCAGGGAGTCCGGGTGGATCAGGTCTTCCGCATCATGCAGAAGGACGATGTCGAAGCGTTCGCCGGACTCTTGCTCGTGGGCGAGCATGGCTTGGTGGACCGCGTTCAGGCAGTCGGCCTTCGAGGTGGGGCCCGGGTGGGGGACCATCGCCAGATGAACATGGGGATGCCGGGCGGCCACCCGTCGGATTTCGGCGCCGGTGGCCTCGTCGTTCGGATAGGCCCCCGCAAAGATGGCGTAGTCCCGGTAACGGATGACGGAGATGTTGTGTTCGAGGGCGCTGGCCACCACTTCGCTCTCCTGCCAGAGGGGTAGGAAGATGGCGATTCGAGGGTGCGGGCCAGCCGTGGTTGACGGCGGCGGATCAGCCTCTAACTTATTGTTAAAAAAACGCTTAAAAAGAAATAGAGCATCCAGGAACAGGTCATCCAGGCCGCTGAGCACGATCCAGCAGGCCAGCGGGACCATCAGCTGGATGACAATCGCGTCAACGGCCGGAGTACACCCCATCTAAGGAGTAGTGCGATTCGCCCGGCCGGGTTCTCACGCCGAGATGTGTGGCCGTGGCTGAGCGCCTCGATGAGTTCACCGATACCCGTGGCTTGCGCCTGGACGCCGGTGGCGCGCAGTTCCGTGGCCTGGTGACGGACTGGGTGACACTGCGGGTCTGATTGTGGATGGCCCCCAAGGAGTCTTTGGACCAGGTGACCCATTTCACGCCGCGGCCGGTTGCGGCTTCGGTGCCGCGAACCGCGAGGTTCCGGATCTCACCGCCATGGCGGCGGAGAGCGCGAGAAGGTTGGTTTGGAATCTCGTTGATGACGCGATGGGGTTCGAAATCTGGCGGAAGGCGTTCAGCACACCGTTGGATCGCCAATAATGCGTCCGCCGGCCTCATTCACAGCTTGGGCCGTGCGTCCTGTCTCTCCTGTATCCAGGACATCGAACACGGTGTGGTGAAATCGCCCTTGGCTCCCGGAATCGGATTCACTGTTCGCATCGTCACCCGGTTCGCGGGCTTCAGCGGCGATACTTGATGCATGGACTGCCGGCCCGGTTGCGGCGCGTGCTGTATTGTTCCTTCCATCTCGACGCCCATTCCCGGCATGCCGGCGGGGAAGCCGGCCGGGTTGCGCTGTGTCCAACTGGATGAGGAAAACCGGTGTCTTCTGTTCGGCCACCCCTCCCGGCCGCGGGTCTGCTCGACTTTGCGCCCGGAGCCCGAGATGTGTGGGGAGAGCCGGGAAGAAGCGTTCCTGATTCTGGGCCGTCTGGAGGAGTTCACGCAGCCGTCAACATCCGCGCTTGCGGCGCTTGCGGCTAATACTCCCGTTCAGTGACCAGTTCGGTGACTGACAGGAGCGCTTTCTGCGAAGGCGACTCGGGAAACGACGTAATCAGCTTGCGGGCCTTGTCCGCAAACTGGTTGGCGCGATCGCGGGCACGGTCGAACCCACGGTGCCGCTCGATCAGGTCCAGAATCTGAGCGAGCGTCACGCGGCTGTAGTTACCGGCTGAGATCACACATTCGACCATGCGCCGGTCTTCGGGGCTGGCGCCGTCGAGGGCATAGATCAGGGGCAGAGTGACTTTCCCTTCGCGAAGATCGTTGCCCACTGGCTTGCCGAGGACGGTCTCGCGGGAAGTAAAGTCAAGGATGTCGTCGACGAGCTGGAACGCCATGCCGAGGTTCCAGGCGAAGTCAGCGAGTCTTTGCTCGGCCTCATCGCCTGCTCCGCCGGTTACCGCCCCCAGACGGGCGCAGGCAGAGAAAAGGCTGGCGGTCTTGCGATCGACCAGCTCCATGTAATCGGCCTCCGAGACGTCGACGCGGCGCAGACGCTCCAACTGCACCAGTTCGCCCTCCACCATCATCTGGGTGAGTGCGATCAGGACATCCAGGATGTGGAAATTGCGTTCCCCCAGCGCCATCTGGAAGGCCTGCATGTAGAGCCAGTCGCCGGCCAGCACCGACGTCTGATTTCCCCAGAGCGCATTGGTGGAGGGACGTCCGCGGCGCGTGGTGGCGCCGTCAATGACATCGTCGTGCACCAGGGTAGCGGCGTGAATCATTTCGACGACGGCGGCCAGACGGATGGCGGCGGTGCCGGGTTCCCGGAACAGCCGGCAGGCGAGCAGCAGCAGGATGGGCCGGATCCGCTTGCCTCCGCTTTCGTGCAGATGGCGGGCGATGGCGGTGACCGCGTCGACGGAACCGACCGACTCAAGGGTGATCTGTTCCTCGACACGCTTCAGATCCTCCTGCACAAGGCCGAAGATTTCGCGCGCGGTCAGCGATTGCCTGAGCTTGCCGAGACCCATTGGAATGCTCTAGTGTACCCCTGGGTGGAGCAGGGAAGCAAACCGTTCGAAGTTGTCCGTGGTGAGCCTTGCCAGGTGACTGACGGGAACGTTTCTGAGTTCCGCCAAGCGGGCGAGGGTAAGAGCAAGGAACGCGGGTTCGTTTCGTTTGCCGCGGTGGGGCGCCGGCGCAAGGAACGGGGCGTCGGTTTCAATGAGGATTCTATCGGCTGGGGCGAGGCGCGCGGCCTGGTGGAGTTCGACCGCTTTCGGGTAAGTGACGACGCCCGAAAAACTGATGTAGAAACCGAGATCGACGGCGCGCGCGAGTTCGGCGGGGCCGCCGGAAAAGCAGTGGAAGATGCCGGTGAGACCGGTGGGCCTCCAGTGCTCCTCGAGCATTGCGAAGGTGTCGTCCCAGGCTTCGCGCGTGTGGATGACGATGGGTGCGTTGGCCTCGCGGGCGATGGCCATCTGGCTGGCGAAGACGCCGCGCTGTACGTCCGGCGGCGCGAAGTTGTAGTGATAGTCCAAGCCAATTTCGCCCAAGGCGATGACCTTGGGATGCCGCAGCAGTTCCGGCAGACGGGCCCATACGGCGCCGTCAGCCTTCGCCGCGTCGTGGGGGTGGACGCCCACGGTGGCGAGCATCACATCATAGCGTTCCGCCAGGCGGACGCCGGCTTCGAGGTCCGGCGGGCCCTCGCCGGTGCCGATGGCGACCATGCGCGTGACACCGGCGGCCAAGGCCCGCTCCACCGCGGCCTCGCGATCTTCATCGAACCGGGAATTGTCGAGATGGCAGTGGGAATCGATCACTTCAGCCGGGCGCCCACGGGGGCCTCTTCCAGGAAGCTGACCAGGGCAGGCGATCCGCCTTCAAGAGACGCCGCGATGATCATGCCTTGCGACTCGATGCCGCGCAGTTTCCGTGGGGCCAGATTGGCCACGATGGCCACCTTGCGGCCCACAACCTGTTCCGGCTTGTAGGCCAGCGCAATCCCGGCCACGATGGTGCGGGGCTGTGGTTCGCCGATATCGATCTTCAGGTGGAGCAGCTTGTCCGCTCCCTTGACCGGTTCCGCCGAGAGCACCTGGCCCACGCGCATGTCCACCTTCAGGAAGTCGTCGATGGCGATGGGCGGTTCGAGCGGCGCCGGCGGCGGCAGATCGGCCTTGGGCGGCGCCTGGCCGAGGAGAGCCTGTTGCCGGGCCAGTTCCTCCGCTTCGCCCGCGCGCATGGCATCGATGGCTGTGGCGGCGTCGGCCCGCGGAAAGATGGGCTGGATGGTTCCGATGGGCTGCCCGGGAGCCAATTGGCCGGGCGCAAGACCGTTGAGCACGGGCGGGGACACGATGCCCAACTGTTCCCAGATTCTGGCGGAGGACTCGGGCAAGACGGGTGTAAGAAGCGCCGTCACGACGCGTACGACGTCGGCCGCGGTATAGAGGATGCGGCTGAGCTGAGCCTGTTCCTCGTCCCCGGTCTGCTTCGCCAGCTTCCATGGCGCGGACTCGACAATGAAGCGGTCCGCCGCGGAGATCAACGACCACACGGCGTCGAGTCCCTTTGAGAACTCGAAGTTTTCGAAGGCTTCGAGGGTTGCGGCGATGGCAGCCTCGGAGGCCGCGGCCACGGCGGCGTCGGCCGGTCCCGGCGGAATGACACCTCCGCGATACTGCCGGATCATGGTGAGGGTGCGGCTGACCAGATTGCCCAGGCCATTGGCGAGGTCGGAGTTGTAGCGGCCCACCAGCGCGTCGTAGCTGAAGCTGCCGTCCTGCCCAAAGACCACTTCCCGCAGCAGGAAGTAGCGCAGGGCATCGGCGCCCATCACCTTCTGGATGGGCGTGGCGCGGACGATGTTGCCGCGCGACTTACTCATCTTGTCGTTTTCAAACAGCAGCCAGCCGTGGGCGAAGACTCGCTTGGGCAGCGGAAGTCCGGCGGCCATGAGGAAAGCGGGCCAGTAGACCGCGTGGAAGCGGACGATCTCCTTGCCGATGAGGTGCAGGTCCGCCGGCCAGCGGTCCTCCCCTTCGACGGCGCTCATGTAGGTGATGAGGGCGTCGAACCAGACGTAGAACACGTGGCTGCCTTCCACCGGAACGGGGATGCCCCATTTGATGGAGGTGCGGGTGATTGAGAGGTCGTTCAAGCCTTTGCGGGCGAAGGCCAGCACTTCGTTGCGGCGGATTTCGGGCTGGATAAAGCCGGGCTGGGATTCGTAGAGTTCCAGGAGCTTGTCCTGGAACGCCGAGAGCTTGAAGAAGTAGTTGTCCTCGGTGATGGTTTCGGTGGGCCGCTTGCAGTCGGGGCAGGGGTCGCCGGGGCCGGCTTCGTTCACGTAGAGTTCGCAGTTGAAGCAGTACTGGCCGGTGTAGGTGCCCTTGTAGATGTAGCCGTTCTGGCGGCAGCGGTCGAAGAGCCATCGGACGGTTTGATGGTGACGCGGGTCGCTGGTGCGCATGAAGCGGTCCACGCCGAGGCCGCTTGAGATCCACTGTTGCCGGAACTCCTCGGAGATGACGGTGGCGTAGTCCTCGGGGGTCTTGCCGATCTTGCGCGCGGCGCGTTCCACGTTCTGCCCGTGTTCGTCGCTGCCGGTGGTAAGCACCACGTCGTAGCCCTGCATGGTCTTCATGCGCTTGATGAGATCCGCGGCCATGGTGGTGTAGAAATGGCCGATGTGCGGGGCGGCGTTGACGTAATAGATGGGAACGGTGAGGTAGTATTTCATCGATTCTTCTAGACGGAGCGGTTCTTCAGATAGGCGAAGTTCGCCTCGGCGATCACCTGCTTCAAGGGTACGCCATGCTGGCGCGCGAGACGGACGCAATCGTCATATTCGGGCGCGAACCCGCCGCCGGCGGCCACCTTCATGTTTACCTCTCCCCAGGGGGTGGAGACTGTGTGGAAGGCTCGTTCCTCAACACGCCGGTGCGCTTCGTGGATGCGTACACCGAGCGTGGTGGTCTCCCGCAGGATGGCGGCGGCGAGCGCCTCCCGTTCTTCCGGCCTGGCGATGACACGCAGGAGAGTGCCGGCGCGATTTTTCTTCATGAGAAGGGGTTGCAGGGTGACGTCGAGCGCGCCCAACTCGAAGAGGCGGTCCATGGCGTACCCCAGCACCTGCGGGCTGGTGTCATCAATGTTGGCTTCAATGACGGCGACAGCGGATGCTTCGGAAGCGGTGCCGGGTTCGCCAATGATGGCGCGGAGCAGGTTGGCCTGGCCGGGAAAGTCGCGATCGCCGGCCCCGTAGCCGACGGCGCTGATTCTCAGGGCCGGCATGGGCCCGAAGTGATCGGCGAGCGTGGCGAGAAGGGCCGCTCCGGTGGGAGTGGTGAGCTCTATGGCAGGCCCCGACGCGTAGACCGGTCTGCCCGCGAGCAGGGCCGCGGTGGCGGGCGTGGGCACGGGCAGTACGCCGTGTTCGGTACCGACGGTGCCGCTGCCCGTATTGATGGGCGAGGTGGTCACGCGGTCAATGTCCAGCAATTCCAGCGCGAGGCAGGCACCGGCGATATCGCAGATGGAATCGACCGCGCCCACTTCATGGAAATGGACCTTCTCAATGGGAATGCCATGGGCGGCCGCTTCGGCTTCGCCCAGCTTCTGGAAGACAGCCCGGGCGCGATCGCGGGCGCGCGGCGGCAGTTGTCCGCGGTCCAGAATCTCGAAGATGTGCTTCAGGTGGCGATGCCTGGTCTGAGGCGGGAAGAGGACGCGGAATTTGGTTCCTGCCATTCCTTTGCGGCGTGTTTTCTCGATCTCGAAGGTAGCCCCGGTGTCGAGAGACTGAAGCCCGACGGTGAGGGCCTGAGGGTCGGCTCCGGCGTCGAGGAGCGCGCCGACGGTCATGTCGCCGGCGATGCCGGAAAAGGGGTCAAAGTGGCAGATTTTCATTCGATCAGGTGCGGCGGAAGTTTACCGGCGGGTTCGGCAAACGCCAAGTCCACACTTTCAGAATACGGCGTCGGCGAGGGATTTGTCTCGGCCACACGGGCGCCGTGGGCTTTTTCCATGGGGATGAGACCGGCGGTGGCGTAGACGGCGGCGGAATTCCTATGGCGAGGAAGACTTCGCCGGACCCCGCCACCTTCACTTCGGCCGATTTCGGCCGCATCCGGCTCAGCCCAGGTCAACGTACCCCGCCAGATCCGGTTCGGCCTGCGTTTTTACTACTGAACCAGGATCAACGGCGCAAACGGAAAGCGCAATGATCAAGCTCAACGCGAGGCCGTGCTTACAGCCTTGCAGGTGAAATTTTTCTCCTGACGCCCGGCCGGCCAGCGGCATCTGCCTCGCATCCTGCAGGCAACACCATGAGTCGCACTGAGCAAATCAGGCGCGGCAAGGCCCAACCATTCGGCCATCTGCCGGATTGGGAAGATCCCCTGTGGGACGAATGGAATGAGTACAGGTGGCGAATACGGTTGATGTGAGATATAGGAACCCTGATGGGTCAAAAAATTTCGGGCCGCGCTGGCGCGCGGCCACAGGGGCCGGCGGCCCAGGGATCAGCGTTCAGCGGTTCAGCGGCCAGCGGGGATGGGGGCCGAGCACACCAACCGAAAACCAATGAGGTAGACACGAAGGTCCGGATGGGGGTGAATGCGAAACGCCGCGCGCGCGCTGACATGATTGTAGTACCACGACCCGCCGCGCAACACACGAGACCCTGTTCCACTTCGCTGTGTGCGCTCCGGCTTCTCGTACTCGTTCAGGCACCACTCCCACACATTCCCCGCCAGGTCCAACACGCCTTCGGGCGATGCCCCTTGAGGATACATCCCAACCGGGCTCGTTCGTCTCAGGTAGTGCCGACCCTTCTGCTCCCAGATCTCGTAGATATTTGCGTACCCGGTCTTGTACCCCTCACCCCAAGGGTATTCGCGACCCTCTGCCCCCCGCGCCGCCCGTTCCCATTCGTGCTCCGCCGGCAACCGCACCTCGTATCCCAACTTGTGTGAGAGCCAGGCACAAAATGCCATCGCCTCGTGCCAACTCACCGTTTCGCGGGGGTGGTTCCCCTCGCTCCAGGACGGCTGCCGGCGTTCCCGATTCGGGTCCGTCAGCCCCTTCCACCATCGATCGTCCTCGTAGCCATCCTCCGCCTGAAGAAACGCGTCGTACTGCGCGTTTGTCACCAGGTATCGCGAAATGTAGAACCGCTCCGCTTTCACCGAGTCAATTTCCGGCACCCAATCAATTTCCGGGATCCCGTCCCTCACCCCCACACCCTTCCGGTTGTCCAACCCCAACCGGCCCAACGCCCTCCCGATGGCCGCCCGCGCCTCCGGCCTTGGCTCCCTCTTGACATCCGTCAATAGCGGCAGCCAGGCCTTCTGCCACTCGCCAAGCAGATTCTCCTTGTCGGCCGGCTCCACTCCCGATTGCAGCAGGCACTGCGCAGCCACCTCCGGCTGGGCCTTCGCCAGCCAGCGGATCACTTCTGCATTGCCGGCTGGATGGAAACCGGCCAGCAGGACGGCCGCCTCTTCCCAGCCGCTCCGCTCCCACCACCGGTCCGGCGGCCACAACTGGCCTGCCGCCAGGGTTGGCATCCGCCCCTGCAACGCCTGGGCCGTGAAATACTCCTGCAGCAGTTGGTGCCTGAAGCGGATTTCATCGTCTCCTTCGAGTAACGTCCCGTCCACTGCCTTCTTCAGCAGGTGCTCATCACCCAGGGCATCCAGGGCCGCCGCCCGCGACGTTACCGTCAACACGCCGAAGTCGCCACTCTCTCCCTTGCCCTCATCGATCCGGACCCGCTGCAGCCGCCATGCCAGTTCCGTCAGACCGGCAAGCAACCGGCCGCCATCGGCCGTGCGGCGCCGGGCGTTGGGATCTTCCAGCAGGCCCTCGCGCCACAGCAGCGAATCGATGAACCGGCCGAACAACTCGCCGCGGTTGGCCGGCAACTCGCCCTTGCTGGAACGCCAGACCTTGAACAGCATGGTCAACAGGAAGGGATTAGCCGCCAGACGCACCAGGCTGCGCGGGTTGGGTATGTGGCGGCTCCAAAGTTCGTCCTCCGCGAGAGTGGTTTTGCTGTAGGCCTGCCCGCACTCTTCTGGCTTCGAAACAGACCAGAACTCCACTTCTGACGCACCGGCCTGAATCCACTTTTCAAGTACGGCTGCAAGGTCCGCGCTTCCGGCGAGTTGCCAGAACAGCCGGTCGGCGAGTTCCTGCTGTCCGCCGCCGTTTCCCACCCAAAGCCGTAGCACCTCCCGCACCCGCCATGGTTTCAACCGGGATTTCCATTTTGGGTCTCCCGGACCCCAACAGTCTACACCAACGCCTCACTCCCGTGCCGGATTTGATCAGAATCCCCTTTCCGAGGGCGGGCCAGTGC
>VFZY01000230.1 GCA_016870915.1 Acidobacteriota bacterium | reverse complement strand
GAACGAGAGCTGAAAGGGCTGGTTTTGTTTGTCACCCATTGGGTGCTGTCCTCCGCAGGGGTCTTCGCTGCCTTCAAACCCCTATCGATATTGATGCGGACGAGCATCCAGGAGATTCGCACGCGCGGCTCAAAACGGAAATGTGGGATAAATGGTGACCGGCGTGCCGGACCGCAAGGCGGCCAGCGCCGCCGCGCAACCGGCCAGCGACCCACCCGCCACCTGGATTGGAATGGGAACCCCCGGGGCTAGAGCCCGCCGCTCTCGGTCTTTTCGGGGCCGCCGCGGAGCCCGGCCTCGGAACGGGCGCTGGCCGGGTACTGTTCCAGCGCCTCCTTGAAGAGCTTGCGGGCGAGGGACCCCTTGCCGAGCCTCTGTGCGACCACACCGCCGTACTCGGCTGCGGGGCGCGGGTACCATGGCGGCTCCGCGTAGAGCAGTGCGCGTTCCTTCCGCACCGCTTCCTGGATGGTCTTGAACCCCTTGTCCACCTGTTTTTCGGCGATGAGAATATGCCCCAGAAGTTCCTCGCGGCCGGCGATCAGTTCCTCGGGCTCCGGCAGTTTCATCTTGGCGGCGTACTCGGCAGTGGCGGCTTCCATGTTCCCGAGTTCCTGCCGGGCCGGGGCAGCAGCGCCCCGGGCGGTATGGGCGATCCCCACGGCCCAGGCACGCCATGCCTTCAGGCGGGGCTTGTCGGTCACCGGGAGCGTTGAGCCGTCGAGGATGAGGTCCCACTTTTCGTGCTGCACCAGGGCCCGCATCAGGGCGAACCAGCCCTGCCGCCAGGTGCTATAGACGCTATCCACCTGCGAGGCCTCACGCGGATTCTCAACATAGGAGAGCAGGTGGCGGGCCTTTTCCACGGCCTTGTCGAAGTTGCCGGAGAACGAATAGGACACCGAGAGATAGTGAACGTTGTGCCCGTGGTGGCCGGAGCCGTAGAGCGAGTCCGCCTTCATGTACCCGAGTTCGTTCTCGGCCGCATCGGCGAAGGACTTGATGGCGTCCTGCCACCGCCCGGTCTGGGAGTAGATATGACCGGGCATGTGCAGGGCATGAGGAATGTTGGGAACCAGTTCGGCATAGCGGCGGCAGCTTTCCCAGGCGTCCGTGGCGAACGTTGACCCTTCAAACCCGTGGATGGCGTAGTGGTGCACACCGGCATGATTTGGCGCGTCCTTCAACAACTGCCGGATGATCTGGGCGGATTCCATGCTGGTGCCCTTGGACTTCTTCGAAGGCAGAACAAAGCCACGCATCAGGTGGAGCGCCAGATAGCTGCGCGCTTCCACTTCGCCGGGGTACTTGGCCACGAGGGCACGGAGTCCATCGATATAACCTTGGTCGGGATCTTTCGACGCGGGGTCCCGGCGGGCGGCGACGCTTGCGATGTAAAGCTTCTCAAGATCGGTGGCCTTGCCGGGGACGGCGCTCAACTCCAGGGCTTCTTTTGCGGCGGCATCGGCGCGGGGCGACCGGCTCATGGTGCTCTTGCCGAACTTTTCGATCTGCGAATCGAGTTGGAAGCGGGGGCGGAAGTCGCCGGCCGCCACCATGGCGATGCCCCAATGGGGCATGGGCGCTTCCGGATCGAGCGCGGCGGCCTGCAGGAAGCTGCGCTCGGCTTCGCGCGCCCAGAAAGAGTGCATCTGGGCCACGCCCTGTTCAAAGAACTCGCGCGCCTTGGGGTTTGAGGTGGTGATGGGGAAATCGATCTTTCCCTGGCCTGCGAGAATCTTGGCCGGCAGGGAGGGCGCCTGCGCGCTGGGCGGCGGCGCGCAAAGGTCCTTTGGTTTCGATTGGCCGGAGGCCAAACCGGCGGCGAGCAGGCCCGCGGCAATACAGTGTTTCACTTGTTCTTCTCCAGTTCCCGTTCCAGAAGGTCGCCCAACTGGCGCGCCCCGTAGTTTGAGCCCTCGATCATCGCGGCCAGACGTCCGCCGCGTCCGATGACGACGGTTCGCGAGGTGTGCACAACGGAGCCTTCCTCTGCCCAATATACAAGCCCGAAGAGGCGCGCCGCTCGGCGGATCTGATCCTCGGAGCCGGTGAGGAAGCGCCACAGTTCGGGCCGGGCGCGCACCCGGCCGGCGTACTCCGCCAGGACGGGCGGGCGGTCGTAGACCGGGTCCAGGGTGATTGAGACCAGCACCAAGTCCGGGCGCGCAGCGAATCGCCGGCGGATGTTGGCGAAGTTCGCCGAGAGCCGCGGACAGACTTCGGCGAGCGGGCAACGGGTGTAGATGAAGTTCACCGCCGCGACGCTGCCGTGCAGGCTGTCCAGAGTGAAGGGGGTTCCCGTTTGATCGACAAACTCCAGGCGAGGCACCTCGCTTCCAATGGCGAGAGCTTCGGCCGGCGGTTCTATCCGGATGAGATCGCCGCCGTCCTCAATGGACGTGGCGGGGCGGCTCACGCGCAGCCGGCGGGCAAGGGCGCGGCCACCGCGCGTCTGGAGCTCGAAATCGACTTGAGCGCCCGGACGAAGATCATTCCAGACTGCGGCTTCGCGCACCTCAAACGGCATCACCATGGCGGGCATGACGCCGGGAATCTCGCGGTGGGAGACCAGCATGGAGCGGCGGGTATCATCCACGGAGAGAACCAAGCCAGAGACGCGGTGGCCCCGGGCGCAGCCGGCCAGGATACCCGCGGCTAATAGAAGTAGATAATATCGGGCCGGACGCCGTAGTTTGCTTCCGCGCAAGGTCCGCACTCCACGGTGTAGTCGGCGCGCACGGCGCGCACGGCCGCCGGCACGGCCACAGGATGGTCCGGCGCGTGATAGGCGGAAAGCGCAAGGCGAGGCCTGAACCTGGCGATGACGCCCGCGCCGCCCCGGATGGCATTGGGCTCCGCGCCTTCGATATCCATCTTGATGAAGCTGACGCGTTCCAGGCTGAGTTCGGCGGCGAGTTTGTCGATGGTGGTAAGCGGCACCTCAACACCATGCGACCCCTCGCGCTGGATGAGAACGCTGTCGGCGGCCGAATTGTGCGGATCCACGTGAAGCGTCATGCGGTCATCCTTGTCCCAGACGCCTTTCGGGTAGACAACCACCTTGCCTGCCTCAATCTCAGAGGCGAAGTTGCGCCGCAGGCATTCGATGTTTTCGGGAGCCGGTTCGATGGCGATGACCTTGGCCGCTCCACGTTCCAGGGCGTGCCGCGTGAAAACGCCGATGTTGGCGCCGCAATCGAGCACGATGTCGCCGGGCTGGACATCGCGCGGACCGGTGCCGTAGATGCCGCGCTTCTGTTCGGCGAGGTTGTAGGGAAGCACGAACTTGCTGCCGTGGGAAACCCAGTAGCGCCCCATGGGGGTTTCATACTGCTCATAGTGTTCGTCCCGTGCAATCTCGCGGCTGGCGTAGAGGATCTCATCCTTCACACGCACCTGATCCTTGAGGTTCTCGCCGCTTCGGATGGCGTTGGGGAACGGGCAGTGCGGACTGCGTCCCACCACGACGTAGGCGCCCAGCCGCAAGGGTGTCCAGGCAGCCACAGCCGCCAACAATGCCACTCCGCAAGCCGCCAGAAGCCACTTCTTCACATGCTGAGGATACCATCCCCAGTAGGGGTGCCAAAGCCGTTACAATGTCCGCGTGCAACCCACGCTGCTCCTTCTCACCACGCTGCTGCAATCGCCTATCGCACCCGGGGCGAAGCCCGTTTCCCTGGGCCAGATCTCAGCGGGTGAGGGTCCGGCCTGGCATCCGGAACAGGGTCTGTTCTTTACCGGCGGCGGCCACATTCACCGCCGTGACCGTCAGGGCGCCGTGACCATGTTCCGGTCCTCGCCGAACGGAGCGAACGGGCTGCTGTGGGACCCGCAACTGAGACTGAACGCCTGCGAGCCACGCAACCGGCGCGTGACGCGCACGGAGGCCGATGGCTCGATTACGGTGCTGGCCGACCGGTTCGAAGGCGGCCGGTTCAATTCGCCCAACGACATTGCGATGGACCGCCAGGGCCGGGTGTATTTTTCCGACCCGCGCTATGGGTCCCGCGACGGGATGGAGCTGACCACGGAGGGCGTCTATCGGATCGACGCGCCGGGCCGCGTGGTCCGCGTGCTGGGCCCGGAGGTGGAACGGGCCAACGGGGTGCTGGTTTCGTTGGACGGCAAGTTCCTCTACGTGGCGGACAACAACAACAACACGCAAGGCGGCGCGCGCAAGCTGTGGCGTTTCACGCTGCGAACGGATGGCGGCGTGGACACGGCGTCAAAAAAACTGATTTTCGACTGGCGGGATGGACGCGGCCCCGATGGCGTAAAGATGGACACGCAGGGACGGCTCTACGTGGCGGCGGGCCGGAACGAGGCCGTGCCGCCGTATGAGACCACCCGCTTTCCGGGTGGGGTTTACATTCTGTCTGCCGAAGGAAAGCTGCTGGACACGGTTCGCATACCGGTGGATGAGGTGACCAACTGCGCCTTCGGAGGCACGGACTTGAAGACGCTGTTCATCACCGCCGGCGGAACGCTGTGGAGCATTCCGGTGAGCTCGCCGGGCGCGGTGCCGTACAAGCGATAGCCGTCAGCCGCGCTTCAGTTCCGCCTTCGCGGCTTGATGCAGAGCCCGGATGTAGCCCATGCTGTAGGCCCAGCCCGCCTGGCGGCTGCCAGACATGGCAGGGACGTGGTCCGCGATGAGGTTGCCGCGGAAGTCCACTTCCACAAGCGTTCGCATCAGCTTGTACATGTCGGTATAGCCGTTGTCGATGAAGGTCTCGACAAAGTAGGGAATGGGCGCGGTGACGTTGCGGAAATGGATCTTCCAGAGCTTGCCCATCTTGGCAAAGCCGCGGACGGCTTCATAGACATCCTTGCCCGTGCTCTTGCCGCCTTCCATCCAGGTGCCGCAGCAGAGACAGACGCCGATGGCAGGCGAGTTGGCAATCTCAAGCGCGCGCACATAACCGTCGTAGGTTCCGAAGATGTGGCGCGGGATGCCGCCCAGTTCCGGCACTGGCGGATCATCGGGGTGGATGCCGATGCGCACACCCGCTTCTTCAGCAACCGGCGCGATCTGCTTGATGAAGTAGGTGTAGTTCTCCCAGAGCTCTTCCTTTGAGTACTTGCGCCCGTGGGTGAGCGGCCCCTCGTAGGTTTTGCCGTTCCAGACACCCTTGGCGGTCTTCAGATTGAATGCGCGGGCCGGGGCTCCGCCGCGCGTGGTTTCACGTTCGCTGGACCAGATGCCGTTGGCCATGTGGGCGTAGGTGATGTAGCCGATGCCGGCCTTGCCTGTGTCCCGGATGTACTGCTTGAGCCACTCGATCTTCGCGTCGCGGCCGGGGAGGTTGAGGGTGACTTCCTCAATGTTCCGGTTGTCGTTGTTCGAGATGTTCCAGACCTTGAGGCCCTTGTCTTCGATCCGCTTCCTGATGGAGATGAAGTTGCCATAGGTGCCGCGGCCCTTGCCGGTCTGGACGTTGAGATAGTCGACGCCCATTTGCTTGATCCAGTCGAGGTCCTCGGCGGTGACGTCTTCGGCCACCTGCATGGAGATCTTGATGCCGGGGCTGAGGGGCTCCAGGCGTGCGGCGTTGGCTGGAATGGGGGCTGGGACGGCGGCGGCAGCGGCCGTGGCGGCGAACCCGCGGCGTGTGATTTCACTCATTGGCAATCTCCTTCGGCACCGGTCATTATATGGCATCTCGTGGGATCAAGGCTGGAGGCCGCAACGTCGCTTTCAGAGTTGTGTGACGCACTTCGGTCAACATCATTTTCTTGCATGTTTGGCCTCTCTCTCCGCCGGCTGGGTCTATGGGTGCGCGACATACACACGTTTTCGTTTACTGCATATATTGCAAATAATGCATCTGCTATGATTTAGGGTAAGAGACCGCCCGTGACCATGCCTACCCATCGACAACTGCCGCCTTCCGCCAAGGAATCCGCCATGGCACGCGTGTCCGGTCAACTGCTTTCCCCGTACGTCAAGCGCAAGCGCCCTTTGACACTGGGCATCCGCGCGGCCGGGCAAGAGAAACTGATCGAGTTGCCGCCGGGCGCGGTGGCCCTGCTCATGGAAATTCTCGAAGCGATGGCGGCCGGCCGCGGCGTGACGCTCATTCCGGGAAACGCCGAATTGACGACAGTCCAGGCGGCCGACGTGCTGAATGTCTCGAGGCCGTTTCTCATCAAGTTGCTCGAAGAGAACGTCCTGCCTCATCATAAGGTCGGCAAACACCGGCGTGTTCGATTGGAAGACGTGATGGCCTACAAGGCCCGCATCGACCGCCAGCGCGAGAAGGTACTCGATCAGCTCGCGCGGGAAGCGCAAGAGCACGGCATGGGCTACGACTTGCGGTGAGCCAACGCACCGCGCTGCTTGATGCCAACATTCTTTACCCCGCCCCAATGCGCGACCTGTTCTTGCAACTGGCTGTCCTGGACGTGTTCCGCGCCAAGTGGTCCGCCGACATTCATCGCGAGTGGATCGAGGCGTTGCTGCGAAACCAGCCGGAGCGGGATCGGGCCAAGCTGGAGCGGACTTGCAGTCTGATGGACGAGGCCGCGGGAGACAGTCTGGTCACGGGCTACAAACCGTTGATCGCCTCGCTTTCTCTGCCAGACCGCGGCGACCGGCATGTGCTCGCGGCGGCCATCGCCGGACGCTGTGATGTGATCGTGACGCAGAACCTCCATCACTTCCCCGACGCCGCTTTGGCTCCTTTTCAACTGGTGGCGCAACATCCGGACGATTTCTTCGCCGGCACCTGAGTTTGGCGCCAGACGCATTTTGTAGTGCCGTCCGCAAAGTGCGCGCCAGGCTTCTTCATCCGCCCTACGCCGTTGAGCAGTATCTGGCCATCCTCACGCGCCAGGGCCTGGTGGCAACTGCTGGCGAATTGCAGTCGTTTGCCGAGTCGCTGTAGCAGTCGGCTTTGCGATAGGCATAGGAGCGGATCCAGGTTTTTTGCTTCCGCTAAATTGGTAGCAACAACTGCGCTCGCTTCTCTCCTGGATGAAGGGCGCTGAACCCAAAACGCTGTCACCGCCGCGTGCGTTTCTCGATGATCTCCAGCACTTGCGGCCTCGCCACTGGCAGTTTGTCCACGTTCTCTCTTAGCCAGTTCGTGAAGTCGGTCTCGATCGGCTCGGTCCATTCGGCATCGATCTGCCCCGCGGTGTACTTCTTCTCGCGCAGCCGCTGATGCCCGAACTTGTCGCGCAGTTGCGTGATCTCGGAGTACTCCACAACGGCTTGTGCAAACTGCGGCGGGATAAACAGCACGCCGCCGTTCCTGCCCAACACTACATCACCCGGCATCACCGTCGCCTTGCCGATCCGGATCGGTGTATTGATGCCGACCATCGTGGAGTTCAGACGTTCGCCCGGCGCAAACTTGCTCCAGTGATGGGAGGGGTCGTACGAGCGCACCAGCGAAGCGAAATTCTCCAGGTCCTTGAGACCGTTGATGTCGCGCACGGCGCCGTCGTAGACGATGCCCAGGCCACTGCGGGCGTAGATCGCATTGCCGACGTTGTCGCCAATCGACGGACCGTTCTCCTTCAGTCCGAAATGGTCGCAGACGTACACATCTCCCGGCTGCAGCATGTCAACCGGCCAGGCATTCTGGTCGCCGATCCGTTGATCGAGCTTGCCTTGATCGACAATGGCGCGGTGCAGGTCCGGGCGTCCGGGCAGCCATTGCGCTGTCAACGCGCGGCCCACGATCACCTTCTCCGGATGAATGGCGAGCCAGCCATCTTCGTATTGATGAACGTACCCCTGATTCTTGAGAAGCGCCCAGGCTTCTTCGAGCGTCACGTTTTTCATGCGCTCGAGAATCGAGCCGGACACTTTCGGCCGTCCGTCCGCGAAGCGCTCCCCCTTCCACTCGCGCGTGTATTGAATCAGGAGCTTGGGCGTGAGTACGCCCGGTTGTGCCAAGAGATCTCCGCACAGCGCCAGCGCCAGGATAACGGCGTAGCTCATGAGATTAGAGAGCAAACCTCAGTGTAAACTGAATCTGCCGTTCCCATCATCGTGTGCTTGTGATCGAGCCCGCGCGGAGGCCGGCCGTCGCAGCGGGCAATCCGAACTACGAATCATTCAATCCGTCAAGTCAACGACTCCGATTCAAGACGATCGACAAGGGTCAGGAATTCCCGAGTTAGGCGATCGACGTTGAGCGCCAGGAATCGGCCCGATTCATCGGCCTGAATGAACCCAACCCACCGAGAGTCTAGTTCGTGATCCTCAGCGATCGCAAACCGTATCTTCGGCGCGCGCAGATGCGCGAATCCGTTGCGAAAGGCGTCGTACAGAATCGCAGCTCCGCTTCCTCTGCGATCGCAAGCGTTCTCGATGTCATCAACGAGGACGGGAAAGTGGTGTGATACGAAATTCTTAAACTTGCCGCTGGTGGCCTTACCTCGGCCAGCTGCCAAAGCATCGAGGCAGCAGAAGACGATGGTCGTCAAGGATAGATAGGCCCTATGTTCATGGAGTAGGGTGACGTCGCTTTTCATCGCCGCATAGAAGTTCTTCGGATCACGAACTCGATAGAACTTGTCGGCTGGGATTTTCTTTGATCATTCTGGAAGAGATCGAACAATACCGATTAGTCTTAATTGGTTGTAATAGCTCTCACGGACACGCGAACCCTCTCGTTCGCACGGCTGCCCGCGCCGGTGTCGCCCGGTGAACCCGGCACCGCTTCGTTGGTCACCTTCACCTCTACGCCGGCCAGAGCCGCGCCCGGCTTGCCTGTGACGTTGCCGACGATGGAAGCACGCAACCTGTGCCGCCAGATGGGCACAGGCGGGATGAAAAACAGTGCCCCCTTCAACACGGGCATTCTTCAAGACTCAGATCGAACCCACTGCGCCGTCCTCGTGAAACGCGGTGACGAACGGCCGCGTACCCTTAAACGGATACTTCTTCAACGCCCCCTCATTCAGATCGAAGCCCAAGCCGGGCCGCGTCGGCAAGGGATAGCGCCCGCCCACCATCCGCATCGCCGGGAAGCCGAGCAACTCTTCCCAAATCTGATTGCGCTCGCCGCTCTCGACAGCGCCGCAAATCTCCTGCGCCAGCATGTTCGGACAAGCTGCGTCCACGTGCAAACTCGCAATCCCGCCAATCGGGCCCTCACAAGCGTGCGGAGCCATCCTCATGCCGGCCGCGTCGGCTGCCGCCGATACCTTCCACAGCGCCGTGATTCCGCCGACGTGGGCAATGTCCGGCTGCAGGATATCGACAATGCCGAGGTCGATGATTTCGCTCAAGCCGTAAGCCGCAATGAGGCGCTCGCCGGTGGCGATGGGCGTCGTCGCCTTGCGCACCGCGCGCTGCATCGCGCGGATGTTCTCCGGCGGACAGATCTCCTCGGCAAAAAGCAGATGCAGCGGTTCGATTTCCCGCAGCAGAATCGCCGCCACGGTGGGGCTGGGCCGCGCATGAAAATCGACAGCGAAGTCGATATCGGGACCTAAACCTTCGCGATAGATCTCGAGGGCACGCACGGCGCGCTTGATCTTCGCATTGGTTTCCACCCACTCGAGCAGCTCCGGCAACTGAAACTTCAGCGCCGTGACACCCTGCGCGCGTGCCTTCGCACCGATCTCGCGCGCCTGCTCCACCGTCCACGCCGAAGCGTGATAGTAGCCGCGAATACCGCGCGGATCGACAGGCCCCCCCCAACAACTCATAGACCGGCAGCCCCATGACTTTGCCACGAATATCCCACAGAGCCTGATCGATTCCGGAGATCGCCGACCCCAGCACCGGACCGCCTCGATAGAAGCTTCCCACGTACAGCAACTGGTACAGATGCTCCACCTGCATCGGATCGTTGCCGATCAACAGGTCTTTCAAGTCGAGAACGCACGCCATCGCGGCGGCCGCTTTGCCTTCGAGCGTGGCTTCGCCCCAACCCACAACGCCCTGGTTGGTTTCGATCTTCACGAACACATACGGCCGGTCGTTCTGCCCCAGGTGCTCAGGCAAGGTCACACCGAAGACCCTGAGCCCGGTGATGCGGAGGTTCGACACCACGCTGGCGAAAGCCTTTGAACCGGGGGGCGTGTCGTCACTGCGCTTCAACTGCGGCGCACATCCACACGCGTCGCGAAGTGGATTCGGCTTTCGCGTCTGTCCCATCGCCCCCGCGGCGGCGAATGCTCCCAACAGAGTGCGGCGCTTCATCCCACATTTCCGTTTTGAGCCGCGCGTGCGAATCTCCTGGATGCTCGTCCGCATCAATATCGATAGGGGTTTGAAGGCAGCGAAGACCCCTGCGGAGGACAGCACCCAATGGGTGACAAACAAAACCAGCCCTTTCAGCTCTCGTTC
>VFZY01000229.1 GCA_016870915.1 Acidobacteriota bacterium | reverse complement strand
CCTCCCAAGCCTTTGCCCCTGCCATCGGAGGTTTGGATCAACAAGCCGGTCGACACCAGCCCAACAGACAGAGAGGAACGTCAGTAAATTCCCATGCCGGGTGTCTCAAAGTTGTTGACACGCGCCGGAGGTGCAGACGAAGTTCATCGCCGACGGTGCGCAGCTAGAGGTGGAACAGAAAAAGCTTGTGCGGACACAGGAACTGGTGCGCCTGGGCGCGGCGAGCCGTCAGGAACTGGAAGAGATTGAAGCGAGCCACCAGGTTCACGCGGCGCACGTGGAGGAATCGCGCCAGCGCTTACTGCTGTTGGGCCTCACGGAAGAAAAGATTTCGGACGTGGCGGCGGGCAAGCGGGCGGATACCACGATTGCAGTCCCTTCTCCGCTCGACGGCATGGTGACCGCGCGTAGCGTGAACCTGGGCCAAGTCGTCAACGCATCGCAGGATCTACTCACCGTCACCGACCTCTCCTCCGTATGGGTGGAAGCGAACCTTCTTGAAGACAATTTTGCCGCTGTTCGGGTTGGTTCACCCGCGACAATCACTACTCCCGCCTATGCCGGCCGCGCATACCGGGGAGCAGTCAGCTACATCGATCCGCAGGTTGATTCCCAAACGCGAACGGCGAAGGTGCGCATTGTTCTGGACAATCCCGGTTTTGGCCTTCGATTCGGCATGTACATGGACGTTCTGTTCACCAACGTGACCGGGCGGGCCGCGGTTGCGCCGAAGCAGGCCGTGCAGACCATCGGCGCGTCGACCATTGTGTTCGTTCCGGTGGAAGGAGAGGCGGGACGGTTTGTGCAGCGAAGGGTGAAAACCGGCGAGTCCTCGGCGTCCGGAGTAAGAATTCTGGAGGGCCTGAAATCAGGAGAAACCGTCGTGACAGATGGTTGAGACCGCACGCCCGAGGGGGTGTCCGATGAAGTTGCGCACGCTTGCTGTTTTTACCGCGATTCTGGTCAGGACCGCGGCGGGTCAGATCGCCGGTGGTTCGATTGTGGGGACCGTCGTGGATCCGTCGGGGGCGGCTGTCGGCGGAGCGCGGGTATCCGCCACCGGGGCCGCTACCAACGTGGAGGCAACGACCGCTACAAACGCTGCCGGGTTTTACGAATTCCCGTTGCTGCCCGCGGGGCGGTATGTGCTGCGTGCCGAGAGCGCGGGCTTTCGTCCCGTGCGCAGCGAGGAGTTTACGCTCAACTCGGGCACGCGGCCTCGAGTCGACCTGCGACTGGCTCTTGGGCAGATCACCGAGTCGGTCGAGGTGGTGGCCGGCGCTCCTTTGGTCAACGCCACGACGACCGAGTTGGGCAGCGTGCTCGGTTCCGCGCAGATCGAGGCTCTGCCTCTGAATTCGCGGGATTTTCAGCAACTGGTAGGCCTGCAAGCAGGCGTTCAGGCCGCCCCCAGCACCGCCGTGGGAGGGCGCGGCGGCATTGAGTTCAACGGATCACCCGCCTTTGGGAACAACCTGCTGATGGACGGCGTGGACATGAGCTTCATTGAGAACAATTCAGCGGCGGGCGATCAGGCTGCCGGGGCGGGCGACACCGGGTCCCTGATCAATACCGTAAGCGTGGAGGCTATCGAGGAGTTCAAAGTAGCGACCAATGCCTATTCGGCAGAATATGGGCGCGCGCTTGGAGGCGTATTGAACCTCACCACCAAGAGCGGAGGCAATCAGTTTCATGGAACGCTGTTCGAGTTCTTCCGAAACGATAAACTCGACGCGAACGCGTTCTTTTCCAATCTGGCCAACCTGCGCCGCCCGCCGTTGCGCTGGAACCAGTTCGGCGGTAACCTCGGAGGACCTATCCGGCGTAACCGGATTTTCTTCTTCCAGAACTACGAAGGCGCAGCAGTGCGCCGGGCAGTGACGATTACCGGCAACGTGCCCACTCCGGCGCTGTCCGCCCTGGTCACACCGGCGATCCGCGAAAGCCTCAGAGACCTTCCATCGGACTTCACGCCCACCAGCAACATCTACGTGGGATTGCACCGCCGCAACGACGCGCGCAAGTCAGACGAACATACCAGCGTGTCGCGCGGCGACATCCATTTCGTGAAACACCGTCTGGCCATGCGCTACAACAAGAACCACCAGGATGCGAGCACTCCGAACCTGCCCCGGGTGGCGGCTTCGCTGGTGTTCCCGCTGCGCGGAGACAGCGCCGTGCTGCAGGATAGTTGGACCTTGGGCCCCACCCTCTTCAACGAGTTCCGGGCTGGCTTCAACCGGGTGGACATCAACCGTTCCTTCCCGGGAGCCGATGCGCTGCCGGGATACATCAGCGTGACCGGGGCCGGGCTCTCGAACCGGAGGGCCAACAATATCTGGTGGATTAACACCAGCATCTCGCTGGTGAACAACCTGAGCTGGACGCGCGACCGGCATTCCTTCAAAGGAGGCTTCGAGGTGCGCAAGATCAACAGCACCCACCGGCAGGGCGGCCGTCCGGTCCACCAGTACAACACGCTCGACGATTTGATCGGCGACAGGCCCAACAATGTGCAGTTGTTCTTCGGCAATCCTGGCCGTCCGCTCGACACCTATACAACGGCCTTCTTCCTGCAGGACGAGTGGCGCGTCCGCCGCACCATGCAGGTGAATCTGGGAATCCGATACGAGTACTACACGCCCCTGGTGGGCGCCTTCAACATCAAGGGCTCAGACCCCTACGGCCCGTTCGGCACGAACAAGGAGGGCCTCTACCGGACCGACCCCAACAACTTCGCACCGCGGCTGGGTGTGGTGTGGGATCCGGGCGGGAAGCAGCGTTTCGTCGTGCGCGCCGGAGGCGGCATCACCTACATGCCACCGGTGATTCAGTGGTACGCCGACATGAGCTTCATCGACCCGCTGCTGCCGCTCAACACCAATCTGGCGCCGAGCGACGTGCCGCCGGGCACGTTCTACGGCTTTCCGTTCCCCTACCAGTTTGCCGACCGGATCATCGCCAACCGGGACCTGCTGCCGAAGTCGGTGCTGCTGGGGCGGCAGATCTCAGACTTCAACCGCCGCGACGAGTATGCCGGGCAGTGGAACCTCTCGCTGCAGTTTGCGGCTACCCGTTCGCTAGCCATCCAGGGGTCGTACGTTGGCAGCCGCGCTCTGAAGCTTTGGGCGGCGCGCGAGGTGAACAAGTTCGACGCCGCCGGCCGGCGGCAGCGCCCCGACATCGGCGATGTCATCTATCGGGAAAACGCCGGACGCACCACTTATCACGCTTTTCAGTTCTCGGCGAATCAGCGCCTGGCGCGGGGGCTGACCGCCGCTGCCTACTACACCTTCAGCAAGACCTTGGCTTACCATTCGATCGACACCACGCTCGGGAGCCAGGACAGCCAGATGCAGGACCCGTTCAATATCGCCGGATCGTACGGCCCCAAGGTGGGGGACGTCAATCATCTCTTTACGTCGACATGGTCCTATGCTTTGCCCTTTGCACCACGCAGCGGCTGGATGAAAGCGCTGGGTGGGTGGAAGGTGCAGGCTATCATGGGCGCGCGGTCGGGGCTGCCGTTGAATCCACTTGCGGGCCTCGATTTCGTCGGCAACCGCCGCCCGGCGGGACAGCGGCCCGACTTCATCGCCGGACTGCCAATCTACATCCGGGACAAGGCGACCCAGACGTGGTTCAACAGGGCGGTCTTCGACAACAACGCTCCGCGGCGCGAAAGGCGTTTCGGCAACGCCGGGTACAACATACTGCGAGGGCCCGGTGCGTTCACGCTGGACACGGCGCTGCACAAATCGTTCCGCATTGCCGAGCGACACGAAGTGACATTGCGGGCGGAGGCCTTTAATTCCCTGAACCACATGGTGCTGGGCAACCCGGTGACGACGGTTACCAACCCGAACTTCGGAAGAATTCTGGGAGGGTCCGGAGGCCGCAACGTGCAGTTTGCACTCAAGTACCGCTTTTAGTTGAGAGGATCAACATGCTACGCCGTTCGTTTCTGGAAATGCCGCTCGCCGCGGCCGACGCCGCTTGGAAGACGAAGCGGAAACGGGCCGCCGGCCGGCGCCGCCGCATGATCTATAACAACGATGGCGGCGATTTCTATCTGGGGAAGAACGACGGCACGGCAGAGGCACTGCTCGCCAACCGGACCACTCCTCTTGTGGGATCGCAGGTGGACTCCATCTTCTACTGCACGGGCGGTTTCAACCTTTACACCCACCGCAGTCCGGATACGGAATTCTGGATGCTGTACGAGAGGGGCGAAAAGACTCTGCTGCCGGAGATCCTGGCGAGGGGCACCGACCCCCTGTCGATCATCACCGGGTTTTGCCGCAAGCACAGCATCGAGGTGTTCTGGACAATGCGGATGAACGACACCCACGACTCGTATCTGCCGCCATTGCTCACCAAGTGGAAGCAGGAACGCCCGCATCTGATGATGGGAAAGAAGGGAGACACTTTCCCTCACGTGGGAACGCGTTGGTCCACTCTTGATTGGGAACAGGAAGAGGTTCGGGAAAAGGCCTTCCGCATTTTGCGGGACGTCGCCGAGCACTACGACGTGGACGGTTTGGAGCTGGACTTCTTCCGCCATCCGGCTTACTTCCGTCCCCAATTCACGGGCGACCCGGTAACCCAGCGGCATTGCGACCTGATGACGGCGTTTGTCGCCAGAGTGCGCGAAATGGCGGACTCGGTGGGCCGCCGAAAAAACAAGCCGCTGCTGCTATCGGTGCGCGTGCCGGACTCGGTGGGCTATGCCCGAGCCATCGGACTCGACCTGCCCGCCTGGCTCCAGCAGGGCCTGGTCGATGTGATGGTGGGAAGCTGCTACTTCCACCTGGAGCCGTGGGAGAACTTTGTCGCGCTTGGACACAAGTACGGCGTTCAAGTCTATGCCTGCCTGAGCGGATCGCGCCTGCCGGACCCGACGCCCGCCGAGGAGCTCTACGTCACCCAGGCCAACCTTGAGGTGTGGCGCGGCGAGGGCCTGGCGGCCTGGAAGGCGGGCGTGGACGGCATCTACACATTCAACCGCTTCAACCCCCGGGATCCCCTGTTCCGCGAGCTCGGCGATCCCGCGATGCTTGAGAAACTGCCGCACGTCTACAAGCCAAACCCGGGCAAGGTGGGCCGGTGGCTGAAGGACGGCGAGCGGTTCGTCAAGCTGGTGTAGCGGCGGCAGCGTCAGGGCCTGGCCCCTTCGTGCAGGACCTTGCCGTCGGTGCCTCGGAAGCGGAACTCGAGCTTTGTGGGGCCGGCGACGATTTCGAGGAAGCCGTGGCGGCCTTCGGCGAACTTTGTGTTGGGTGTCTTGGCGCTGACCTTCCGGACATTCTTGCCGCCTCCGCCGGCGATGAGGTAGTGGATTCCGTTGACCAGGTGGTGCTGGAGGTCGTGTTCATGGCCTGCGACCATGAGGTGGGCTCCGTGCGCGGTGAGTAGGGGCAGGAGCTTGCGTTGCAGGCGCTCTTCGGGGCCGTGGTGGCCGTCGGAGTACATGGGATGGTGGCCGTTAGACAATTTTCCATTTGACGCCGGCGTGGGCCTTGAACTGGGCGGCAAGCCAGTCGCGTTGGGTGTCGGACCATGGCTTGGGAAAAAAGCGCTTCTTGCCTTCGTCGGTGTCGAGGGCGTAGAAGCGGGCCGGGCCCGCGGCGAAGGTGTAGTAGCGGGCGGGCATGCGCCAGGAGGGGTCCTTGGCGGAGTAGGTCACCTGATAGGCGGCGTCGCCCTGATAGTCGTGATTGCCAAGCGACGGGTAAAAGCGGATGCCGAGCGCGCCGTAGGTGGGCTTCCAGAACCGGGTCCACTGGGTGTCGTCGCCGGTGCGGACGCCGGACGGGTAGAAGTTGTCGCCCACGGTGAGACCGAGATCGAATGGCGTGGAGGCGTGCGCGGCTTTAACGGCGGCGGCCACCTTGTCGAAGCCGCCGTTTGAACCGCTGTAGCCGAAGTCGCCGATGACGGCCACACGAACTGAAGCGGCGCCCGGCAGGACGTCGCCCAGATCCACCTGCGCGAGTGCCAGTACCGGCAGGAGCAATGGGGCGAGCCAACGCCGCAGCCATGTCATATCATGATCATAAGCCACTATGCGCGCGATGCCTTTTCTGGTGCTGTTGTCCCTGGCCGCGAAGGCTGATGACGGGACGGATTTCTTCGAAAAGAACATCCGGCCCGTGCTGGCCGCGCAGTGTTACGCCTGCCACAGCAGGGATTCGAAGCCGCAGGCTTTGGGCGGTTTGTTCCTGGACTCGAAGGAGGGCATGCTGCGGGGCGGGAAGTCCGGTGTTCCGGCCATTGTGCCGGGCAAGCCTGAGGACAGCGTGCTGCTGACGGCGATTCAGCACAAGAGCAAGGACCTGAAGATGCCGCCGGGCCGGCCGCTGGCTCCGGAGGTGGTGCGGGCGTTCGAGACGTGGATCAAGATGGGAGCGCCCGATCCGCGGACGGGCGCGGCGCCGCCGGCCGAGCAGGCGGCCTACGACTGGGAGAAGGCGCGGCGGCATTGGGCGTATCAGCCGGTGCGAGACCCGGCTGCGCCGGTGGTTGCGTCACCGGAATGGAGCCGGACCGAGGTGGACCGGTTCGTGAAGGCCAAGCTGGATGAGAAGGGGCTGAAGCCGCTTGGGCCGGCTGCGCGCGAGGCTCTGTTGCGGCGGGCGACGTTCGACTTGACCGGGCTGCCGCCGGCTCCGGCCGATGTGCGGCGGTTTCTGGCGGACCGTTCGCCGGATGCGTTTGAGCGCGTGGTGGACCGGCTGCTCGATTCGCAGGCCTACGGCGAACACTGGGGCCGCCATTGGCTGGACCTGGTGCGGTATGCGGACACGGCGGGGGATGCCTCCGATTTTCCGGTGCCGGAGTTGTACCGGTACCGCAACTACGTGATCCGGTCTATCCGCGAAGGCAAGGCGATGGATCTGTTCATCCGGGAGCAGCTTGCGGGCGACCTGATGAAGCATCGCGATGAAGAGGACCGGCGGGAGAAGATTGTTGCGACGGGGTATGTGGCGTTGTCGCGCCGCTTTGGCCAGTCGATGAGCGAGCACTTTCTGACCGTGGACGACACGGTGGACAACCTGGGCAAGGTGTTCCTGGGTCTTTCGGTGGGATGCGCGCGCTGCCATGACCACAAGTTCGATGCGATTCCGAGCCGCGACTACTACGCGTTGACGGGCATTTTCGAGAGCACGAACTACGCCCATGCGGGGATGGAGCACAACCAGTATCTTCAACATTTCTCGCCGCTGGATTCGGCCGATGCGGGGCGGTTGAAGCGGACGCTGGACCGGATGGAAGACCTGCACCGGATTGTGAAGAAGGACGCCGGACCGCCGGCGGGTCCGCCGGAAAAGCAGCTTGAGTACTACAAGGCGTCCGAGGAGTTCCTGCGGCTGCGGCAGAATTTTCCGAACATCCCGATGGTGTTCGCGGTGCAGGATGGCAAGGCGCAGCAGGCTCGGATTCTGCTGAAGGGCGATCCGCAGGCGAAGGGTCCGGAGGTGCCGCGGGGTTTTCCGCAGGTGATCGGCGGGGCGTTCCCGGCCGGGCATGAGGGGAGCGGGCGCGATCTGCTGGCGGACTGGCTGCTGGCGAAGGAGAATCCTTTGACGGTGCGCGTTCTGGTGAACCGGCTGTGGCTTTGGCACTTCGGGCGGGGCCTTGTGGATTCGCCGAACGACTTCGGTGTGCGGGGTGAGCGGCCCACGCATCCCGAGTTGCTGGATTATCTGGCGTCGCGATTTGTGGCGGATGGCTGGTCACTGAAGAAGTTCCACAAACGGGTGATGTTGACGCGGGTGTATCAGATGGCTTCTGGAGCGGATGCGGAGAATCTGACTCGCGACCCGAAGAATGCGTCCTACTGGCGGTTTGACCGGCGGCGGCTGGCGGCCGAGGAGGTGCGGGACACGCTGCTGGCGGCGAGCGGGCAATTGGATTCGTCGATGGGCGGCGCGCATCCGTTTCCGCCTCGCGGCACCTACACGTTCACGCAGCACCGGCCGTTTGTGGGCGACCTGGCGCAGTTCGATACGAACCGGCGCAGTGTGTACCTGATGCAGCAGAGGTTCCGGCGGCATCCGTACCTGGAGTTGTTTGACGGGCCGGACCCGAACAACACCACGGCATCGCGGGCCACCAACACCACCGCTCTGCAATCGCTCTACTTCATGAACAGCGAGTTCGTCCACAAGCAGGCGGACGCGCTGGCGGTGCGGACGGCGCTGGCGGGGACGACGGACCGGGAAGCGGTGGCGCTGGCGTACCGGCTGCTTTACGCGCGCGAGGCGACGGCGGCGGAGTTGGCGGAGGCGGGGCGGTTCCTGGCCGCGGCTGCTGTTCAGTTGAACGAAGCGACACCGGCCGAGGAGCGGCGGCGCGCGGCTCTTGGCAGCCTGATGCGGACGCTGGTGGCGAGCAACGAATTCTTCTACGTGGATTAGAGAACATGCAAGACCTGACCATGAACCGCCGTCACGTGATTCGCAGCCTGGTGGCCGGTTCGACGATGATGCCGGCCGTGCTGAGCGAACTTCAGGCGGCCTCGGCGGATCCGTTGGCGCCGCGGGCGCCGCATTTCGATGGACGGGCGAAGCGCGTCATTTTTCTCTACATGACGGGCGGCGTGTCGCATGTGGATACGTTCGATCCGAAGCCGGCGCTGGCGAAGCTGGCGGCGGAGAAGAAGACGCTCGCGCGCGACCGTCCGGCGCTGGGCGGCGGGTGGGCTTTCAAGCCGCGCGGGAAGAGCGGCGTGGAGGTGAGCGACCTGTTCCCGCACATGGCGGAGGTGGCGGACGATCTGTGTCTGGTGCGGTCGTTGTATGGCGATCACAATGATCACTTCCAGGCGGCGATGGGGATTCATACCGGGTCGGTGACGGTGAAGAGGCCGAGCATCGGGTCCTGGGTGAGTTACGGGCTGGGGACGGAGAATCGGAACCTGCCTTCGTTCGTGGTGCTGTCGCCGTATCTGCCGTACGCGGGGAGCCAGGTGTGGTCTTCGGATTTCCTGCCGGGTGCGCACAGCGGCACTCGGGTGGTGGGTGGCGCGGAGCCCGTGGCGGATCTGGCGCGGCGGTCGCCGACGGGCGGTTTGCAGCACCTTGAACTTGATCTGCTGGCGCGAATGAACCGGAAGCATATGGAGGCGCGGCAGGCGGACCCGGCGCTGGCGGCGCGGATTGCGGCCTTTGAGATCGCGCAGGGGATGCAGAGCGAGATGCCGCAGGTGTTCGATTTCCAGGAGGAATCGGAGGCCACGCTCAAGTTGTATGGGTTGGAGCGCGGGCAGACGGCGGGCTTCGGATGGCAGTGCCTGGTGGCGCGCCGGCTGGTGGAGCGCGGCGTGCGGTTCGTGGAGTTGATCGACACGGGGTCATCGGGGAACTGGGATGTGCACGGCGATATCACGGGGATGAATTCGCTGGCGCGCAATGTGGACCGGCCGATCGCGGGGTTGATTCGCGATTTGAAGTCGCGCGGCATGCTGGACGATACGCTGGTGGTTTGGACGACGGAGTTCGGACGGTCGCCGTGGCTGGAAGGGAAGAATGGGCGGGGCCACTACAACAAGGTCTTCAGTTCGTGGCTTGCCGGCGGGGGTGCGAAGGCGGGGATGGTGTATGGCGCGAGCGATGAGACGGGGATGGGGATTGCGGACAAACCGGTGCATGTGCACGATTTCCACGCGACGATCCTGCATTGCCTGGGTTTCGACCACACGAAGCTGACATTCCGGCATGCGGGCCGGGACTTCCGGTTGACGGACATTCACGGGTCCGTGATCCGCGACCTTCTGGTGTAGCGCGATGCGGTGGCTGAAGCTGGTTGGGTTGGTGTTGCTGGTGGTGGTGGCGGGCGTCACTGTTGCTGGATGGCTGCTGCCGCGGGAGCATAAGGCGACTCGGATGGTCCGTTTGACGGGGGGCGAGGGGGCGTCGCCCGAAAGGGTGTTTGAGACTGTTGCGGCGGTGCAGCAGCCCTGGCGCGGCGACCTGGAGCGGATTGAAGAGCTGCCGCCGGTGGAGGGACGGCGCCGGTGGCGCGAACATTGGAAAAGCGGGGACGCGATTCTGATGGAGACGGTGGAGTCGCGGTTTCCGGGCCGGCTTGTGACGCGGATTGCGGATGAGGATCTGCCGTTCGGCGGGACGTGGACGTTCGAGATCACGGCGGTGGCGGGGGGCACTGAGGTGCGGATCACTGAGGCCGGGTTTGTGGGCAACCCGGTGTTCCGGTTCATCAGTTACTTCTTTATCCGGGATTTCCATTTTGGGTCTCCCGGACCCCGACAGTGTACATCAACGCCTCACTCCCGTGCCGGATTTGATCAGAATCCCCTTTCCGAGGGCGGGCCAGTGCCTGCGGATGGCTTCTTTCGACCATCGCACAAAAACGAAAACTGACAACATGCCTGTTTCCAGCAGTTCTTTCGACACCTCTCCC
>VFZY01000228.1 GCA_016870915.1 Acidobacteriota bacterium | reverse complement strand
TCAGCCGGAAGGTTGGATCCTGCGAGAGCCGCTCGGCATCGTTGACATCCTCGTAGCCGGCAATCCGGCTGTAGACGGACTGGCGCAGTAGGTCCGCCAGCGGAAGCTGGGTATTCTTGCCGCGCCGTGAGTCAGTCAGGTGTTGGGCAATGAGAGCACCGAAGCCCAGCCGTTCATCCAACTCACGCACCAGGATCAGACCACCATCGGAAGTAACGCGCGATCCCTGGAAGTCGATCTTGAGAAGGCCGTTGAACGAGAGCTGAAAGGGCTGGTTTTGTTTGTCACCCATTGGGTGCTGTCCTCCGCAGGGGTCTTCGCTGCCTTCAAACCCCTATCGATATTGATGCGGACGAGCATCCAGGAGATTCGCACGCGCGGCTCAAAACGGAAATGTGGGATGAGGAAAACTGGCGGGAGGCTGCGGGATGGTTTTTGTAGTGACGTTCGAGACGGAGTCGATCACACGGACCGTGCCGTTGGTGGGATCGAAGTGAAGGAACTCCGTGGCAGTGGCGACAAGGGCACGGCCGTCGGATCCGAACGCCACGCCCAGCGGGGCGGCGTTCAGCGCAAACGACTGGCGGGTATTGGTTGCCAGTTCGATCAACGTAAGGCCGTTGCGCGCGGGCGCCGGCGAAGCGAAGGCGCCGTAGTGAGCAATCAGCAGGTACTTGCCGTCGGGCGAAACGGAGAGAGAGCTGGGCTGCGAGGCTACATTCATCGAGGTCCTGACGGCGTTGTCGCGCAGCGTCATCACGTCGACTCGGTTGGCCGTGAAATTGGCGATGTAAAGGACGCCGCGAAGTTCATCCAGCGCCAGGTCGGCCGCATGCCCCCCAATCGCCACCACGTGGCCGAACGGCGCGGCCAGGGCTGGAAGAGCCGCCACCAGCGCGGCAGCGGCCAGGAACCTCATTGTAACGGTGAACATACGGGCGGACCCCACTCTTTCTCGCTCTCCCTCCGGCAGCCAGGCGCGGCCACACACCGCGCTCGCGATTGGTGGGAATCCACCTCCCACACTCGGGCGCCAGCCGGCCGCCGGCCGCCCGTTCCTGGAATCTGGGGTCTACTCGTCTCCCGAGTCCTGCGACTTGCGCCGCATGATGATCAGGCCGAGAAGGGCCACACCGGCCACCATGCAGATGATTCGAACCATCGAGCCGTCCATCGTTCACACTCCTTGTTGACAATGAAGCGGAGATCCGAACGGAGTCCGCCCGAGTTCCTTATCGGTTTGACCGGCGCGGAGTTGAACAGGAGGCTGCCCTCCGATGACACAATGAAGCCATGTTCGTCCGTCCGCTCGCGCTGCTGTGCGCGCCGGTGCTACTGGCCCAGACCACGCTGCATGTCGCCCCCCGGGGTGATGATGCGGCGAACGGAGGCGCCGGCGCGCCCTTCCGTACCTTGGAAAGGGCTCGGGATGCAGCGCGGCAGTCGGCGCGGCCGGTTACGATTGTGGTCCAGGCGGGGGTTTACAACCGGCAGCGGGCGCTTGAACTGGGCCCCGCGGATTCGAATGTTGAGTGGCGGGCGGAAGGCGCGGTGTCTGTTTCAGGCGGCGTGGTGTTGCCGGCGGGGTGTTTCACGGCGGCATCGAATGCCCGGCTGAAGCCGGAGGCTCGGGGCAAAGTGGTGGTGTGCGATGTGGGCAAGCTGGGGGTCGCGCGGCTTGGGGCGCTCACTCCGCGGGGCTTCGGCCGGCCGCGTACGCCCGCGCACAGCGAGGTGTTCTGGAACGGTAAGAGAATGACGCTGGCGCGCTGGCCGAACGACCGGTTCGCGCGGATTGCGGCGCCCGCCGACCCGGCCCCGGTGGACGATGATCACGGGCGGCGGCATGGACGGCTTGAGTACGGCTTCCGGACCGGGGAACAGCCTGGGGCATGGGCATCGGTGGAGGATGTGTGGGTGCACGGATACTGGTCCTGGGACTGGGCCAACTCGTATGAAGCGGTCGAGTCGTTCGACCGCGCAACCGGTGTTGTGCGCACCCGTGCGCCGCATGGCCAATACGGGTTTCGTACGGGCCAGCGGTTCTTCTTTCTGAATGTGCTGGAGGAGTTGGATTCGCCCGGCGAGTACTACGTGGATCGCAAGGCGGGGCAGGTCTATGTGTGGCCGCCGGCGGAAGTGCGCGGGGCGTCGATTTCGATGTCGGTGCTGGATGAACCTTTGGTGAAAGTGGCCGGGGCGCGGAACCTGACACTGGCGGGCTTCTCGTTTGAGACGGCGCGGGGCAACGCGATTGAGATCGCCGGGGGGTCGAATGTGAGGGTGGAAAACTGCCTGATTCGCAACACGGGGAATGTGGCGGTGACGGTGGAGGGAGGCGATCACCATGCGGTGAGCGGCTGCGAGGTGGCGCAGACGGGCGATGGCGGGATCTTTCTTTCCGGAGGGGACCGGCGGACGCTCACCGCGGCAGGACATGAGGCGACGGACAACCACATTCATCACATCGCGGAGTGGACGCGCACCTACCAGCCGGGCATACGGCTGGAGGGCGTGGGCCTGCGCGCGGCGCACAACCTGATTCATGACGGTCCTCACAACGCGATTCTGATGACCGGAAACGACCACATGATCGAGTTCAACGAGATCCACCGGGTGTGCCTGGAGACGGGTGACGTGGGGGCGTTCTACCTGGGCCGGGACTGGACGGAGCGGGGCGTGGTGGTGCGGCACAACTACTTTCACGACACAGGCGGTGTCGGCATGGGGAGCATGGGGATCTATCTGGACGACTGCGCGAGCGGGGTGACGGTGGTGGGCAACATCTTCGAACGCGTGCCGCGAGCGGTGTTCATTGGAGGCGGGCGGGATCATCTTGTGGATGGCAACATCTTCATCGACTGCGACCCGGCGATCCATGTGGATGCGCGCGGGCTGGACACGCGCACGGTGTGGCGCGACATGGTGCAAAAGACAATGCGGGAGCGGCTGTTCGCGATGAACTACCTTGAGGCTCCCTACGCAAGGCGGTATCCGGGGTTGATCAATCTGAAGCCGTACTACGACAGCGGCGAGGGGATTCCTCCGGAGGGGAACATCGTGGTGAACAACATCTGCGTCCGGGGCCGCTGGATGGACATCCGGAAGAACGCGGAGACCACATCGATCGAGATTGGCAACAACTTAGTGGGCGGGGAAGAGCTTTACGCGATGCCAGGGTACCGGCCGGGAGCAGAGGCGAGGCGGGCAGGGATCAAGGCGATCCCGTTCGAACGGATCGGGCCGCGCGTCAGAAGAAGGCAGTAGACGGAACGCTCAGGAACTCATCCGCAAGGCCATCACGCGCGGTTCCGGGCGGGGGCCGCAGGATGCCCGCTCCATCAGTTTGCAGGGAAGGGTTTCCGTGGGTACGCTGGCGCCGGGACCGGCGACCCGGCTTAGTAACATGGTGGCCAGGCGCTCGCCCAGTTGATCGGCGAAGACGGAGATTGACGTGAGCGCCGGTTCGAGAACCAGGTACTCCACGCGGTCGCCGACGCCCATCAGGCTGATCTGGCCGGGGATGGCAATGCGCCGTTTGGTGAGCTCCTTCCACACGCCCGCGGCGAGTTCATCGTTGCCGGCGATGATCGCCGTGGGAGCCGGTTTCTCTTTCAGGAGTTGGGCGGCGGCAAGCTGGCCGTAGTCGTGATTGGCCAGCGTCCAGTTTTCGAAGACTCCGCTCGTGGGCAAAGCGTGCCGCTCCATGGCGGCCTGATAACCCTGGAAGCGGCGCTCGAACCAGACCAGCGTCCGGTTGCCGACATAGGCGATGCGCCGATGGCCGAGCCGTTGCAGATAGCACGTGGCCTCGTCCATGGCTGTGCGGTCGTCGTAGAGGATGCAGTTGTGGGGGGGCGTTGGGCCAGGCAGATCATTGGCGAGCAGCGCGTAGGGCAGCTTGCGCTTCTCGAGCACACCGAGCAGGTTCGGATAGTGCACGCCCGCGAGCACAACGCCGTCCACGGCGCCGCTCTGCTGGAGAACGGACGGAAGAACGAGCTCCGGCGGCCGCGCGGCGGCCGGATACTCGTGGCGGGCGAAGATCAGGTCGTACCGATGGGCCTGAAACACGCGTTCGCAGGCCATCAGCAGGCGCATGTGCATGGGATTGAAGCCGTCGCGGTTGCCCAGCAGAAAGAGGATGGTCCGCGAACTCCGGCTCTTGAGCCGGCTCCAATGAATGTTGCGCTGGTAGCCCAGGTCCGCCACGGCTTGCTGGACGCGGGTGCGCGTAGCCGGATCCGCGTAGCCGCTGCCGTTCAGCACGCGGGAAACGGTGGCGACGCTCACGCCCGCGCGGCGGGCGACATCGACGATGGTGGCCAACTCAGCCGCCCCAGAGCTCGGTGACCATGTGCTCGCCGGCGACGATGGTGGGCCGTTCGGCGCGGCCGTTGTGGAGATAGGTAAGCCGAAGATGGTCGAGGCCTAGCAGCCAGAGGATGGAGGCGTGGATGTCGTGCACATGCGCCGGCCGCTCCACGGCGCGCAGGCCGATTTCATCGGTAGCGCCGATGGTCTGGCCGCCCTTGACGCCGCCGCCCGCGAAGAACATTGAGAACCCCCACGGGTTATGGTCGCGGCCGTCGCCCTTCTCGTTGAACGGTGTTCGTCCGAACTCGCCGCCCCAGATCACGAGCGTTTCGTCGAGCAGGCCGCGCTGATCGAGATCCTGCAGCAACGCGGCCACGGGCTGATCGGAGGCTTTGCACCACTTCTTGTGGTTGCCTTCGAGATTGGTGTGCGCATCCCAGCCGCTGCCGGATCCGCAATAGAGCTCGACGAAGCGCACGCCGCGCTCCACCAGGCGGCGTCCCAGAAGGCAGTTGCGGCCGAAGACGGCCGTTTCCGGCTGGTTCAGGCCGTACATCTCCCTGGTGGCTTCGGTCTCCCGCGACAGATCCACTGCTTCGGGGCCGGACTTCTGCAAGGCATAGGCAAGTTCGAAGGAGCGCAGGCGAGCCTGGAGCGCGGTATCGTCCGGATGATGCGCGGCATAGTCCCGATTCTGGGCGTCGAGCAGGGCGAGTTGCGCGCGCTGGCGGTCAGCCGTCACGCCGTCGCGAAGCCTGGTATTCAGAATGGGATTCGGCCCCTGGCGAAACAGCGTCCCTTGATAGACCGCGGGCAGGAAGCCGGAGCCCCAGTTCTTGGCGTTGCCGAAGGGCTCGCGTTCGTCGATCATGCTAACGAATGTGGGCAGGTTCCGGTTGGCCGTGCCCAGGCCGTAGGTGACCCAGGCGCCGAGGCTCGGGCGGCCTGAAAGGATGTCTCCGGTGTTCATCTGGCCGACGCCGCCGGCGTGATTCAAGCCATCGGATTGACAGGAGCGCAAGACCGCGAGCTTATCCGCATGCCGGGCGATGTGGGGATAGAGCTCGCTGATCCAGATGCCGCTCTGGCCGTGCTGCTTCCACTGCCGCGGACTGCCCATCAGCGTGTTGTTGGCCGTGCCCATGGCCGTGATGGGACGTCCGAAGCTGGCGGGCATCGGCTGTCCAGCCATTTCGTTGAGCCTGGGCTTGGGATCAAACAGATCGATGTGGCTGGGCGCGCCTTCCATGAAGAGGAAGATCACGGCCTTGGCTTTGGGCGGATGATGGGGGGCCTTCGGGATGGCCGGATCGTGTACCTTGGCGGCGGCTGCATCGTCGGCGAGCATTGCGGCCATGGCCATCGCGCCGAGTCCGCTGCCGGCTCCGCGCAACAGCGAGCGGCGAGTGAGTTCGGTGGGATTCATCATGGCGGCTAGTCGATGTAGAGGAACTCGCTGGCGGAGAGCAGCGAGAGGCAGAGATCCTCGAGCGGCCCGCCTTGCTGGAGGAATGCGAGGCTTCGCGCGGACTCGGCGCCGGTGGGCTGGCGGCCGAGCGCGAGCCGGTAGGCGCGTTCGACCAGGGAGTCGGGCGTTTGACCCGCGTCGTTCGCAACACGCCGGGCCAGCGCTTGCGCGAAGCCCGCGGCGGCCTGGCCGTTCATCAGTTCCAGGGCCTGATCGGCGGTGACGGTCTCCTGCCGGCGTCCGCAGCTTTCAAACGCGAGGGGTGCGTCGAAGCTTTCGAGCATGGGATAACGCACCAGGCGGCGGGCAAAAATGTAGACGCTTCGGCGATTCTCGTCGGCCTGTCCGGTGGACTTCCGCCAATGCCGGCCTTCCTGAATTTCGGTGCCCGCGGGAACGGCTGGAAAGACACCGGGACCGCCCATCGTGGGATCGAGCAGGCCGGAGACCGAGAGCATGGAATCGCGAATGGCTTCGGCTTCCAGGCGGCGGCGCGGATAGCGCCAGAGGAGCTTGTTGTCCGGGTCCGCGGTTTCGCGGAACGCGGAGGCTTGCCGGTACGTTGCACTGAGGAGAATGCGAGTGTGGAGTTTCTTGAGGCTCCAACCATCGGCGCCGGTGAAGGTGGCGGTGAGCCAGTCGAGCAGTTCGCGGTGGCTTGGGCGTTCGCCCATCACGCCGAAGTCGTTCAGAGTGCCGACAATGCCACGGCCGAAGTGATAGTGCCAGACGCGATTGACGATGACGCGCGTGGTGAGCGGATTGCGTTCATCGGCCAGCCAGTTCGCCAGGGCGGTGCGCCGTCCGCTGGATGGCAGCCCCGAGGGAGGCGTGATGGCGGCGGGCTTGGCATCCAGGATGCTGAGAAAGCCGGGCGCCACTTCGTCCATCGGAGCGTCGATGGCGCCCGCGCGAAGAACGTGTGTGGGCGGCGCGGTGGGCGCCTGATCCCGCATGATCTGCACACGGGGCAGCGGCGCCGGCAGCAGGTGCTTGTAGGCATCAAGCTCGGCGAGTAACGCCTTGTACTTCACCTTGCCCGCGGCGTCGACGCGCTTCGAGACCACGTCGCTATCGGGCACTTCGACCTGCGTGATCGCCTTGTGATAGATCTGCCAGTCGTACGGGGTGCGGGCGGCGGCGGGCTTGCCGATGACGGTTTGGACTTCAGGGGGGAATCGCTCGGTGTACTCCTTGCGATACTTCGCGCGCGGTTCGATCAGGAGCGCTTCGATCCTGTCGAGCACGGGTTTGGCGGCCGTTCGATAACGGGCCATTGCGGCGTCGTAGGCGGCGATCTCGGCGGGGCTGGCCGTTGTGGCCTCGTCGTCAATGCGCAGGTTGGCGAAGAAGGACTGAAAGCGGTAGTAGTCGCGATGCAGCAGAGCATCGAATTTGTGATCGTGACAGCGGGCACAGCCGAGGGTGACGCCCATGAATGCGTAGGCCGTGTTGTCCGTCAGGTCATTGAGTAATTCCTGGCGCCGTAGGCGGATGTTGGCCTGGTTGAACTCGTCCTCGAAGAGCCGCAGGAAACTGAGGCCCGGTAGCGCCTGCGTATCGCCGGGGTAGAGCTCGTCGGCCGCGATCTGCTCGCGAACGAACCGGTTGTAGGGCTTGTCCTCATTGAGGCTCCGGATCACCCAATCGCGGTAGCGCCACATGTTGGGGCGCGTGTCATCCTGCTTGAATCCGTCGCTATCGGCGTAACGCACAACGTCCAGCCAGTGGCGGCCCCAACGCTCGCCATAGCGCGGACTTGCCAGGAGCCTTGCCACCAGCCGCTCCTCGGCATCCGGCTTGGTGTCGGCGAGGAAGGCCTGGAGTTCTTCGGCGGTGGGCGGCACGCCGGTAAGGTCGAGCGTCACGCGCCGCAGATAAGTGGCGCGGTCCGCCGGCGGGCTGGGGGCGATGTTCTTCTCGCGCAGCTTTGCGTAGACGAAGCGGTCGAGCTCATTCCGCGCCCAGCGTTCGCCGGCTGCATCGAGCGCGGGCGGGGCCGGCAAGGTGACCGGTTGGATGGCCCACCAGCGGCGGTGCTGCGGCTTGAAGACAGGCGCCTCTTCGGCGGCCAGAACAGAGAGAAAGAACAGGGACAAAAGGATGCGCACGGAGTCCTCAGAATGCTAATGGAAATGTTTTCACACGGGCCGGTTCCCTGTCAAGGCGACATGGCAGGGCGAGGTGGGGGGCTAGCCGGCGAGCCAGCCTTGACTGTGGAGCCAGGCGGGGAGGCGGGGATCGTGGAAGTCGGCGATTTCGAGGTGGACGCCGGTGAGTTCGGTGCGATTGGTGTTGACGCCCACGACCCGGGCTCCGGCGGCGAGGGCGGCGTGGACACCGGTCATTGAGTCTTCGAAGACGACGCAGCGAGCGGGTTCGACGTCGAGGAGAGCGGCGGCCCGGAGGTAAACGTCGGGATGGGGCTTGCCCCGGTCCACCTGATGGCCATCGACGATGGCGCCGAAGCAGTGCTCGAGGCCGGCGCCCTGGAGGGTGAAGCGGACGTTTTCGGATTCGGCGTTGGAGCCGACGCCGAGGGGTGCTCCGGTGAGGGCGCGGATGAATTCGCGCACGCCGGGTACAAGGTGGCGCTCAAAGCGCGCCGCCATCATTTCGCGATAGAGCGCTTCCTTGCGGGCGCCGTGTTGGAAGACTTCGTCCGGTGAGAGGTGGGCGCCGAAGTAGTCCGGAACGATTTCGTCATTCCGCTTTCCGTGCATCCGGCCGTCGATGTCTCCTGGTTGGATGCCGTGCCGTTCCAGGTAGATTTTCCACGATTCCCGGTGCAGGGGCATCGAATCGATGATGACGCCGTCCACGTCGAACAGGAGGGCCATGCCCGGTTGAAGACGCATTCACTGCCCATGGTAGCAATGCGTTGTTGGGGTCAGACACTACCTGCCGGAGGACACACCTGCAGGAGGCACAAGACGGAAGAAGAAGCCTTGCGATAACGATCTGCCGGAAAGGAGCGAAGCCATGGAAGAACGAGGTCCAACCGGACGAGGGTAGGACAATCCGACAACAAGCAGCAGTGTCAGATTGCGCGAACCCTTCCATGAAAAGCCGGTCAAGGTCCCGGTTTCCATGAACCACACGGACGAGTTCGATTCGATCTTTCAGGAGGAAAGTAAGAACAGGACTTTCCCGAAGCCATTTGACGTACTATCTATAGATGAAAGGAGTTGCAGTACTGTGAAACTCAGAAATGCTAGAACACCACGTGCGGCGGGCGGGCTACCGGGAACGCGGGGCTTCATTCTACCGAGATATGGGAATCGACCATTGCCGGTGCGCGCGAAATCCGTGGCCGCCTTCTGTTTGTGGGGATTGATCTGGGCGGTGACAGTCTGCGTTCCGGCTCGTGCACGAACCATAGACCTAATCCTGCCAGAGTTCAGTTCCCCTGCCGCGTTACCAGTGCCTTGGCACGTGGGTATGTTCTCGTTCCAACTCGGCCAAGGTGAAACTATCCTCAGCGCCACGCTGTCAGGGGGGTTCGGCAACTCGAAAGGCCCAGTACTGCCACTAGCAACGGTGTACGCCGACGGCTTTGAGGTGGGCCAAATGCCAAGTGGTCCCGTGATTCAGATCATCCCGTTTCCGTGGGAGTTCACGTTTTCACAGCTCAGCTTGCCACTGCTGGCCGATGGCAGACTGGTCATTAGGGAGGCAAGCCGCCTTTGGCTCACCCACGCCTACCGGGAGCTTCACCCACGATAAGAGCGTCGAGACATTCACCAGCTTCGACGTTTTCTGGACGCGTGCGGCCAGAGAGCGTACTACGCGCACCGCTCCATAGACGCAGCAGTCTTCGGGCTCAGATTCGGCGACCATCCGGCACCTACGTCTTCAGCCTTGATCTTACTGTTCTTCCGCCTGTACCAACCGACTATCAGACATACGGATTATTCTCCGTCCATCCGACGCTCGCGCCTGTCCCCGAGCCCGCGACCGTGATGCTTATGTCTGCCGGTGGCATGCTGCTGGGGTTGCGTAGGCGCCGGGGGGACTCAAGCATGGTGTGCGAGAGGTTATGGCGTGGGCGGATCCGAAAGACCGCTCAGAGTGGGTGTATAGTCAGGCTAGGAGAGGTGGAGATGAACAGATGGTTCCTGATCCTGATCCTCGCCGCGGCGGCGGGTGCGCAGACCAAGACTCCGCGAAAGCTGATCGCGTCGCTCGACGGCAAGGATCTTTACGTGGCCTACTGCGCTTCGTGCCATGGCTCTGAGGGCAAGGGCGACGGACCCGTCGCGCCCGCGCTGAAGGCCAGCGTGCCGAATCTGCGCGTGCTCGCCAAGGGCAACCGCGGCGTCTTCCCGCGCGAGCGCGTCGAGAAGATGATGCTGCATGGCGCGACCGGGCCCCACGGCTCGGCTGAGATGCCGGTTTGGGGACCGCTGTTCCGCCGCGTTCAAAACGACCAGGATCTGGGTCTGGTCCGTGTGCGCCAGCTCTCCGAGCATCTCAAGTCCATCCAGGACAAGTAGCGCCGCCTCTTGTTTGTTCCCCCCGGGGCGTTCTCTAGGAACTTGTTGAAAAACTCCTGATCGAGCCCATTCCCTCTCGGAACATTTCGGGCGATGATTGTTGTATGCGCGGCGACGATCAGCAGCAGTCCGGGATGTTCAGCTACGTGACTCTGGAGGAG
>VFZY01000227.1 GCA_016870915.1 Acidobacteriota bacterium | reverse complement strand
AAGCCTTTGCCCCTGCCATCGGAGGTTTGGATCAACAAGCCGGTCGACACCAGCCCAACAGACAGAGAGGAACGTCAGTAAATTCCCATGCCGGGTGTCTCAAAGTTGTTGACACGCGCCGGGCGCACCCTGTCGCGGATGCACCTTCCAGCCACGGCCGAACCGCCGGTGCGGCGGCCCGGTCAATCGTACTGTTGTGGAAACGGGTCTGAGAGCCATACCTAAACCAGCCCAGAAGCGGAGGAGACGGGAGAAGGATATGACAGCATTCTTAAGATCGCTCGAAGTGAAGAATTTTCGGGCGTACCAGTCCGGCGCGGAATGGAAAAAACATGAAAGCCTGAACTCGTACTCTTGAAGACAGTAACACGAGCAGGCGGTTGAGTCAACGTTTTTTTGCAGGAACTTTTCGAAGGAGGTGATATGGCTATTTCTGTCACGCGGCGGCGCTGTTCAACGGCCCCCGGATGCCTACAGCCGTATCAGGTCCCAAGGCTTCCGCAGATTCCTTGTCAGCAGGGCGTTGGCGTCAGGCGCTCCGGTGAACGTCTCCTTCGCCGCGTCCCAGTGCAGCTTTTTGCCGGTCTTCATCGCGATGTTGCCCAGCAGCGCGAGCGACGTGCCGCGGTGCCCGGTCTCGATGTCCGCGTTCGGCGTCCTGCGCGACCGCACGCACTCCACGAAGTTCGCCGTGTGCAGCCGTGTCGGCTCCTCGGCATTCTCGAACACGCGTTTCACCTGCCGTGCGGCCGGGCGGCGTGGACTCGGGGGCTCCGGGAAAGTCTCCCAGCCGATGCGCTCGGCGAAAATCGTCCCTTCGGTGCCGTAAAACGCGATGCCGTTCGGCTGGTCGAACTCGCCGCGCTGGTTGTAGTATTTGTGCCCCGGCGTGCGCCCGCCCATCCCGTGGCTGTTCAGATTGTTGCCCTCGTAGGTCACAACGAAGCCGTCGTACTCGTAGGTCACCGTCTGGAAGTCCGGCACGTCGCCGTCATCCTGCAGCACGTAGCGCCCGCCGGCGGCCGAAATCGTCTTCGGAGCGCTCACGTTCATGATCTGCTGCATCGTGTCCAGCCGATGGTTGCCGAAATCGGCGATGAAGCCCCCGGAGTAGTCGCTGAAGTAGCGGTAGGTGGCCAGGAACCGGTTCGGGTTGAAGGGGACCTTCGCGGAAGGTCCAAGATACATGTCCCAGTCCAGGCCCTCCGGCGGATCCTGCACCGGCTTGCGGCCCACACCGTTCGGCGCCATGTTCAGGTAGTTCCACACCCGCACGAACGTCACTTTGCCAATCTCGCCGCCCTGAATCATCTGGGCAATCTTCATGAAGTGCGGCGCGGAGCGGTGCTGCGTCCCCACCTGCACAATCCGCTTGTGCTTCCGGGCCGCCTCCACCATCACCCGGCCTTCCCGCACCGTGAGCGAGGTGGGTTTTTCGACGTACACATCCTTGCCCGCCTGGCAGGCCAGCACGCTCGCAATGGCGTGCCAGTGGTCCGGCGTTGCGATGTGCACCGCGTCCACGTCCTTCAGGTCCAGCAGTTTCCGGAAGTCGCCGAAGCCCCTGGCGTCGGCGCCCGCCCATTCGCGCGCCGCATCCACGTTCTTGCGATACACGTCCGCCACCGCGGTGTAGGCCACATCGGGGTTGTCGCGCATCAGCCGCGCCACATAACGGCCGCGCCCGCCGCAGCCCACCAGCGCGATGTTCACCCGGTTGTTGGCGCCCGCCACGCGCTGTGCCGCCAGGGCCGTGAGGCCCACTGCTGTCGAAAAACTCCGCCGCTGCATACCGTGTACTCCTTACCCCAGTTGCATCACCTGGCTGAACGCCGCCGTGAACTTGTCGATCTCCTCGCGCGAACCCACCGAGATTCGCACATGCGTCGGCATCGCGGGGAAGAAACGGCCGATGATAATCTTGCGGTCGAACAACGCCCTGATCACACCCTGCGCCGGCCGCTTCACGTCCACCATGACCATGTTGCTCACCGAGGGAATCACCACCAGCCCCTTCGAAGTGAGCCAGTTGGAAAGGTGGTCGCGCACCTCGGACATCTGCCGGCGCCGCTCCGGCACCAGTCCCTTGGTCCTCAGGCTCACGTTCGCGCCCACCATCGCCGTCACCGGCAGAGCCCCCGCATTGAAGTCGTTGATCTTCTCCAGCAGGTCCGGCCGTCCGATCGCCGCGCCGGCGCGCAGCCCCGCCATCCCAAAGATCTTCGAAAAGGACCGCAGCAGAACCACGTCCTTCTCAGCCTTCACCAGGTCCACGAAGTTCTCGTCCCCGGCCAGGTGGAAGTACGCCTCGTCGATCATCACCACGCTGCCCGCCGGCTTGTTGTTCACCAGGTACTCGATCTCGGCGCGAGGCGTCCGCGTACCCGTCGGGTTGTTCGGGTTGCAGACGTAGAAGAACCCGGCCTTCGCATCCGCCTTCAGCATGCCGCGGATATCGTGGGCGTAGCCTTTGTCCTTCAGCAGCGGGATGGCATGGGTTCTGGCGCCCATGAACTTCGCCGCCAGGATGGCCGCTTCGTACGTCGGGTCGGCGATCACCAGGCTGCGGGTGGGCGAAGTGAACGCCAGCACCGCATGGTGCAGCGGCAGGCTCGACCCGGCGAACGGAGCCACGTACTCGGGCTTCAAGCCCTCCACCTCGGCCAGCGTCCGCGCCATGTTCGGCCCTTCGTCGTACCAGTAGCGTCCGCCGCGGCGGATCATGCTGTACATCGCCTCCGCCGCCTCCGGGCACGGGCCCATCGGATTCTCGTTGGCGTTGATCTTCACCACATCGGGAGCCAGGCCCCGGATCACCGACATCTGCGCCAAGGCGGCTTCGTGGAAGCCGCCGGCCACCGAAAGTCCGGCGGCGAGCTTTCCAATGTGCTGGCCAATATGCCGGCCTATCTGCCGGCGCGTGAATCCGCGTTCCAGGAAATGGTCCATCAGGGCGGGGCGTACAGTGGGCATGGTGAACTCCGTTGTGACTCCAATTATGGCAGGGCCAGCTTAGGCCAAAGTTCAGGCCAGAAGTCCGAGTGCGGCCTCCAGTTCGCCGCGGGCGTGTTCGTTCCCCAGCCGGTCCGCCATCGACACGCCTTCGGTGTAGACGGTGCGGGCATCCTCCCGGCGCCCCAGCGCCTCGCAGGCCCGGCCGCAATGATAGTATCCGGCAACGTACTCCGGGTGCTGGGCCAGCAGCGCGCGGAACTCGGCCACCGCGTCTTCCAACTGGCCGCTGTTGCTCAACTCCATCGCCAGGCCGTAGCGAGTGAAGGCGTTCGTGGGGTCCTGCTCCACCAGCGAGCGGAGCGTTTCAAGCCGTTGGGACATTTCCCTCCATGGTACCTTCCCACGCCGTCCGGCCAGCGCGGCAGCGAGCAGGCGCGGCCCGCCGTTTCACGGAGCGGCCAGACGCCGTGCGATCCCGTCGTGCCCGTTCGATTCGGCCAGTGCCCGGGCCGTGTGCCCCGCCTTGTTCACCCGCGCACGGTCCGCCTTCGCGGCCAGCAGCAGGTCCACCATCTCAGTGCGTCCCCACGAGGCCGCATTGTGCAGCGGGGTGTTGGCGCTCTCCGTATCCGCCGCGTTCACGCCGGCTCCGCTGGCCAGCAGAACACGAGCCACTCCGGCGTGGCCGGCCAGCGCCGCGTCATGCAGCGGAGTGGCGCCCGCGCCATTCCTTTGATCCGGCGCCGCGCCATGCTTCAGCAGCAACTCGACAATCGCCACGTGGCCCTTCAGCGCCGCGTCGTGCAGCAGGGTCGATCCTCCCGGAGTGGTCTCATTCGCCTTCACCCCGCGGTTGAGCAGCAGCGTCACCAGTTCGGTCTGGCCCCGCAGCACGGCCTGCTGCAACTGGTGCGCGCCCTCGCCGCCAGCCAGCTTCGCCCCCTTGGCGATCAGCAGATCGACAATCCGGCTGTGCTTGTACCGCAGCGCCTCATCGAAGGGCGTCGAGCCGGCGTGATCCCGCAGGTCGATGCGGGCGCCCGCGGCCAGCAGTATCTCCACCACTTCGGAATGGCCCTTCGCCGTGGCCTCATGCAGCGGCGTTGCCCCCGTCTCCAGATTCTGAACGTTGAGGTTGGCGCCGCGGCCAATCAGCAGCTTCGCCGATTCAGCCTGCCCCTTCCAGGCCGCTTCATCCAGCGGCGTGGCGCCGGCGTTGTCGGCGATGTTCACATCCAGGCCCTTGTCCAGCAGAAACGCCAGAATCGCCGTATGCCCGCGGCTGGCCGCCAGGTGCAGCGCGCTCGACCCGCTGCGGTAGCGCGCGTTCACGTCGGCGCCCTTCTCAAGCAGCAAGCGCGCCATGTCCAGATGATTGGTGATCACGGCGTAGTGCAGGGGCGTGGAACCGCCCTCGGAGTGCTTGGCGTTGACGCGCGCTCCGCGGCCCAGCAGCAGCCGCGCCACGTCCAGATCGCCGCTCCAGGCCGCATCATGCAGCGGGGTGCCGCCCAGCGAATCGGGCTGATTGGGATTGGCGCCGGCCGCAAGCAGCGCCTTCACACGATCCACATCGCCGGCCCGCGCCGCCGAATGCAGGTCGCTGTTCTGTGCCAGGAGGTTCCGCGCGGCGAGCGAAAGGGCGCAGACAACGATCAACCCGCACGCCGCACGCATGTTGTTAGCGTATCGCAGCGGTCCGGCCAGAGGGGCAATCAGACCCCATACGGTATAATTAAGCTGCTTTCAGGAGGTTTTCGCACCATGCGCCAGGTTCTGCTTGCGTCTCTTCTCTGTTCCACTCTGGCCGCCCAGAGCGAACGGGGCAACATCACCGGAATCGTCACCGACCCCTCCGGCGCTGCCATCGCCGGGGCGGAACTCGCGGTGGTGAACCGCGATACCAACGTCGCGAACAAAACGGTTTCCAGCACATCGGGTGAGTTCAACATACCGAACCTTCTGCCGGGCGCTTATCGCCTGGAGATCGTCTCCGGCGGTTTCAAGAAGTTTGTCCAGCCGAACCTTGTCCTGAACGCCTCGGCCACCGTGCGTGTCGACGCGCAGATGCAACTGGGGCAGGTGGCCGAACAGGTGGAGGTGAGCGCGCAGGCCGTCTCCATCCAGACGGACAATGCCAAGGTCACCACGCAGGTGGAGAACCGTCTGGTGGATGAACTCCCGCTTGTCGTCGGCGGCGCCATGCGGAGCCCGTTCAACCTGGTGCAGGTGGCCGCCGAAGCGCGCGGCGACGGCCAGCGCCTGTCGATTGGCGGCGGGCAGGCGGCGGCGTGGGATGCCACTCTCGACGGTCACAGCGTGGGCACCAACCGGTCAGGCGATGTGGCCGAGGCCGCGTTGAACACGCCTTCGGTGGAAGCATTGACCGAATTCAGCGTCGACACCAACGGCTTCAAGGCCGAGTATGGCCAGGCCGGCGGCGGTGTGATGACGTTCGCCTCGAAGTCCGGAACCAACCAGTTTCATGGGTCCGTCTATGACTTCCTGCGCAACGACGCGCTCGATGCCCGCGGCTTTTTCGCCGCCCGGCGTTCCATCTACCGGCAGAACGACTACGGCTTCACGGTGTCCGGCCCGGTGGTGCTGCCGAAGGTCTACAACGGCCGCAATCGGACCTTCCTGTTCGCGTCCTATGAGGGCTTCCGGAACCGGGTGGGCGCCAACAACACCATCCTCACGGTTCCTACGCCCGAGATGTTCAACGGCGACTTCCGCAACTGGGTGACCGCCACGGCCACGCCGGCGATGATCCCCATCTATGACCCCGCCACGACACGCGCGGGCGCCGCCGGCGGCAACGTGCGCGATGTCTTTCCGAACAACCAGATTCCGATGAGCCGGTTCTCAACCACCGCCTCGCAAATCACGGCGCTCGCCAAGGGCGTGCAGCCGAATCGCGGCTTTGCCCCGGGCACCAGCAACTACGTCCGCCAGAACTATCTGGTCACCGGCGGCACCATGGTCACCCCCACCGACAAATGGAGCATCAAGGGGGATCACGTCATCAATGACCGGCATCGCGTCAGCGTGCTGTGGAACGATACGTCGTTCTTCAACAAGCCCGGTCCCACCGGCGCGCCCGGACTGCCCGAGCCGCTGTGGAACGGCCAGATCCAGGACTGGCAAACCACCGCCTGGCGCGGCACCCACGACTGGACCATCTCCTCGAACATGGTGAACCACTTCAGCTACCACCGCAACACGTTCACCAAGAACAGCTACTCCGCCAACGTCGACAAGAACTGGAAGGACAAGGTCTGCATCAAGAATGTCATCGATTGCAACCAGAACTTCCCCACCATCAACTTCACCGAATTCACGTCCTGGGGTTCCGCGTCCTACAACGGCACCGATCAGCCGGGCTGGGGCGTCAAGGATGACCTGAGCTATACCCGCGGCAAGCACACGTTCAAGTTCGGCTTCCATCACCAGATGCAGAACGCCAACGGATTCGGCCAGCAGGACATTGCCGGCCGCGCCGACTTCAGCTTCCTCTCCACGTCGATTCCGGGCAACACCAACTTCCCCACCAGCGGTGGATCGAGCTTTGCCTCGATGCTGCTGGGCCAGGCGTTCCTGGGCCGCACGGAGACCATCCGCTACGTGAACCAGCGCTATCCTTACTTCGGCTTCTACGCGCAGGACGACTGGCGGCTGACGCGCAAGCTGAGCCTGAACATCGGGCTGCGCTACGACTTCACGCTGGCCCCGCGCAGCGGCTTCGACGAGTACTCGGACTTCAACCCGGCGCGGCCCAACCCCGGCGCCAACGGCCATCCCGGGGCGCTCTGGTTCGCGGGCTTCGGACAGGGCCGCGAAAACCGCCGTTCGCTGGTGCCCAACTGGTGGGGCGGCTGGGGACCGCGCATCGGTATCGCTTACACGCCGGACCAGAAGACCACCTTCCGCACCGCGTTCGGGCGCAGCTTCTCGCGGGTCACCGCGGTGCAGGGCAGCGGCCACTTCGCAGGCTTCATCGGCCAGTACGTGTTCAACAACGTTTCGCAGGGCGTTCAGCCGACGTTCCTGTTTGACCAGGGGCTGCCGGGCTATCCGCTGCCGCCGCGCATCGATCCGGCTTTCTCCAACGGCAACGACGTCGACTACTGGCAGGGCCAGGAAGCCACCCGCGCGCCGGAGAATCTCTTCTGGACGTTCACCATCCAGCGCCAGTTGACCAGCGCCACCGTGATGGAGATCGGCTACAACGCCACCGTGGGCACGCACCTGCAAACCGGCCTGCTGAATCTGAACCAGATGCCCACCGCCGTCATGGATCAGATGATCGCCCGGTTCGGCGGCACGCAGGCGTTCAACATCCTTCGGTCGCAGATCACATCGGACGCGGCCCGCGCGGCCAACATCCCGATTCCGTATCCCAACTTCACCACGCAGGCTCAACGCACCGTGGCCCAGGCGCTGCGCCCGTTCCCGCAGTACAACAACATCTCCACCGGTGTCCAGAACGGCGACAAGAGCGGACACTCGTCCTATCACGCGCTGGTGGTGAAGGTGGACCGCCGCCTGTCGCGCTCACTGATCGGCCAATGGAGCTACGTGTTCTCGAAGATCATCACCGATTCCGATACCTACTTCGCCAACGGCGGCGCGGCGCAGGACCACTACAACCGGCGCCTGGAGAAGTCCATTGGCGCCAATGACCGGACGCACGCCATCAAGCTGACGGCGGTCTACAACATGCCGTTCGGCAAAGGTGAGAAGTGGCTCACCGGCGGAGCGCTGGGGTGGCTGGCGGGCGGATGGCGCGTCTCCGGTATCTTCGACTACGGCAGCGGCGCGCCGATCGCTCTGACGCGCAACAACCCGCTGCCGATCTTCAACGGATCCGCGCGGCCCTTCGTCGATTCGTATGAGAATTGGCGCGCGCCCATTCGCGGCGAAAAGTTCGATCCCGCGGTGGATAACTTCCTGAACCCCGCCATGCGGAGCATCGCGCAGCCGGCCTTCGGCTACGGTAACCTGACCCGCTTCAACCCGAAGGTCCGTTCGTTCTGGGGCCAAACCGAGAACGTCTCGCTTGCCCGCACCTTCCGCATCACCGAAAGCATCCGCATCGATCTGCGCGGGGAGGCGTTCAACCTCTTCAACCGGACCATCTTCGGGATCGGCTCGACGAACCTCAACTCGCTCACCTTCGGCCAGGTGACGAACCAGGCGAATGTTCCGCGGCAGATGCAGGTGGGCCTGAAGATCTACTGGTAGCCGCGCTTACCTGGCCAGCGCGAACGCTACATAGCTGCCGCCGGACTTCGCGCCGGACTTGCCGCCGCCGGCGGCGATGGCGACGAACTGGCGGCCGTTCACTTCGTACACGGCGGGCGTCGCGTTGCCCGCGGCGGGCAGCGTGGTCTCCCACAACAGCTTGCCCGTCCGCTTGTCGAACACGTGGAACTTGCTGTCGAGGTTGGTGGCCCCGATGAAGATCACGCCTCCGGCGGTGACAACAGGGCCGCCGTAGTTCTCACTGCCTGTATTCTTGAGGCCCTGAGCGGCCAGAGCCGGATGTTCGCCGAACGGGATCTGCCAGCGGATGTCGCCCTTGGCAAGGTCATAGGCGGTGAGGGTGCCCCAGGGCGGGGCGATGGCCGGGTAGCCGTCGGGGTCCAGGAACTTGTTGTAGCCGTCGGTGCGGTACTTGAGGGTGTTGCGGGTCGCGGTGGCCGCCACCGTGGTCTCGTCGCCGAAAAGCAGCCAGCGTGTGAGGGCCCGGTTCTCCTCGCGGGACAGTCCGGCGAAGGCGGGCATGCGGCCGGCGCCTTCGCGGATCAAGGTGCTCAATTCGCCTTCGGTGAGCTTCCGGGCGATGGTGTCGAGGGCGGGGAACTCGGGCGGGGTGCCCTTGCGGTCGTCACGATGGCAACTGGCGCAGTTTCGCAGGTAGAGCCCGCGCGCGTCGGTGGTGCCCTGGGCCCGCGGACGCGGCACGATGCGCAGGATCCAGGCCATCTCGTTGGCGTTCACGTAGTAGAGTCCGGTTTCCGGGTCAAACGCCTGGCCGCCCCATTCGGCGCCGCCGTCGAAGCCGGGGAAGACGATGGTTCCGGCAAAACTGGGCGGGGCGAACTGGCCGGCGCTCTGCACCTTGCGGAACTGTTCCAGCGCGGCGGCGCGGGCCGCCGGCGTGCGGTTGGTCAGCATGTCCTCCGTGAGGCGCTGGCGGGAAAACGGGGGCGGTTTCAGGGGCAGAGGCTGGGTCTTCGCCAGGAGTTCACCGTCCACTTCGGAAGCCGGCACGGCGCGCTCTTCCACGGGGAAGAGCGGCTTGCCGGTGACGCGGTCAAACACCCAGAGATGCCCGGACTTGGTGGCCTGCACCACGGCGTCCACCTGCCGGCCGCCCATCTTCAGGGTGACCAGGCTGGGCGGCGTGGGATGATCGCGATCCCACACATCGTGCCGGATCATCTGGTAATGCCACACGCGCTCGCCTGTCGCGGCGTTGAGGCAGAGCAGCGAGTTGGCGTAGAGATTGTCGCCATGACGGTTGGCGCCGTAGAAGTCATAGGACGCCGACCCGGTTGGCGCGTAGATGAGGCCGCGCGTTTCGTCGAGAGCCATGCCGGCCCAGTTGTTGGCCGCGCCCGTGTACTTCCAGGCATCGGGCGGCCAGGTCTCATGGCCGGGCTCACCCGGGCGGGGGATGGTGTGAAAGGTCCAACGGATCTTACCGGTGCGGACATCATAGGCGCGAATGTCGCCCGGCGCCGCGGGCAGATCTTCGGGCACCAGGCTGGGCAGGATGAGCAGGTCCTTGTAGATGACGCCCGGGGTGGTGGAGGTGACGTTGAGCGTCAACGGATCGCGCCCCAGGCCCTCGCGGATATCGACGCGCCCGTTCGCGCCAAAGCCCGGAACCGGTTTGCCGGTGCGCGCATCCAGCGCGAACAGGAACTGCCGCGCGGAGACGAAGAGCCGCCGGTCATTGCCGTCCGCCCAATACACCAGGCCTCGATTGCGGCGCTTCCCGATGACGGGGCGGCCATCATCCGGATCGAAGGACCACTTGAGCGCGCCGGTAGCCGCATCGAGCGCGATGACCTTGAGCTTCGGGGTTGTGGCAAAGAACACGCCATCCACGACGATCGGGTTGCACTGCATTTCGGACCCGTTGAAGGCGTCGCCGGTGTCATAGGTCCAGGCGACCTTGAGCTTCGCGGCGTTTGTCCGGTTGATCTGCTTCAGGGCCGAATAGCGGATGCTGTCGTGTCCACCGCCGTAGATCCGCCAGTCGCGGTAGCGGGCCGCATCGGCGGCGAAGCCGGTCTGGCTCAACAGCAGGAGTGCAGTCAGGGTTCGATCGGGCATGAACTCCCCATCATACTGCTGCTTCCGCTTTCAGGCGTGTTTCAAGAGCCCGGGCGAGACGGCGAACGCCTTCCCGGATGGCTGCCTCGGTGAGCGACGAGTAGCCCACGACGAACTGGTTCGGCTTCGGGTCCTTAACCGGGATTTCCATTTTGGGTCTCCCGGACCCCGACAGTGTACACCAACGCCTCACTCCCGTGCCGGATTTGATCAGAATCCCCTTTCCGAGGGCGGGCCAGTGCCTGCGGATGGCTTCTTTCGAC
>VFZY01000226.1 GCA_016870915.1 Acidobacteriota bacterium | reverse complement strand
ACGGTATGCGGCAGCCATTTTGCCGCAAATTTCTGACCGAGACACCCGCGGAGGATCCGCACGAGTCATTTCGAGCTTGTCCGCGGCGTCAGTTTGGGCTGCGATCAGATGCCGTGAGAAAAGCGGGCTAGCGCAACAGCGCGGAGAATGCGGGGTGCAAATGTCGCGCACCCCCGGGGGGAAGCTATGATCGCTGCGGCATTCTCAGCCGCCACCGGGCGCGGCGGGCTACTTCTCCTCGTGGCAGGCCGCGCAGTCGTTCCGAGCCTTCTTCTCCGTGTGGCACGCCATGCAGTTGCGCATCTGCAGCGGGACTTCCCGCGCTATCACATCGCGGTCCCGCACCGGCCCATGGCACGTCTCACAGGCGGTACCCGCCGCCGTATGCACGCGGTGGCTGAAATAGACGTAAGAAGGAATCTGGTAAACCCTCGCCCAAGCCAACGGCGCCTTCTCACGCGCCGCCGCGGCCAGTTTCTGAATGTGCGGACTGTCTTTCTTGATCGCCTGGTGGCAGGTGAGGCAAAAGCTCTCCGCGGGGAAGCCCATCATCTCCCCGGGGTCCGGGTTCTTGTGGCAGGCCCCACACTTCAGGCCCAGCGCCAGGTGGGTTTTATGACTATAGGGAACCGGCTGCTCCGGGGCAGCGGTGTCGCGCGCGGCCTTCTCCGGCCCCTCCTGCGCGAACAGGGCAGCCGCCCCGCAGAGCCAGCCGGCAAGCAGTCGCCGGATCACTTGGGTGTCGCGTGGATCAGTGCCCCGGGGTTGGCGTCTTCCAGCATCCAGAGGGTCCCATCGGGCGCTTCCGCTACGTCGCGGACCCGCTTGCCGATGTCCCAACGTTCCGCAGTCTTGGCTCCGCCCTTGCCATCAACAACGATCCGGTTCAACGACTTGCTTCCCATGCCGCTGATGAACCCGCTGCCGTCCCACTGCGGGAAGGCCTTTTTGCCGCGGTAGAACATCAGGTTGCCCGGCGCGATCACGGGTGTCCAGTAGATGACCGGCTTGGTGAACTCAGGACGCGAATCGTGGCTCGGAATCGGAACTTCGTTGTAGTTCATGCCGAACGAGGCCACTGGCCAGCCGTAGTTCTTCCCCTTTTCGACCAGGTTTAACTCGTCGCCGCCGCTGGGGCCATGTTCCACTTCCCAAAGCTCGCCCGTGGGTGAGAAAGCCAGACCGTAAGGCGCGCGGAAACCGGAGGCCCAGGTCTCCGCCAGCGTCTGGTTCGGGCCGGGAAAAGTGTAGGTGCTGACAGGCTTCGCCGTCTTGGCCAGTTCCGTGTCCCGGGGCGGGTCAATCAGCGGAATCGTCTGCGCCCCCACCTTGCCAAAGTTCGGATTGCCGGGGGCCGGCTTGCCGTCAAGCGTCAAGCGCAGAACCTTGCCCACCGGCTGGTTCGGATCCTGGGCGGGCACCATGCGCTGGCGATCGCCCACCGACATGAACAGGTATTGCCCATCCGGCGAAAAAGCAATCTGACCGCCCGCCTGGCCGCCCTTGCCGCGCGGCATCTGCCTCCACAACACTTCGAAATTGTCGAGACGAGGAATCCGGCCCAAGTTCAGCCTGGCGCGAGCCAGCGCCTGGCCGCCGCCGTAATCGCCCGGCTCGATGTAGGTGATGTAGACGCTCTCGTCGGTGGCATAGCGGGGCGACACGAAGATGCCCAGCATCCCGTTCTGCCCCTGCCAGTAAACCGGCGGCGTGTTGGCAAGCGGAGCGATCTTCTCACCCTGCGCCGAAACCAGCCAGATCGGCCCGATCTTCTCGGTCACCAGCATCCGGCCATCGGGAAGAAAGGCGATCCTCCAGGGCAGGCCAAACGTCGCCGTCGTCTTCATGTTGAACGGCAGGGTGGCCTCAGCCTTCAGGTTGCCCGCATTGGGTTGAGCCAGCAGGCCGACGGCCGCAACTGGCAGAAAGAGCATGGCGCTCGTCAGTGTCATCGATTCTCCTTGCTCCATTTTACAGACGCGGGCTAACAGGCGCGGGCTCTGCCAGGCGGCCCCGGCGGAACAGACAGATTGGGCATTGTTCAGATGTTCAGGAAGGGTGGAAGCGGAAAAATCGAACGGCGCCACAGATCGCTCAAGGGCGAGCGGGTCTTCTGAGCCACAGCCGGCAACGCGGACACGGGGCGGAAGCGTTGCCTGGGTGTCATGAGGCCGCCCCGGCCTTTGCCGGCTAGGCAGGCGGCTGGTGCGCGAGTCCGGTGATTTCGGCTGAGGCGCGGGCGTCGAGTTCCTGGTCCGCATACTTGATTTCGGTGGCCAGGCTTTGAAGCGTGGCGGCGAACGAACGCCAGAGTTCTTCGCATTCAAGCTTTCCGATCAAGGTTGCCAGCAGGGGTTCCGTGACACTGGCGGGCAACAGGTCAATGCCTCGGCCGTGGGCGGATGGGAGGCCAAGACGTATGCAGGCCAGGGTGAGCGTGTAATCCCGCACGGCGCTGACCATGTGTTCCGCGCGCCACAGTTGGCGGCGCAGAATGCAGCTTCGGGCGTGGAGGGCGTGGAGCCACGCCAGGCCGATGATATCGAGCGGGCTGGGTTCCGGAAGGGGCGCCGGCGGATTCGCCTGGCCGGAAACGAGGCTGAATGCCGGGCCGAGCGGGCGGAATTCGGCCTTTGGGACAAGAGCGAGGTCGACTTGCAGGCCGCCTGGAAGGAAGAAAACGCGATAGATCCAGGCCCCGGCTCTCACATCGTGATGGTGGATGGCCTGGTGCGTGTACATGAATGCGGAAAAGTCCGCCAGGACGGCTGCGACTTGATTCGAATCCTCGACACCGAAAGCCAGATCGATGTCCGACCAGCGATCCTCGCGGCCGGCGGCGGCTGAGCCGGTGATGGCGGCGCCGCTCAGGCGTGCGTCATGGCGAGCGAGGGAGAGCAGACCTGACATCAATTGGGAGCGGGTTTCGACGGTAAACGGTGTCACGCGTTCCATCGTATCGGGAAGGCCTGGGAAGCGCCTGCCATGATACGCTGACACTATCCCCTTCTGGAGGTCTTTACCTTGCGATTCTTGTTTTCTCTGGCGCTTGGCGCCGTTCTATTCCCTTCCCTGCTTCCTGCCCAGGAGCTTCGCGGCACGGTTCGCGGAAACGTGACGGATTCGACGGGCGCCGTGGTGGCTGGAGCGAAGCTTGCGCTGCGGAACGCGGCGACGGGTGTATCGACGGAGCGGGCCACGAGCCCGACGGGGGATTACCTTTTCGACCTGGTGCTGCCGGGCCGTTACTCGCTTACGGCCACGATGGACGGCTTCCGGTCGTTCGTGCAGGAGAACATCCTGGTGCAGACGCGGTCCGACATCACGGTGAATGCGCGGCTTGAATTGGGCTCGGTGAGCGAGACGGTGCGTGTCACGGAGTCACCGGTGGCGGTGCAGTTCAACAAGACGACGATGGAGACGACGCTTGACACGAAGATGTCGAACTCGCTGCCGATCATTCACCGGAATCCGTTTCTGCTATTGCAGTTGGACCCGCAGGTGACGTTCACTTCGACGTCACAGGAGCAGAGCCCGTTCCACCACTGGGCCGGGTCGCGGCTGGACGTGGGCGGCGGCACGCAGCTTAAGAACGACATTCTGGTGGACGGTGTGCCGAACACGTGGGGGCCAAAGACGAATTACGTTCCGCCGATGGACTCGGTGAGTGAGCTGAATGTTCAGCAAAACGCCACGGACGCCGAGTTTGGGCACTCCGCGGGCGGCATTGTTTCGCTGCAGATGAAGGGCGGCTCGAATGAGTTCCACGGCTCCGCGTATTACTTCGGCCGCAACCCGAAGCTCAACGCGCGTCCGGACTCCACGACGCCGACGCCGAGCCTGATCCGCCACAGCGTGTGGGGCGTGACAGCCGGAAACGCCATCGTCAAGAACAAGGTCTTCAACTACATTTCGTATGAAGGCCAGAATCTGCGCGAACCGATCAACCTGGTGAAGACGCTGCCCACGGCTCTTGAGCGCGAGGGTGATTTTTCCCGCACCCTTTTCCTGAACGCCGGCCAAACGGGGCTCAAACCGATTTTCGACCCGTTCACGACGCGAACCGCCGGAGCCACCATCACCCGCATGCCCTTCCCCGGGAACGTGATCCCGAAGAGCCAGATGGACCCGACGTCGCTCATATTCCTGAAGGATATCTGGACGCCCAACGGTCCTGGTGACGATGTGACCCAGGTGAACAACTACCGGCTGACGTTTGCGCGGGTCTACGACTATTACAACTGGAGCAATCGCACGGACTGGAACGTGAACGACAAGTGGCGGGTTTTCGGCCGCTTCTCGCGGTATCACACCAATGTTCTTTCGCCGAATCCGCCCGGCACGCCGGCGGCTTCGACGGGCGGTTCGGAGCGCAACTCGATGACCGCCGCCGGCGACGCGATCTGGACGGTGAACGCCACGACGGTGATCAACTTCCGCGGCTCCTACGGCAAGCCGGTGGATCGATTCATCGACCCGATCGCGCAGGTGCCTTCGATGAACCAGTTCTTCCCGCAGAACCCGACGTTTTTCGACAGCTACGCGAAGTCACTGCCGGTGGTCTACTACCCGGGGTTGAACCTGGGCGGCGGTTTTGGCCGGGGCAGCTACTGGTATTCGGCGCCCGATTTCTGGAACGGGCAGGCGAAGCTTTCCACGGTGAAGGGCAAGCACGCCTATAAGTATGGCGGCGAGTTCCGCACGTATCGCGGCAATTCATCGCTGCCGCAGCCACTGCAGTTCACTTTTCCGGCGGCCAACACGGCAAACACGTACGTCAATCCGAACGTGCGTCTGAGCGGCAGCGAATGGGCGACATTCCTGCTGGGCGCGATTGGCGAGAACTCGCGGGCGCGCAATACGCCGATTTTCCGCGCCACGAACACGTTCTGGGCTTTCTACTTCCAGGACGACTACAAGGTTTCAAAGAACCTGACGCTCAATCTTGGCCTGCGTTGGGAATACGACGGCGTGCTGCGCGACCCGCAGGGGCGCTTCTCCCGGACGCTTGACCTGAACAATCCGATTCCCGAATTCCAGGGCGCTGGTGCTCCGGTGCTGCCGGGGCAGGTGATGGCCATCCGCGGCCGGGTCCCGCAATACAACGGCGCGTGGATCCACACGTCGGGTCCAGAGGACGGCACGTATGCTCCGCCGAAGGTCTTCATGCCGCGCTTCGGCATCGCGTGGCGGCTTTCCGACAAGATGTCGTTCCGGGCCGGGTATTCCCGGTACAGCATCATGCCTTCGGTGGACATTGAGGGCGGCATCAACCTGAACGACAACCCGCCGTACACCGGCTACCAGCAGGATTCGTTCCCGCTGCCCACGGTGCAGGGTGTTCCCCAGGCGCGGTTCTCGAATCCATGGGCAAACCCCAATCCGCTGACGCCGGCGGTGGAGCGACGGCTGGGCCGGTACACGGAGTTGGGGTCGACGGCGCAATCGATCATCTGGAACCAGAAGCTCGGCAACGCTTATAACGACCGGTTCAACCTGAGCCTGCAGCGGCAGGTGTGGAATCAGATTGTGGTGGACTTCACGTACTTCCTGAACTTCGGATTCAACCAGCGCTATCAGAAGCAACTGAACAACATCGACCCGCGGTTCGCCTTCCAGCACCGGAACGAGGTGAATGCCCAGGTGAACAATCCGTTCTACCAGGTGCTGCCGTTTGAGAAGTTCCCCGGCGGGCTGCGCAACATTCAGCGCATCCCGGTGAATGATCTGCTGCGGCCGTATCCGCACTACAACGCGGTGACGCAGTGGTTCGCCGAGGGCGTTCACCGGCGGTATCAGTCGATTCAGATCAAGGCCCAGCGGCCGTTCACGGGCGGCTTCAACTTCCTGATGGGCTACAACTACAACAACGCCAGGAACGACGAATACTACGACGGGGTGGACGCGTTCCTGGACAACCTGACGTTGCAGAACTCGCCGAACGCACGGCACAAGTTCAACGTAGGCGGGATTTACGAACTGCCGTTCGGGAAGGGCCGCAAGTATCTCAACAGCATGAACAGGGCGGCTAACTTCGTGCTGGGCGGCTGGGCGATGAGCGGCATCTACCAGGGCGTCAGCGGAGAGTTCCTGCGCACGGGCGGCCTGCTGGTGTCCGGCAATCCTTCGATTCCGGCGGGGCAGCGCACGCGCGACCGGTGGTTCGATGTGTCGAAGCTGACGCGGCTGCCGGACTTCACGCGGCGCACCAACCCGCTCCAGTGGGAGGGCTTCACGGGCCCGGGCGTGATGAGCCTGGACCTGACGCTGGGCAAGGACTTCCCGGTGACGGAGCGTGTGGTGTTCGAGTTGAAGATGGAGTCGTATAATCTGCCGAACCGCTTTAACGGCGGCAACCCGAACCTGAATCCCGACAGTTCGCTGGTGGGGCGCATTGTGTCGCAGCGCAACACGTACTTTGGCCGGCAGTTCCAGTACACGGGGCGCATTCGCTGGTAGGAGGGTAGAGGCGGCGGGACGGATGTTGCCCGCGCGGGTGGACGGGAGTGAGATCTGATCCGGTTGCCGCTTGGGGAAGGCTTGGGCGGTGCGATACAATGGGAATGTTCTCAATGGATCGGGCCGTGGCGCAGCCTGGCTAGCGCGCTTGCTTGGGGTGCAAGAGGTCGCGAGTTCAAATCTCGCCGGCCCGACCAAATTTCCCGCGGACTTGGCGTCGTCCCGGCACTTGCCGTGACATTACGACACCAGTGACCCGGTTGAGCCGATTGGGATCATTGCCAAGGTCCAGCACAAGCTGGTGGCGCTGCTGTCACCGATGTCAAATCCGAGGCCTGACAACGCTGGCGTTCCGCCGCCCGTGAGGAGCAGCGGCTGGGCGGCGTCGTGGCGGCCATTCTACTCCGGATCGGGCAGGAGTTGGGTGGCTCGGGTATTTTGACGGAGTTTCGCGAGGGCTTGGGCGGAGCGGTTGGCGGCGGCGGGGTCGCCGAGGGCCCGATGGGCCAGCATGAGCTGGTAGTGGACGCTTGGTTCCGCGGGTTCGAGACGGGCTGCTTCGTTCAGGAGTTCGGGGGCCTGGCGGGTTCTTTTTTGTTTCAGGGCCGCTTTGCCCAAGTAGTAGTGGGCGGCCCAGGAGCCTGGCTTTAGTTGTTGGAGCAGGGGTTCGCCTTCGGCGAAACGACTGCGTTCGACGAGCAGGGCTCCCAGATAGTAGCGAGCCTCGCGGTCCGTGGGGAGGGCGCGCAGTTCCCGCTCGGCTTCGGCATCGCGGCGGAGCGAGAGGTACGTCTTGGCCAGTTCGCGCCTTGCGTCCGGGTCGGTGGCTGCCATGGGGGCGAGTTCCTTGACTGCCTCTTCGAACAGGCCCGCCTGGTAGTAGGCCTGTCCTCGCAGAAAGGCGAGCCGGGCGGGTGGCGAGACGCCGGCTAGCTGCTCGAAGGCCGCGGCGGCTTCCGCTTTCCGGCCCAGTTTGAGGAAGGCCGTGCCTTGCAGGGCAAGCACCGCAGGCCCGGGCGCGGCGCCGGCCAGGGCCGCGAGAGCGCCGGCCGCATCCCCGGTGTTCAGGCGGGCGGCGGCGAGCAGTTCCGGACGGCCGCGGCCCGGGGGCAGGGATTCCAGCGGGCCCAGCGCGTCACGATAGCGCTGCTGCTTCAAGTAGGCGAGGGCGAGGTTGGTGAGGAGACCGGGGTCGCCGGGAGCCACTTTCAAGGCAGCCTGATAGGCACGGGCGGCATCGTCGAACCGTTCCAGGCGGACGTAAACCACGCCGAGATTGCCGAGAGCGCCGGCGTTGCGGGGTTCCAATTCGAGCACGCGGCGAAAGCCGGTTTCAGCGGCGGCGAGATCGCCGCGGGAGAGGGCCGCGGCGGCCACGGCGAAGGTTTGCGCGGCCGGGGTTTGCCGCGCCGGCGCGGACTGGCCCGGCGCGAGGATGATCAGGATGCTGGCCAGCGTCAAAACAGCAGTTTAACGCCAAGCTGCATGGTGCGCGGGTCGCGCGTGTCGACGACCTGCCCGGCGGCGCCCCGGGTGGCCTGGGTGAGAGGCTGGCCGGGGTTGGGGGCGTTGATGCCGGTGCTGACGGCGCCCCACTGGGTGTGGTTGAAGGTGTTGAAGCTCTCAAACCGGAGTTGGAGGCTGACACGCTCCGTGATGCGGGTGTTCTTGAAGAGAGAGATGTCCCACTGGTTGATTCCGGGCAGGCGCAGTGTGTTTCTGCCCAGGTTGCCGAGGGAGCCTTCGGCCGGGCGAGCGTAGGCAAAGATGTTGAAGTAATTGAAGCGGTCGCGCGTGGCGGGATTCAGATCGCCGCCGGTGTAGTCGGCGCGGACGCCACCGCCCAGGGTGCCGGGGTTGGCGTTTGAGGTGATGGTGGCCGGATTGCCGGTGGCAAAGCGGGTGATGCCGTTCAACTGCCATCCGTTGAAGAGCGCCTTGGCGGCGCCGTTGGATTTGGCGAAGCCGGGCAGTTCATAGACGTAGTCGAAGGTCAGGGTGTGGGTGCGGTCATAGCTGGCGGGGCCATACTCACGGCGGCGGTCGAGGAAGTAACCGATCCCGGCGCCGTCGCCGTCCACCTCGCTGATGGCCTTCGACCAGGCGTAGCTGGCGTTCGCCGTGAGGCTACGGGCAAAGCGGCGGCTGAGGCGGGCCTGAAGACCATGGTAATTGCTGACGGCGCCGAATTCGGTGAAGTTCACCGAGCCGAAGCCGAGATAGGGGCGCAGGGCGTTGACGACGCCATTGACGGGGGTGAGGGCGCCGGGCCGGGTGGTGGTGCCGAGCGGCAACTGGTTGAGGTCGCGGCGGTACTGCAGGTAGCGCCCGGCGTTGCCGACGTAGGAGACGTCGATGGCGGTCTGGAAGCCGACTTCACGCTGGATGCCGAGCGACCAGGAGTAGATGGTGGGCACCTGGCCGGCCGGATCGAAGGCGGAGAGGTTCACCGGAAAGCGGGTGCCTCCGGCGATGAGGGCTGGTGAGACCTGATCGATCTGGCCGCCGTAGAGGTTGGGGTTGTAGACCAGGGGCGGGTTGCCGAGGCCGTCGAAGTTATTGACGTTCTGGCGGATGCGCTCATAGAAGACGCCACCGCCGCCGCGGATGGAGGTTTTGCCGTCGCCGAACGGATCGTAGGCGAAGCCGAAGCGGGGGCCGTAGTTGTTGTAGCGATGCCTGGCGAAGCCTTTGGGAATTCCCTTCCCTTCCTCGACCATGCCGTTGAACGGGTTGCCGCCCATGATGCTGCCCTGGCGAAGGCCGGGCCGGAGGTCGAGCACGGCGGCCTCGGCGGCGCGGTAGCGGCCGGGGTCAAAGTAGTTCTGAAGGAAGCGGCCGTGGGTGTATGTGGGTCCGTAGTAGGCCCAGCGGAGACCGAATTCGAGGGTGAGGCGGCGGTTGACCTTCCAGGTGTCCTGGGCGTAGAGTTCGTAGCCGTAGAAGCGGAAGTCGCCGTAGAAACGGCCATTGGACTGGGTGATGCTGGTGTAGCGGCCGAGCAGCATGTTCGAGAAGGTGTTGCCTGTGTCGCCGGGGTTTTCCGTGCTGGGCCCGAAGTTGATGGAGAGGGCATCGGTCCAGGCGGGTTGCTGGCCGTTATCGTTGCGGTTCCACAGGCCGCCGAACTTGAGGGTGTGAGCGCCCATGTTTTTCGTGATGTTGTCGGTGACGGCGAAGGTCTTACCTTCGCTGAGCCAGCCCGCGGAGAACTGGCTGAAGTTGCAGGAGCCGATGCCGCAGTTAAAGCGGGGGAACTTGTTGCGGAGGTTCGATTCGGGGTAGATCTCACGGAAGGTGAAGCCGAGTTTTTCGCGGTCGTACTGACCGGGATCTGTGCCTTCGATGATGTCGACGACCTGGGTGAGGTGGTTGTAGGTGAAGATGAACTCGTTGGTGGTGGAGGGGGAGAGGACGTTGACCAGGTTCCAGGACCAGGAGGAGCCGGGCTTGGCCCGGAATTGCGGTGCGATGGGATAAGGCGTGGAGCCGAAGATGCCCTGGAGGTTGGTTTCGCGCTGGGAGTCATCGGCCCAGCGGAAGAAGAAGTTGGCGCGCGGGCTGATGGCATAGTCGATGCGGAGCACCTCGGCGTTCTTGTTGAAGCCGTAGCTGTTCTGGAACGGGAAGCGCACCTGTTCCGGAACGTTGGGGGTGGGTGAGGCGGTGGAGCGGTCCGGCAGGGCGAGGAGTTTGAGGAACGCGGGGGCGTTGCGGCTCCATTCGGCGCGGGGGATGACGTTGTTGAGATAGGGATCGCCACCGATGATGCGGCCGCCGGGGCCGCGGACGACGGAACCGGGCCGGAAGATCTGGCCGTTGCGGAACTGGGTGGGCTGGTTGCTGCCGTCGAGGATGAAGCCAGGGCGATAGAGGCGGGAGAGGTCGCCGTTGAGGAGGTCGCCGTGGGGGATGTCGAGGAAGGTGCCGCCGAGGGGGCGGGTGGCGCGGGTGCCTTCGTAGTTAAAGAAGAAGAACAGCCTGGGGTCTTTGAGTGAGGAGACACCGGGCAGGACGATGCCCTCCGTGCCAACATAGCTGAGACAACTCCCCTGGCCTTAATTACTGAGCAGGGCGAGAATAGGAATCAGCGTGAATTCTCAGACTCGCAACAAGAACGGGCTCCCTCCGGCTCCCACGGTTTTG
>VFZY01000225.1 GCA_016870915.1 Acidobacteriota bacterium | reverse complement strand
CTGGAAACAGGCATGTTGTCAGTTTTCGTTTTTGTGCGATGGTCGAAAGAAGCCATCCGCAGGCACTGGCCCGCCCTCGGAAAGGGGATTCTGATCAAATCCGGCACGGGAGTGAGGCGTTGGTGTAGACTGTTGGGGTCCGGGAGACCCAAAATGGAAATCCCGGTTCAGCCGGTTGTAGCGAAGCGTGGCGGTGGTGAAGCGGATGGAGCGCGGATAGCGATCGCGGCCGCGTTCGGCGATGGCGTCGAGCCGGGCGTTGATCTCCACTTTGGAATCCGGATGGTAGCGGTGGGGCGTGTTGGGTCCGATGATGTGCACCATGCGGAGGCCTTCGGCGGTCATGGCCTTATCCATCATGTCAGCGGCCTGTTTCTGCCGGTCGATCTCGCCGCTGTAGGCCACCGTGGGAACCTGTTCCAGGTTGACGGCGTATTCGGTGGCGTCATAGAGCCGCCACAGCTTCTGCTCCCAGGCGGGAGGGTGGGGTTGAGTATTGAAGACCTTGAGGAAGTCGGCGCTTTCGCTGAAACCGGCGCCGGGGGCGGCGGCGGCCCATTGCCCGGCGTGGTGGGCAGCGATGTGCCAAGCTGCGGCGCCGCCCATGCTGAAGCCGCGGACGAGAATTCGGTCGCCATCGATGGGATAGTGCTTGCGAACGGCGGCCAGCGCTTCGAACAGGTCCACTTCGCCGGCGAACTTGTTGGCGTTGCAGTAGCGGCCGTAGAGGTGGAGCACGATGGCCGTGGGCGGAGTGAACTCGCCCGGGTTGCGCATCCGCTCGTACAGGAAGTTCAACTCGCTGAGGGTTTCGTTGCGGCCGTGGAACCAGGCATCGACACGCCAGCGGTGGGTGGACCGGGGCGTGAACGTCTCGGGAATCACCAGCCCATAGGGTTGGACGCTCTCGTCGATTCGGGATACATAGCCGCGGACCACCAGGCCTGAGGCGCGCGTCCAGGGCGATTCGCCGCGCTGCAGGGCAGCGGCGCGCTCAAGCCCGGCATCCAGGATCTGGCGGGCGCGCTGGCTTTCTTCGGCGCGAAAGAACTCGTTGTAACGGAGCGCCCAGTCCGCGGCCTTGTGGAAGATGGCGACATCGGGCCACAGTTCGTGACCCGCGGTCTTGAGACGCGCCACGGCCTCGCCAAGCCGGGCTGCCCGCGCTTCCAGGTCCGTGCGCTCGGGGGCCGGAATCGCCACGCCAGGGGGCGGAATTGGCCGTAGTTGGTTCTGAGCAATGCCCGGGCTGAGCGCAATGAGGAAAATGGCAATGAGGAGAAGGGCTGGAAACCGCATCTCCTCATGATATGCAATAGCCTCTGGTTAAGAGCGCACACCCAGGCCGAGTTCGCGGCGGGCGTAGGCGATGGACCGCTCCATGTGCTCTTTCTGCTGGTGCTGGATGGCGGCCGTAAACGCCTCCGGCGCCTTCCGGCCCGGGATGTCTTCCACCACCATGGGTTTGTCGTAGGGTGTGCCGCCGCGGGCCATGGCGAGGAAGCGGGCGAAGTCGCCCGCGCGGGCTTTGGGATAAGTTTTCCAAAAGCCCGGATCCAGATACTGGTGCACGTAGGGCGGCCGTCCGGTGATCGGCTTGATGTAGATGTGCGTGGGAGGGCAGATCTCGCGCGCCCGGGCGAGAAAGCGCTTGAAATCGATGTGCCCTTCGCCCAGCGGCACCCATTGGACCGCGATACCCCGCGGGTGCTCATAGACGACGGAGTCACGAAGGTGAACCGTCAGAACGAATGGCGCCAGTTCCTCCAGAGTGGTCATCGGATCCTCAAGGACGAACACCGGGTTGCCGGTGTCAAGGTATGTGCCAACAAACTCCCTGCCGGCGGATTCGATGATGATGCGGTGCTCCCAGGCCTGGAAGTCCTTGTGAACCTCAATGGCGAGCTTGAGACCGGCGTCCATGACGCGGCTTCGGACGGCTCGAAGGAGGCGGATGGCGGTCTCCATGTGCTGCTCGGCGGGGCCCGGTGGAAGGCTGCCGCGGTCGGCGGCCAGAACACAGCGGACAATGGGCGAACCCAGCGCCTTGGCGCGGGTGACGTTGTACTCGATGTTCTTCACCGAGGCTTCGAACGCATCCGGAGTCCTGGGCAGAATTCCGCCGCCGCCGGTTTCCAGGTGCAAGCCGAGCCGTGTGGCGTAGTCGCGGACCTCTTTCCAGTGCGCAGGGTCACTTGTCGCGGGGTCCAGCGAGTCCTGCAGGAACACCGCATCCAGCTTCAGGCCGGCGCAGTAATCGAGCAGCGGTTTGTCATGCCAGCGCAGCGCCCGCAGGCAGTACGTATTGAGGCCCATGGGCCAGGCGCCGGGCGCGGCCGCCGCAGCCAAAGGGACCCCGGCGAACGAAAGAAATTCACGGCGGTTCACTTCCGCATTATAGTAGGGAGTTTGAGCACATACACATCAGCAAGGGACACCGCGCCAATTCGGACGGGGGAGGAGTTGGACGCTGACGCGCTGCGCGATTATCTGGCCACACGGATCGAAGGTGTGGAGCAGGGAATCGCATTGGAACAGTTTCCCGGCGGGCATTCCAACCTGACATACCTGCTCCGTGCGGGTGGCATGGAGTATGTGCTGAGGCGAGCGCCGTTGGGGCCGGTGGCTCCCAAGGCGCACGATATGGCCCGGGAATTTGCCGTGCTGCGAGCCGTGGCGCCGCACTTTGCACCAGCCCCGGACGTTTATCTGTGCTGCGAGGACGCTACGGTGATTGGGGCGCCGTTCTTTCTGATGGAAAGGCGCCGGGGCGTCATTCTGCGCGAAACCTCGGACCCTCCAGATCCGGAGACCGCTGAGCGCGCGAGCCATGCGGTGGTGGAGGGTCTGGCGCGGCTCCACGCGATTGATATTGTGGCCAAGGGACTTGGCTCGCTGGGGAAGCCGGAGGGGTTTGTTGCGCGTCAAGTGACCGGCTGGGCAGAACGATGGCGCCGGGCAGCCACCGAACCCGATGCGGCGATGGACCGCGTGATCGCCTGGCTTGAGCGGCGCCTGCCGGTGTCGCCCCAGGCGACGCTGGTGCACAACGACTACAAGTTGGACAACGTCATGCTTGCCGAAGGTGGCCTGGACCGGTTGATCGCCGTGCTTGATTGGGAGATGGCCACGGTGGGGGATCCTCTGGCGGATCTGGGGCTCACACTCTGCTACTGGGGTCTGGGCGCCACGGCAACGGACCGTCCCGCGATGACCAGCCGGCCGGGCTGGTACCGCCGGGAGCGGGTGATTGCGGAGTATGGGCGCCTGGCGGGCCGCGACGTGACCCAGGTTGGCTACTACGAAACGTTGGGAGTGTTCAAGTTGGCGGTCATTTTGCAGCAGATTTACGTGCGATGGCTTCGCGGGCAGACGCAGGATCCCCGTTTCTCGCGATTCGGGGAGCGGGTAAGGTTGTTGATCGATCAGGCTGAGCGTCTTGCGGAGCAGCACGGTTGACGCGGCACATTTACCTGATCCGGCACGGGCAGGCCGGGCTTCGGACCGACTATGACCGTTTATCCGATGCCGGCCGGGAGCAGGCGCGGCTGCTCGGTGAGTGGTTCCGCGGGCAGGGCGTGGGCTTCGAAGCGGCGTTCGCCGGCGAACTGTCGCGTCAGAAGGAGACGGCGCGTCTGGCGCTTGAGGCGATGGGGTGGCAGGGTGATCTGGTCACCGATGCCCGCTGGAATGAGTTCGATCTGGACAGCGTCCATCGGGGAATCGCGCCGCAAATGGCAGCCGCGGACACGGAGTTCGCATCTGCCTATGAGGAACTGCGAGCGGCGTCGCGGGACGCGGCGTCGGGCGTGCACCGCCGCTGGACCGCGGCCGATGTGGCCGTGATCCGTGCATGGGTGGAGGGCCGTTACGCGTTCGAAGGCGAGTCCTGGAAAGAGTTTTCGGCTCGGATCACGTCCTGTTGCGACCTGTTTGAGACCGCTCCCGAGGGCAATATCGCGGTGTTCACCTCGGCGACACCCATCGGAATCTGGGCGGCCCACCTCTACGGTCTGGAGCCCATCCACGCGATGCGATTCGCCGGAGTCATGCTGAACTCGGGTTTTTCCGTGTTCCGGGGCCGGGAGGATGGCCGCGTGATCTTCAGCTACAACAACCTGCCCCACATCACGGACCCGGCGTTGCGGACGTTCCGTTAGAGCCAGACAGCAGCCCCAGCGCGAGCCCGGCCACTTCCTCCGGCGTCTGGTCGAAGCGGCCGATGGCGACCGCGGCGGATCCCGTGGGACGCCAGACGCCGGGATCAGTGGACCCGAACAGAACGAGAGCGGGTGTTCCAACGGCTGCGGCGAGGTGACCGATACCGGAGTCATTGCCAATGTATAGCCGGGCCCCGGCGAGCCATTGGGCCAGATCGTCGAGCCCGGAAAAGCGAGGCTCCTGGCACCACTCCACAGGGCCCGGAAGCAGCGTGGCGACGGCTTCGAAACTGCGCCGCGGCCAGGTTTTCACGGGACTGCTGGCACCGGGATGAATGGCAATGAAGCCGCCCGGATACCGTGGGACCGGCAAGCACGGCGCGATGCCTTCCGGGGCGCCCACCTGGCGGGCGTAATACCTGGTGGCATGCATGCCAGAGGGAAGCGCGGCGTGAAAGGTAACGTTCGGGTTGATCGACTCGAGAAGCGCTCGAAACTCGGGACGTGCCGCGCCGTACCAGGAAACGATGTGGTCGAAGCCCCGCAGGGCCTCAAGAAGCGCGGCCTCGGGCTGGTATTCAATCCGGTCCAGCCCGGTGTCTGGTATGGCGCGCACCCGCCGGGCAAAGTAGGCTAGTGGAACGTTTGAACGAGCACACCAGAGTTCCGTGTCCGGAGTGGCCAAGTGCTTCAGGGCGGGGAGTGAGACGATGAAGTCGCCGATGGCGCCGGGGCGGATGAGCAGGCGGCGCACTGGCTAACGGATATCGACGGTGACCCGCACTTCCACCGTTTTCGGCGCGAAACACATCCGGTTGTTGCACGCCTGGTACCGCAGCTTGGCCGTGGCAAGATTGGGTCCACTGGGGGCATTCGTGGGCGCCTTAAAGCGTGTGGTGATGTCGAAATCGCCGGTGAGGACGGCGATGGGTTTCTCCGAGAACTCGTACTTTTCGAGCTTGGGGGCGGGGAAGTCAATGCCGGCCACGGTGAGCGGGGCCGCATCCCAGGTGAGCTTCATTGGGATCATGTACTCGTCGGTCGGCTTGTCCGAGTTGACGTGGTAGCCGTCCAGCAGGCGGAAGGACAGTTTGTGAGCGGTTACTTCACCGCGCTTCACCATCAGGCGTGTGGCGGGCGCGGCGGTAACGATGTTGCTTTGGGCCGACACCGTGGCCACGGCGGCGAGCATCGCGAACATGACCGGAGTTCGCATATCTAACGGGAAGCCCGCACGGCGTCCGGCGCTGAGGCGCTGGCGGTTTTTCCGGCGCCGAGAAGCTGAACGATCTCGCTGTGATAGTCGCCCTTGCTCACGAGCCCAATGTGGATAGCGGCAATCTTGCCGTCGCGATCGATAATGAACGAAGTGGGCAGGGACTCCACGCCTCCGTAAATGTTGGCCACCGAGTCATTGCCCATGATCACCCGGTAGTTCACCTTGTGCTTTTCGATGTAGGGCTTCACCACTTCCCAGCCCTCATCGTCCATGGCAATACCCAGCACGGCGAAACCCTTGTCCTTGAACTGCTGTTCAAATTCGGCGAACCACGGGATCTCGATCTTGCACGGACCGCACCAGGTGGCCCAGAAGTTGAGCAGGACAACTTTGCCTTTGTAGTCGGAAAGCTTGGCGGACTTCCCGTTGGAATCCTTCAGGTCGAACTGAGGGGCGGCCTTGCGGTCCTTGGCGGGCTTGACCGCGGCGCCGGCCTTGGGCGCACTTGAGCAGCCGCCGAGGCCGAGCAGGCTGGCACACACGAAATGGGTGATGGATCTGGACACGTGATTAACCCTAATCCGATTATATCGACGCACGAAGAAGCTCGAGGATTTCGTTCCGGTATTCGTTCTTGGCGATAAGGCCGACATGCGTCGCGGCGATGCGCCCGGTCCGGTCGATCAGGAACGTGGTGGGCATGGCGTCGATCCCCCCATAGAGGTTGGCCACGGATTCCGTGCCGGTCATCACCCGGTAGTTGACGCGATGCTTGTCGACATACGGCTTCACAACCTCCCAACCCTCCTCATCCAAAGCCACACCCAGAACGGCAAAGCCCCGGTCCTTGAACTGCTGCTCGAACTCCATGAACCAGGGGATCTCGATCTTGCAGGGGCCGCAGTTGGTGGCCCAGAAATTGAGCAGCACCACCTTTTCCTTGAACGCGTCCAGCTTCACCGGCCGGCCGCTGGCGTCCTTCAGTTCAAACTGGGGCGCTACCTTCCGCGCATTCGCGGATTTGACGGCCGCGCAGGATCCCAGCAGCAGCATGCCCGCGATCAACAGGTGAATAAAGGTTTTCATGAGTTCGGGCCCCCGGAAGCGAAATCAGATGGCGAGGCGCCCCGAACGGATCAGTTCCAGAAACCAGGCACGCCGCTTGTTCCTATGACGCACGGCAAGCGTAAATTCTTCATGCACACCAGGAGAAAAGATCCAGGCCGCGGTGTCGCAGAAGCTCTCGGAGATGTACTGCCGCCAAAGGGGAGTCCGCCGTGGGGCATCCGCCGGGCGGAGCCGTAACTTCCGCGATTCGGCGGACCAGCCAAGTTCGCCCCGGGCGCGGGCCTGAAGCTCTGCTTTGAGCAACTCCTCCCACTGGCGCCGGGCCGGGTTTCCCAGCCGTACCCAGGCGAAGTGAAACAGCTCATGGGTGAAGATCCGGATGAGTTCGGGTGGATTTTTCAGCAGCGCCTCGTCCAACACCACCCTGCCCGTCCGGAGGAACGATGCGGCGTGCACCTCCTGGCCCCGGGAGCCACCTGAGACCAGCCGTCCGCCGTGGTTGCGGGGTTCGCCGAGGAACTCTATCTTCACTTCTGCGGCTGGCCGGGAAGCTGGAGGGTCTGCGTGCTGGGCGGGGCGAAGAAAGCATCGTTTTCGATCTTGATATCCACCTGGCGCCGGGTATTTTCGAACCATTCCTTCATCTGGATCTGCTGCGCTTCCTGGAAGAGCTTGTCCTTCACCTGATCGAACGGTGTGACGTCGATACCCTCAAGCTTCAGCAGGTAGTAGCCGTTCTCCTGCCACAGCGGCACGCCCACCTGGCCGGGCTTCATCGAGAAGACGGAACGCTTGATGTCCTCCGGGATGTTGTCGGTGCGCTTGATCGCCCCGAAGTCGCCGTCCTTGTCGCGGGAAGCCGCATCGTCGGAATGCTCGCGGACCAGCTTGGTGAAGTCCGCCCCCGCCTTGATCTGGGCGTGGAGGCTTTCCGCCTTTGCCTTGGCCTCCGCTTCACTCAAGATTTTCTTCGCCGTGGGGCTGGCGGGCTTAACGGGGTTCTTCGAATACGCGATGTAGATCACGCGGACACGGGCCTGGGTGTACTTGTCGAGCGAGGAGTCGTACAGCTTCCTCAGATCGGCATCCGACAGCACCTTGCCGAAAGAGGCCCCAGCCTTCTGGAGCTGAGCTTCCATGAGGATCTGCATCCGGGCATACTGCAGGCGTTCGCGAACCGGGGACTCTTCGTGAACCTTGCCCGCTTCGGCGATCCTGGCGATCAGGTCGAGCAGGCCGTACTGCTGCATGAATGACTTGCGATCCTTTTCGAAGAACTGTTGCAGTTGTGGAGGCATTGCCGCGACGAAGGCCGACATCTCGCGGGCGGTCACCTGGCGGCCGTTGACGGTGGCAACGACGGTATCAGGCTTGACGCCCTGGGCCGCGGAAAATGAGGCGGCCGCGAGAAAAGTTGCAAGCAAGGCTGCGGGAGTCCGGTTCATGGTGGCTATCTTCAGCATAGCGCGCGCCTCAGAGCCGGGCTCATCACTCACTGAGAAGATGCCCCGGCGGCGAGAATTGCCTGAACAATGGCGTGGCCCGTTTCCGGCCGCGCGATGTCGCCGTGACCCGTGATCACTTTGTCGCCATTCAAATTGTGGATGCGGCCGGTCTTGAACTGGTAGGCTCCTCCGGCCGGCAGCAGGGTGAGGAAGTCCGCCTCCGCGGTGTTCTGGGCGCCATTCCCTCCCATGCCGCCCCAGCGTCCCGCCGGGTCAAATCCCGTGAAACCGGCCGCGTCTTCTCCCTGGAGGCGCGATGCCAAGGGATACGCCATGCTCACAGCCGAATCCTGCACCGAGTGCGTCACCAGGATCGGACCGGTCACTTTTTTCTTCTCAATCACCGCCCGGTATTTGCCCTGTTTCCCCTTGCCCAGGTTCCCCGAGAATGCATTGTGAGAAAAAGCCCCCTGCAGCAAGCTGAGCGTCGAGGCTCGAACCTGCCGGGGTCCATCCACAAGCCCGGTCACCAGCCGTGCGCCGAAACTGTGGCCGGCGTAATGGAAACGGCGTTGGGGAACGGCTGCCTGAATCCGGGCGATGACCGCATTGGCGCCCTGGCCGCCGATGAAACCGGCCCGCTCCTTCATCTGGTAGTAGGTAATCAGGTTGGTTGCGTTGCCCGCACCCTTGAAGATTCCACCGAAGAAGTTCCCGAAGCCGGCCGCGCCCCCCTCGCTGGATGGCGGAGGACCGTCGAAATCGAGATCGGGCGCGCCGAGAAGCTCAAGTACACGGTGGTCCGCTTGTCCGGCAGGCCCGGACTCATCGTCCTCGGGATCGAACGACGGGTTGAGACCCAGCAGCTTCGCTACAAACTCGTCCTGGGCCGCGGTGTCCCCTTCCAGGCGCGGGATCAGGGCTGTGAGTTCGTCGATGACGGCCGCCGATTCCGGCGTGTCGAGAGCGGCTTTCAACGTGTCGAGAGCCTCAAGAGCCTGCTGCGCATCGGCGTTCGAGGAGTCGAAGCCCGCGGCGCCGCCTGGAATCAGTTCCTTGTCGGCAAAGCGCTTGGACGGCCAAAAGATGCCAAGTGCGGCGAATGTGCGGCCCGTCCCCCCGGGCAATTGCGATTCAATTGCATGCAACAGGCGGTCATAAAGATCGCGGGCCTCCGCCATGTCGTTGTTCCAGCCGTGCGAAAGAACAAGGACGTCCGTGGTCCCTGCGCCCTCGCCGTTCAGGAACCTGATGGCTTCCTCCTCCTGAGCCTTGTTGACAGGCTTGGCGTCCTTATTGAATTCGAGACCAAACACGGGAATGGGCATGGATCTTCCTCCAGGAGATCAGACGGATTGGATGGCGCGCATCAAGTCGGCGAGACCCGCGCCCTGAAAATAGCGCTCGCGTTTGAGGTCGGTGGCGTTCGAAACGAAGATCCGCTTCACGTCGTCGGCCCGTCCGACGAACTCGCGGCGCACCGAAAGAAAGCCTGCGATGATGCCGGAAACGTGAGGCGCGGCCATGCTGGTGCCGGTATCTTCCACATAGCCGGCGGCGGGGCCGGGGGCGCCTTTGCCGGAGGCGCAGGAGAGAATTCGTTCACCCGGCGCCACAAGGTCGGGCTTCAGACGGCCGTCGCCCGTGGGCCCTTTGGACGAAAAGTACGAGACGCCGTAGGAGTGCGGGGAATCACGATGCGTCGCGCCGACGGTGATGGCCCGCTCGGCGTTACCGGGGTCGTTGATGGTCATCAGCAGGCCGGCCGCCGTGGTGCGCGCCTGGGCTTTCTGCCAGCCGTATCCGGTGTTGCCCGCCGCCACCACCACCACCACGCCGGAGCGGACCAGCAGATCCACCGCCTGGCAAAGCGGACTGTGTCCGCAGGCGAACCATTCCGGTTGAAACTCATAGCCGACGCTCATGTTCACGCCGTGAATCTTGAACGTGCGGCCGTTGTCGTTGACCTGGGCCACGTAGTCCAGCGCTTCAATGATGCGGCTGACGGAACCGCTGCCCGACTTGTCCAGCACCTTCAGGCTGACCAGCTTACAGGCCGGGGCCATGCCGGTGATGGTCCTGATGGGGCTGGCCACATCGCTCACCGCTCCGGTTGGGGCGCGCACCTTACGGACGGCGGTTGGCTGGCATGCGGCTGGCGGTGTGGTGAACCCCCCGGCGATGATGCCCGCGACATGTGTTCCGTGGCCGAACTCATCAGTTAACGGCGAAGTGCCGCCAGTGAAGTCGCGGTGCACCACGGGGCTGGCGCCGGTGAGGTCCAGGTTATTGAACTCAGTGAAGTGGACGTGGTCCTTGTCAATGCCCGAATCGATCACCGCCCAAACGATGCTCCGTCCATCGGCGGCGAACATGCGCTGAGCGGCGTCCGCCTTCACGGTTGAGATCGATGAGTCGATGAGAGGGCGAACTCTGAAATCGGGCCAGATGCGGAAAATGGCACGCTTGTCAGGCGCGGCGGCCGAGTCAGCGCGTGCCAACTCCCGAATCTCGTGGCCCGTCAACGTAGCCCGCATGAACGGGTTGCCGGAACTGCCGATCGACTCGATCCGTTTGCCGGGAGCTATCGCCGCACCCAGGGCAGCCACATGAGTAAACCGGGATTTCCATTTTGGGTCTCCCGGACCCCAACAGTATACACCAACGCCTCACTCCCGTGCCGGATTTGATCAGAATCCCCTTTCCGAGGGCGGGCCAGTGCCTGCGGATGGCTTCTTTCGACCATCGCACAAAAACGAAAACTGACAACATGCCTGTTTCCAGCAGTTCTTTCGACACCTCTCCC
>VFZY01000224.1 GCA_016870915.1 Acidobacteriota bacterium | reverse complement strand
TCAGCCGGAAGGTTGGATCCTGCGAGAGCCGCTCGGCATCGTTGACATCCTCGTAGCCGGCAATCCGGCTGTAGACGGACTGGCGCAGTAGGTCCGCCAGCGGAAGCTGGGTATTCTTGCCGCGCCGTGAGTCAGTCAGGTGTTGGGCAATGAGAGCACCGAAGCCCAGCCGTTCATCCAACTCACGCACCAGGATCAGACCACCATCGGAAGTAACGCGCGATCCCTGGAAGTCGATCTTGAGAAGGCCGTTGAACGAGAGCTGAAAGGGCTGGTTTTGTTTGTCACCCATTGGGTGCTGTCCTCCGCAGGGGTCTTCGCTGCCTTCAAACCCCTATCGATATTGATGCGGACGAGCATCCAGGAGATTCGCACGCGCGGCTCAAAACGGAAATGTGGGCTGGAATGAGATCAGCCGGATGCCCCAGCCGGGGTCTGGCGTGAGCACAAGTTCGCCGTAACCGAAGTTGACGGTCCAGACCACACCCACAAGGTCGGCGTAGCCCAAATGCCAGGTTTGAAGACCGGCGTTGAGCGGTTGGCCCATCGTGTCATAGGCCTGGTCGCTCACCGTGACATGCGGCGTCATCGGCAGCCGGTCCCCGTAGCTGTCGTCGAGTGGAAGCGACGCGTCGAAGGGAAAAGTCAGTTGAGAAGTGCCGGCACAAAGGGATCCGGCGGCCGCCAGGATGGCGGCGAAAGTCTTGATATTCATAGTTTCCTCCCGGCCACACTGAGGCGGCCTGTTGAGAAAGGCGGAAAATCCTGGGAAACCGGTGCAGCCGGAGGTAAAATAAGGATGAACGCTTCCATGGAGATCACAGGACTCTTGGAGCGCTGGAACCGTGGCGATGCTGGAGCGGCGGACGAGTTACTTCCGCTGGTCTATGAGGAGTTGTTGAGGCAAGCGCGCGGCTACATGCGCGGGGAAAGACCCGGCCACACGCTAAACGGCACGGCGCTGGTTCATGAGGTCGTGCTGCGCATGCTCGATCAGAACGCCATCGCGTGGCGGAACCGCGGCCACTTTTTCGGCATGGCCGCACGCCTGATGCGCCACGTGCTGGTGGACCACGCCCGTGCGGTGGCGGCCGGCAAGCGCGGCCGGGATCCGGTCCGCCTGGAGTTGACCGAAGCCATGGCGCTCGCGCCCGAGCTCTCCGAAGAGTTATTGGCCGTTGACCTCGCGCTCGAGCGATTCTCACGGATCGACCCCTTGAAAGCGCGCATTGTCGAACTGCGCTACTTCTGGGGCATGTCGATCGACGAAGCCGCCGAGGCGCTCCACGTGTCGCGCGACACGGTGAAGCGCTCCTGGGCCGTTGCCCGCATGTGGCTGCACCGGGAATGCTCGCTGACGCCGCGGGAGACGTTATGAGCTGGGAGGCCATCTCTTCGATTGCCGCCGAGGCCGCCGGACTCGCCGAGGCCGGACGCAAGCCGTTTCTCGATGCGCACTGTCCCGCCGAACTGCGCGCGGAAGTGGATTCATTGCTCGCCTATGATGGCTCGCCCGGCCCATTGGATCGCCCCATTGCCTGGAGCTTGGCTGTGCCCCCGCTGCCCGAGCGCTTCGGGCCCTACCGGCGCCTGCGGCAGCTCGGTGAGGGCGGCATGGGAATCGTGTTCCTGGCCGAACGCGACGACGGGCAGTTCACCCGGCAGGTGGCTGTGAAGCTGATGGGCGGTATCGCCCGAGGCGCGCTGGCCAGGCGGTTTGCCTCCGAACGCGGCATCCTCGCTTCGCTCGACCATCCGAACATCGCACGGCTTGAAGACGCCGGCGTCACCGCCGAAGGCCAGCCGTTCCTCGTCATGGAGTTCGTGGATGGTGAGCCCATCGACAGGTTCAGCCGCGAGCGCAGTCTCGGAATCCGTGAACGCTGCCGCCTGCTGATCGACGTCTGCGCCGCCGTCGACTACGCGCACCAGCGCCTGGTGCTGCATCGCGACATCAAGGCCTCCAACATCCTTGTCACGGCGGCCGGCGTGCCCAAGCTGCTCGACTTCGGAATCGCCAAGCTGCTCGATCCGGGTGAAGGAGCGGCCGCCGCAACGGCCATGGCCCTGACCCCGGCGTATGCCAGTCCCGAGCAGTGCGCCGGCAAGCCGCTGACTACGGCCTCCGACGTGTACTCGCTTGGCGTGGTTTTGTTCGAGCTCCTCGCCGGGCGCAAGCCGTTCGTCCTGGATGGTAAGCCGCTCATCGAAGCGCTGCGCGTGGTGGCGGATGAGCGGGCTCCGCTGGCCAGTTCGATCCGGCGCGATATCCCGCGCGACCTCGATGCCATCGTGGCCAAGGCCTTGGCCGCCGGCCCCGGGGAGCGCTACCCGAACGCGCGCGAACTGGCGGCGGACCTGGAGCGTTTCCTCAAAGGCGAGCCCGTGGCGGCGCGTGCGCCCGGCCTCTGGTATGTGGCGTCGCGCCTGGTGTCCCGTCACCGGATCCCGGTGGCGCTCACCCTGGCTGCACTCGCCCTGACCGGTTTCTCGCTCGCGACGGCGCTTCGTGAGCGGCGCGCCGCCGTCGAAAGGTTCAATCACCTGCGCCAGTTCGCGGGCACCCTGGTGGGTGAGGTGGAGGAGAAGGCCGAGGCCATTCCGGGCACTCTGGAACTGCGCAAGCGCGTGGTGCAACTGGCCACCGGCTACTACGAGACTCTGGCTCGCGAGGACTTGAGCGGCAACCCCGAACTCGCCGCCGAAGTGGCCGCCGCTTTCGCGCGCCTGGGCGCCATCCAGGGTGCGCCGAATCAGCCGAACCTCGGAGAAACCGCGGCCGCTCGCGCCAGCTTTGAGCGCGCGCTGATGCTTGCGCGGCAGGTGGCAGGAACGAACAACAGCCTGCAGGCCGGTGTCCGGGTGGCGGAGATCCTGGATCAGTTAGCCTCCGTCGAAATGCACGCAAAGCGCGTGGATGCCGCCCGCGCCGCCTCGGCGGAAGCGCGCAAAGAGTGGCAGAAGTTGGTCCAGCGCTTTCCCGCCGAGGATCGCGTGCGAAGGGGGCTCGCTTCCAACCTTATCGTCAGCGGCGGCGTGACAGAAGATGTGGTGGAGAAACGGGGCTTCCATGAGGCCGCCCTCGCCGAGTACCAGCGCATGCGCGACGGCGGGGACGCGCACCAGCGCAACATCGCGCTGGCCCACAAGTACATCGCCGCGACGTGGCTGAACAGCGATCTGGCCAAGGCCCGGCTGCATGCCGAAGCGGCCGAACGCATCGACGCCGGGCGCGTGGCCGCCCAGCCCGGCGTACGTGAACCACTGCTTGACCATTCCTTCGACCTGAGCACGCTCGCCACGCTCGCCGAACGCATGAAGCGCTTCGAAGACGGGGCGGAACTGGCTGCCCGCGCCGTGGCTGCAAGGCGGGAGATCTGGCGCCGCGAACCGAAGGACAACTGGATCCGCGGCCGTCTGGCCTTCGGGCTGGGATCGCAGGCGACCTTCGCTCTGCTGCTGGGCCGCGTGGCGGAAGGGGAGAAGTACTGGCGGGAGGGCGCCGGGCACTTCCGTGCCGCGCGCCAGGTATCCGGCACCGCCCCAAGCGCCGATACGCTGTCGAGTGCCGCCCAGATGCTGGCCCTGCGCGCCCGGTCACACGACGAGGCGTGCCAGTGGCTCACGCGCGGAAACGAGTTCGGAAACTACCGGATCAGCGAGGCCGCGCGCCTGTTCGAGCAGTGCGGCATGGCCCGTCCCTGAAGACTAACGCACCATCTCGCCCAGCCACTCCGGACGCCGCAGCAGTTCGCGCGGGCGGCTGCCATCGGGCGGACCGATGATGCCCTCCTTGTGCATGCGGTCGAGGATGCGAGCCGCGCGTCCGTAGCCCAGGCGCAGCCGGCGCTGAAGCGTGGACGTGGACGCCTTGCCCATTTCGCAAACCACGCGCACCGCGTCCTCGTAGGCGGGGTCCTGCTCGCCCTCGAACTCCTCGCCGTTCTCCTCGCCGTCCTCGGACGGCGGGGCCAGCAGGAAGGACTGGTCGTACTCGGGCGCCGCCTGCTGCTTCCAGTACTCGACAACGTCGTTGGTCTCGGCTTCGGTGACAAACGCCCCGTGCACGCGAGTCAGGCGCGAGGAGCCGGGCGGCAGAAACAGCATGTCGCCCTTGCCCAGCAGGTGTTCGGCGCCCATCACGTCGAGGATGGTGCGGGAGTCGACGCGCGTCGCCACGCGGAAACTGATGCGGGCCGGGAAGTTCGCCTTGATCAGACCAGTGATGACATCCACGCTCGGGCGCTGCGTGGCCAGAACCAGGTGCATGCCCACGGCGCGCGCCATCTGCGCCAGGCGCGCCACGGACTCTTCGACGCCCGCGCGCTCCAGCATCATCAGGTCAGCCAGTTCGTCGATCAGGATCAGGATGTAGGGCAGCGGGCGGTTGTCTTCGGTCTGGGCCTCTTCCTGGTCAGCGAACAGGCTGCGCGGCGAAGCGGCCAGCTGGCGCATCTTGCGGTTGAACTGGTCGATGTTGCGAACCCCTTGCGAGGCCAGCAGCTTCAGGCGGCGCTCCATCTCAAGCACCGCGTTCTTGAGCGCGTTGGTGGCCTTGCGCGGGTCCGTGATGACGGGAGTGAGCAGGTGCGGAATGCCCTCGTAGAGGCCGAACTCCAGCCGCTTGGGGTCCACCATGATCATGCGGACCTCATCCGGAGTGGACTTGAACAGGATCGACATGATCATCGAATTGAGCATCACGCTCTTGCCGCTTCCAGTGGACCCGGCCACGAGAAGATGCGGCATGGTCTCAAGCGAGGCCACCTTGATGCGCCCGTTGATGTCCTTGCCCAGGGCGATGGTGAGGTGCGAGGGCGCGCCCGTGAACTCGTCGCTTTCCAGAATCTGGCGCAGGCTGATCACCTCGCGCTGGCGGTTCGGCACCTCGATGCCCACGGTGGGCTTGCCGGGGATGCGCTCGATCAGGATCGACTCCGCCTGCAGGCCCAGGCACAGATCCTCGGTGAGCGTGGTGATGCGGCTGTACTTGATGCCGGCTTCGGGCTTGAACTCGAAGGTGGTCACCACCGGACCGGGGTTGATCTGGGTGACGTTGCCCAGCACGTTGAACTCCTCGAACTTGCCCTTGATACGGCCGGCCGTGTCCTTGAGTTCCTGGCTGTCGAAGGTGTTGCGGCCCGGCGGCTCGTTGAGCATGGAGGTGGGCGGCAGGGAATAGAGAGCGCGGCGCACGGGCTCCTTGCGCCGCGGCGCGGGGGCGCCGGCCGGTGCGGTGGCGGCCATGGCCTCGGCCGGGTCCGGCTCATCGGCCAGAACGTGAATGGGGATCTCGGGCTCGGCTTCCACCTCAAGCGGCTCAGGCTCAGGCGCCGCGGAAGGAATATGCTCCTCGTACCAGGGGACTTCGCCGGCCGTTGACGCGGCGTCGAACTCAGGCTCCGGCATCAAGCGCTCACGCACCTGCACACGGGCCGAATCGGGTTGCAGCGTGACGCGCTCCGCCACCACCTTCTTCTTGCGGGCGAACAGGTTCAGCCGGGGCCAGCGGAACCGCGGCATGCGGACGCGGGGCATGCGGCCGGTAACGGCGTGCCACAGCATCACGGGGTAGGAAAGCCAGCGCCGCAGCGCGGCCAGATCGAAGGTAGAGATGAGGTACAGGGAAACAACGATGGTGAGAGCGGCGAACAGAATGGTGCCGGTGAGGTTCATCCGGACCAGCAGAAAATCCGTGAGCAGCGTGCCGATGACGCCGCCGGCCGCAACCGTGCCGCGATAGAGCCGCCAGGAGGGCATGAGCGAGGCCAGCACACCTCCGGCCAGCACCAGCATGAGCGAACCGAAGACCCGGATGAAGGGAGCCTCAATCGGCTTGCTGCGCACCCAGTTCCAGGCCAGTGCGAACACCAGGGGAGGCAGAAGAAACGCGGCCAAGCCGAACGTCTGCAGCAGCAGATCGCTCGCGAAGCTGCCAAAGACGCCCACCAGATTGCCCGCGTTCGCGGCGCCGGTGGCGGTGTTCCAGGAAGGGTCAAGCGGTTCGTGCGAGGCGAGCGCAAGCATCAGGTAGATGCCCGCGAACAGAAACACCACCGCGGCGGCTTCATTGAGCCTGTGATGAGAGGTCGGTCCTAAAAGCTTCATCCGCGTTATCGACGGAAGATAGCCAGAGCGATCACCACTATACCAAAAACGATGCGGTAGCCGATGAAGATGCGCAGATTCTGGCGGGCCAGAAATCGCATGAACAGCGCGATCACCACGCAACCCACCATGGCCGTGAGGCCCATGCCCAGGAAGAACTCCGTGGAAAGCAGCCGGCCGGCGTGGCCTTCCTTCGCGGCGTCATAAAGCGCCTTGGCGCCCGCCGCCAGAATTGCGGGAGTGGAGAGCAGGAACGAGAAGCGGGCGGCGGCGGCACGGTCCAGCCCCCGGAAAAGCCCGGCGGTGATGGTGATGCCGCTGCGCGAAGTGCCGGGCACGATGGCCAGGGCCTGCGCCGTGCCGATGAGCAGCGCGTCGAACAGCGAGATGGAGCCCAGTTGCCGCGCCGTGGCCCGCCGGTCGGCAATCCACATCAGGACACCGACACCGATGAGCATCACTCCCATCACCAGCGGCGACCGCAATGTGGTCTCGGCGTGGTGCTTGAACGCCAGGCCCAGCACGCCGATGGGCAGCGAGGCGGCGGCCAGATACCACAGCAGCCTCGGATTCTGGCGCAAATCCTCATCTTCGCCATAGCGGATGCCAAAGCCCTGCGCCAGCACCTGCAGCCAGTCCCGGAAGAAGTACCCAAGCACGGCGGTGAGCGTGCCAAGGTGCAGCCCGATATCGAACGTGAGCCCCTGATCGGGCCACCCAAGCAGCCACGGAGCCAGGTACAGATGCGCGGAGGAAGAGACCGGAAGGAATTCGGTGAGCCCCTGCACAACCGCAAGAATCACCACCTGATAGAGTTCCATCAACTGTTGTCATGGTAGCGTAGTGCGCACCGTATAATGAGAGAAATGTCTCATCTGGCGCGCGCCGCTGTATGCATCACTCTGCTGGCCGCGGGTTGTTCGCGGAACATTCAGAACAAGGAAGCCGTTCGCGAGGGTGTGATGAAACACCTGGCCAACGTAAGCGGGCTCGACATGGCGAAGATGTCCGTGGATGTGGCGTCGGTGGCCTTTCGTGGCAGTGAGGCCGACGTAACCGTCACCATCACGCCACAGGGGATGGACGCGGCGAGCGGCATGCAGATGGTCTACACGATGGAGCAGAAGGGCGGCGCCTGGGCGGTGAAGGGCCGACGCGGTTCGACGCCGGGCAATCCGCATGGCATGATGCCCGGAGGCTCGGCGCTGCCGCCGGGGCACCCGCCCGCCGAAGCGCCCAGACAATGAAGCGGGTGGCGGTGCTGGGCGGCGGTCCAGCCGGATCTTTCGCCGCCGCCGCACTGGCCCGGGCGGGCGTTCGCACGGTTCTGATTGATGAAAAGCTGGCGTGGGAGAAGCCCTGCGGCGGCGGCATCACTTACAAGGCCTGGAACCGGTGGCCGTTTCTCCGCGAATGCTCGACGGCGAAGCGTGTGGTGACGGAGACCTTCCTGACGGCGTCCAAGGCCGGCCGGTCCCGCATGAAGCTGACCGAACCGCTGCTGATTTTTTCCCGCTACAGCCTGAACAACCTGCTGCTTGAACGCGCCGCGAGCGCCGGCGCGGAGGTGGAGCGGGACCGGGTTTGCGAGATTGCGCGAACGGGTTCCGGCTGGCTGCTGAGGACGAAGGCCAGAACCATCGAAGCCGACTACTGTGTCGCCGCCCTGGGCGCCCGCAACCCGTTGCGCCAGGTGGGCACGGTCTGGACTCCGCGCGACACCATGCACGCCTTCGGCTACCTGGTGCCCGGCACGCAGGCCCATATCGACGTGCAGTTCCTGACGGGGCTTGAGGGCTACATCTGGGTGTTCCCGCGGGCGGACCATCTTTCGGTGGGCATTGGCGCGAAGGGCGCACCGGCCGCGCAGTTGCGCTCCGTGCTGGAGCGGTACATGGACGAACGGGGCATTTCGCGGCAGGGCGCGCAGTTCTACGGGCATATGCTGCCGTCGCTTGAGCTGCCGTCGTTCCACCGCAACCGGGTGGCGGGCGATGGCTGGATCGCGGTGGGAGACTCGGCTGGGCTGGTGGACCCCATCACCGGGGAAGGGCTCTACTACGCCATGCGCTCAGGCGAACTGGCGGGGGAAGCGATTGCGGCCTGGGCCGGAGGCGCGGCGGAAGACCCGGCCGCGAGCTACCGCCAGACAATTCAGGGCGACTTCGTCGAGGACCTGGAACGCGGCGCCCAACTGGCGGACCGGGTTTACCGCGGCGAGTTCCTGTTCGACACGATTCCCGAACGCATGGTGCAGTTCATGCGCCGCAGCCGCCGGTTCCACGGCCTGATGCAGGACCTGTTCGCGGGCACGCAGGGATACCTGACGTTGCGCCACCGGCTGTTCTCACAGCTTGGCGCAACGCTGGGCGAGATTTTCTGGAACGTGCTGGCGGGCCGGAAGATCGAGATGGAAGAGGCCCGCTGACGCCTCAGGCCTTCACGGGCTTGTCGAGAACCTTCCAGTTCTTGTCGTCGAAGTACAGCACCTTGCCTTCGCGGTAGCTGCGAACGGCCATGGTGATGAGCACCTGGGCGCGGGCGCCGGTTTCGACGTCGAGCGTGGGCTTCTGGCGCGTGCGCATGCAGGAGAGGAAGTTCCCCACGTGGGCTTCCATGGTGTTGGTTTCCGACACCGGGATCTTGATTTCGGATTCGCCCTTGAACTTATCCTCAAGCGCGGGCACGATGTACTTGCCGCCGCGGCTGCGTTCGGCGCGCAGCGTGATGTGAGGCGCGAAGCCTTCGAACCGGCCATGCTCCACCATGGTGAGCGAAGCGCCATGACCGCGGATGAGCCCGGGGATGTGCTGCGAATTCGCCATCGACGAACTGAGCACGATGGAGTGGCCCTTGGCGTATTCACCGATCAGGTGGAAGGTGTCGGGCACTTCGCGGTCCGGCTTGCCATCGGGCAGAGTCTTGAAGATGTAGGTGCCGCCGCCCGCCATGACGCGGTGCGGGAACTGCGCCTCGCCCCAGCAGATGTTCATCGGCGCGACGACGTGATAGAAGAGGTCTGTGGCGATGCCGCCGGAGTAGTCCCAGTACTTGCGGAAGCGGAAGAAACGGTCGGCGTCCCATTCGCGCTTGGTGGCCGGGCCCAGCCACATCTTCCAGTCGATGAAGTTCTCGCCCTTGCCGTTGGGGCCGGCTTCGGCGTCGATGGGCCAGTTCCACTCGCCTTCGGTTGAGTTCCGGTGATAGGAACCCTGGCTCATGATCATCTGCCCCACCATGCCGTCGGCGATCGCCTGTTTGGCCTTATGCCACTGGTCGCCCGAGGTGGTCTGGGAACCCACCTGAAGGATCCGCTTGGTCTCCTTCACGGTTTCCGCCAGCCGCCGCGCTTCGTCGACGGTGTGGCACATCGGCTTTTCGAGATAGACGTCCTTGCCGCGATCCATCGCATCCAGCGCGATGGGCGCGTGCCAGTGGTCCGGCGTGGCGACGATCACGGCATCGATGTCATTGCGGCCCAGCACTTCGCGGTAGTCGAGATAGCCGTCGCACTTGTGCAGTTCCTTATTCTTGTTGACGCGCTTCTGGTAGACGTCGCACACGGCCACGATCTGCGCGTTGGCCGCGCCACCGCCCACACGGGCAAACTCGCGAGCGACATAGCTGCCACGTCCACCGGCGCCGATGAGGCCGACGTTGATCCGGTCATTGGCGCCCAGCACGCGGCCCGCGGCCGGACGGGCCGGACGGGCGGCATAGGCGGCCGTTGAGGTGAGGGCGGCGCTGACAGCGCCCGCGCCGGTGAGGAAATTGCGGCGGTTCAGGGCCGCGGTGGGATCTTGGGACATGGTCACCTTTCTGGACGTAAACTCTGGATCTACCAGGGGATCTATCCAATTCTAGGCTACGTCTCCGTGGAAAATCAAAGCCGCGGGTTGTGTTGCAAGAACATTCCGGTGCCGCAGATGGGCGAGGCCCATGCCGATCTATTGGCCTATCTTGAGAGTCCGAACAGACTGGTCAATGAACTGAATCTGCCGCTGGGCCTCTTGGCCTGGCAGCAACCGGGTTTGCCCTTTTCGCATCCTGTGCACTGCCTCATAGCCCTCGATCCGCCCGGAGCCCCTGCTCCGAAGCACGTTCGGGCTCGTGTATATATATTGCGTCGAATTCGACACTACCAGGTAGAAGGAGATCGGTTCTGGTTCGAGACGAAGGGCAGGCATCGGCGGTCACTGCACTGTACCAGTCCTGGTACTCAGTGATGGTTCGCTTCGCCAGCCGGTTGACGGGGAATGTGGAAATCGCGGTTTGGACCGACGCTGGCCGCGGAGTATCTGAACGAGAAGCACAATATCAAAGCGAGCAAAGAGACGGTGCGAAAGTGGATGATCGGCGGCAAGCTATGGAAAGGGAAGCGGACGAAGATCAAGCAGATTCACATGTGGCGGCCGAGGCGGAGCCGCCGCGGGGACTTGGTGCAGTGGGATACCAGCACGCACGACTGGCTGGAAGGGCGCGGCGAGCGGATGTACCTGATCGCGATGATCGACGATGCCACCAGCCGGTTGTTCGCGCGGTTCGTGCGCAGCGACTCGACCGAGGAGAACATGAAGCTGCTGTGGAGCTAT
>VFZY01000223.1 GCA_016870915.1 Acidobacteriota bacterium | reverse complement strand
GACTCCCCAATCGATACTTTGGCTTCCTGGACAGTGTCGTGGAAACAGCCTCGCGACTAGGCGCAATCACTCAAGACGTTGTGTTTAGATGGCCAGTTGCGGGCGGCCCGGTTCCGGCCAATCCAGGTGGAAGAAGCGGCCTCTGGGCTGGTCCACACGCTCGTAGGTGTGGGCGCCGAAGTAGTCCCGTTGCGCCTGAAGGAGATTCGCCGGCAGGGACGCCGAACGGTAGCCGTCGTAGTAAGAGAGAGCTGAAAAGAAGGTCGGCGCGGCGACGCCATTGGTGGCGCAGGCGGCCAGAATGGCGCGCCAATTGGCCTGTCCGCGCTCGATTTCGCCCCGGAAGTAGGGGTCGAGCAACAGGTTCTGAAGGTTGGCGTCGCGCTGGTAGGCTTCTGTGATCTTCTGCAGAAAACGGGCCCGGATGATGCACCCGCCGCGGAAAATCTTGGCGATTTCACCGAAATTGAGCGTCCAGTTGTACTCCGCCTGAGCCACTCGCATCAGTTGGAAGCCCTGGGCGTAGGCGCAGATCTTGGAGCAGTAGAGGGCATCCCGCAGCGCGGTGAGGGTGGCTTCGCGCTCACCGGTGAAGCTGACGGCCGGCCCGGTGAGTGAGGCCGCCGCCGCCACGCGCTCGTCTTTGATGGCGCTCATGAACCGGGCAAACACCGCTTCCGCCACGGTGGGGGCGGGGACGCCCATGTCCAAAGCGTTGACCGAGGTCCACTTGCCGGTGCCCTTCTGGCCCGCCGTATCGAGCACGATCTCGACAAACGGGGCGCCGGTGGCAGGGTCCTTTTGTTGCAGGATGTCGGCGGTGATCTCAATGAGGAACGAGTCCAGGTTCCCACGGTTCCATTCGGCGAACACCTCGCCGCATTCGGCCGCGGTCATCCCCAGCAGATTGCGCATGATCGAATAGGCTTCGCAGATCATCTGCATGTCACCGTATTCGATGCCGTTATGCACCATTTTCACGTAGTGGCCCGCGCCGTTGGCGCCAATGTAGGTGGTGCACGGCACGCCGCCCGTCACGGGCTGGCCGGGCGCGGCGCCGGCGAGCGGTTTGCCGGTCTCGGCGTCCACTTTGGCGGCAATCGCGGTCCAGATGGGTTCGATTTCGCGATACGACGAGGGGTCGCCTCCGGGCATCAGCGAAGGGCCGAAACGGGCACCCTCTTCCCCACCCGAAACGCCCGAGCCAACGAACCGCAACCCCTTGGCGGATAAAGCTTTCTCCCGGCGGATGGTGTCCGTCCAGAGGGCGTTGCCGCCGTCAATGATGATGTCGCCGGTTTCAAGCAACGGTATCAGGGAGTCGATGACGGCATCGGTTCCGGAGCCTGCCTTCACCAGAATCACAATCTTCCGGGGGCGCGCCAGCGAAGCCACAAACGCTTCGAGCGTGGCACAGCCCACCACACCACCCGGCGTGGACGGGTTTTCGGCTACGAACTTGTCCGTGACGGACGCGGTACGGTTGTAGACCGAGATCTGGAAACCGTGATCGGCGATATTCAAGGCCAGATTCTGGCCCATCACGGCGAGGCCTACCAGGCCGATGTCGGAGTGGGTTTTGGGCATGAGATCAGTTCCATTATGGCAAAGGGCGTAGCCCTTACCGCCAGTACTGCTTAGGTCAGGCGGCGCGTCCGCTGGCCAGCCGGCTGACGGCGCGCTGCACCATCCGGCGCGGGTCCAGCAGGTGCATGGGCCGGAAGTCCCGCCGCGACCACTGGGTACCGGCCGCGAACTGGATTCCCAGAAAATACCCTATGTCTCTGAAGACACAGTACTTCACGACGCCGGTAAAGTCGCCCTTGGGATGGCTGATCTTCACCGGAGTGCCCACGGCTACGGCGTCTTCCAACTGGAGACAGGCCCCCGATTGGGAGATGTCCTCCAAATTGGCAGTCACGCGGCGAGTCCGGCCGGTCTGATCCCGCCAAAGCAGCTGCACGAGGTCAGCGCAGAGCATGCGGGGCTGGGTTCGACGATCCATCATGCCTGCTATATCGGCGTAATCGATCTGTTTCTTTACCTCATACGGCCGAAGAGTGACGATTTTGTGTCAAAGGGTGAAAAATTGTCTGCCGCTGTCGACGCTGATCACCTGGCCGGTGACATGGCGGGAGGCGGGGCTGGCCAGCCAGGGCGCGCGGCAGCGGTTTGGCCACGGTAGACCCCGGCTCCGATGATGAGAATGCGCACGGTCTCCTAATCGATGCGGCGCCGGGGATCCACCAGCAGCCAGAGGGCGGCGATGCAGACCATGAACAGCGCGGCGAAGTCGAGCGCCGCCACCCAGCCATAGTCGGTGGCCAGCTTCGGCGTGAGCACAGGCGACAGAGCGCCGCCCAGGTTGGTGAGGGTGTTGAGAAAACCGGCGACGGACCCGCCGTGGCGCTCCGAGATATCGTTGGGCAGCGCCCAGGAGGAGACGGCGCAGACGCTGTTGCAGCCCGCGGCCAGGCCAAGAATCAGGATGGCTCCATAGGGCTCCGTGTGGCGGCTGCCCAGGGCGAGCAACGCAGCGGAGAGGGTTGCGGCGGCCACCACCGGAATCCGGCGCCCCCAGGGGTGGCCGAGGCAGCGCACCAAAAAATCAGAAACGAACCCGCCGAGCGGCGCCCCGGCGAGGATGGCAAAGAACGGCGTCACCGACCAGTAGCCGCCGGCAAGGATCGACATCTTGCGCTCATTCACCAGGTACAGGAAGAACCAGGTGTAGAAGATATAGGTGACGTAGCCCAGCATGAAGTTCGCCGCTCCCAGGGCGAAGACGCTGGGGTGCAGCAGGCGACGCCAGGGCGTGGCGGTAGCGGGGCGTGGTTCGGGACGGCCTTCGGCGATGAACTGGAGCTCGGCCGGGGTGATACGCGGGTGCTGGCCAGGATGCTCGGCTGAGAGCAGGTGCCAGAGCGCGGTGACAACGACGCCCAAGAGGCCACAGGTAACCATGACAGGGCGCCATCCATAGACGGTCATGGCCCAGGCAACGGCGGGCGGCGTGAAGATCCCTCCCAGACCCACGGCCAGAAGAAACACGCTGCTGCCGCGGCCGCGTTCGCGGGGCGCAAGCCATCGTCCCAGCAGCTTGTTGGCACTGGGCAAGGCCGGGCCTTCGCCGGCGCCGACCAGGAAGCGGACAGTCCAGAGGAAGGGCCCGGCAAAGGCGGTGAGGGCGGTGAATAGGCTCCACCAGAGGAGCGCGAGAGTTAGGATCAGGCGCGCGCCGAGCCTGTCCGCCAGCCAGCCCCCGGGGATCTGCAGCAGGGCGTAGCCCAGACCAAAGGCGCCCAAAATGCGGCCGATTTCGACCGGGCTCAGGTTGTACTCGGCGCCGATGTACTTCACGGCCACGTTCATGTTGAAGCGGTCGATGAACGACAGCGTGGCCACCATCAGAATGAGCCAGTAGATGCGCCAGCGAAGACGCCCGGGGCCCCCGCTCACGGTTTCACACCGTCGCGCTTGAACTCGAAGGCGGGCACACCGGACTCAAGGGGCAGGAACAGGGCGGACGTCTGGCCCTCATTGTTCAATCCAAACCGCGCCTTGCCCGCGAGCAACGGGTTCTCGAACTGGTCGTATTGATAGTGGCGCAGGGTGAGGGTTTCGGCCGGAAATCGCACGGTGAGGGAATTGGCTTCAACGGCTACGGTGACTCGGCCGAACGCAGGGTGCGAGTAGGCGCCCGCGTAGAAGGCCAGGGGCAGCGGGGGTGGAGGCGGGTTCGAAGGCCGGGCGGCGGGGGCCGGGGCGGGGCGGGAGGGCGGCAGGTGGTCCAGAGGATTGAGGCCCAGCATACGGTCCGCCACCGAGTCGACGAGAACGTGGGGGAGCGCAGTCCCCAGGTTGTTCAGGGCGACAATCGCGAGCTTCTCTTCCGGGAAGAAGGCGATGTGCGCGGTGAAGCCGGTGATGGCGCCGCCGTGGTGAACGCGGTAACGGCCACGGTACTGATCGACGGTCCAGCCGAGGGCGTAGGCGCCGGTCCCGTTGCCGATCACCGGGGTCCAGAGTTCGCGCAGGCGGGCGGGTGCGAGGATTTGCCTGGTCCCGGCGCGGCCCTGGTCGAGGTAGAAGCGAGCGTAGCGCAGCAGGTCATCGACGGTGGAATTGACCGCGCCGTTGGGGCCGATGCCGAAGCGCTGATAGTCGTACAACTGCACCGGTTTGGCCTGGCCCGCGGTCTTCTCATGCGGGCGGGCGGCATTGGCCATCTTTGCCATCTGGGCGGCGCGGACGCTGGATCGTGTCATGCCGAGCGGCGCAAAGATTCGCGACGTGATGAGCTCTTCCCATTCCATGCCGGCGCGCTCCGCGCAGGTGTAGCCGGCGGCGACGAACATCAGGTTGTTGTACTGGTAGGCTTCGCGAAAGCCGCGGGTGGGCGGGAAATGGCGCAGGCGGCGGAGAAACTCCTGACGGGGGAGCGGGACGGTGAAGCGGATGAAGTCGTGGCGGGGGAGTCCGGAGCGGTGGGAGAGCATGTCACGGACGGTGATCTGATCGCTGGCGACGGGGTCCCACAGACGGAACCAGGGAAGGTACTCGCGGACGGGCGTATCCCACGCCAGTTTGCCCTCATCGACAACGCTGGCGCAGCCGAGGGCGGTAAAGGACTTGGTGACGGACCCTGTGGCGAAGACCGTGGCCGCGTCGACCACGCCCGCGGCCGTGGCATCACGGACGCCGTAGCCTTTGGCCAGCACGATCTCGCCGTTGTGGAGCACGCCCAGGGCGGCGCCGGGGACACCGAGTTGCTTCATGGCGCTGGCGGCCACGGTATCGATGTCCGCGAGGCGAGGGTCGGCAGCGAGGGCCGCGGAGACGCAGAGGAGCAGGAGAGTCCAGCGCATCAGCCCAGACTACTACTTTCGCCTCACACCGCGCGAGCAACGCCAGGTCGCCGTGGCGCAGGCATTCCCGAAAGTGACAGCTCCGGCTGGCCTGCTAAAATAGGGATTACACCCCCCGCAGGAGAACCCAGCAACACATGTCAATCAAAGTAGGTATCAACGGCTTCGGCCGTATTGGGCGGAATGTCGTCCGCGCCGGCCTGAACAACCCGAACATCGAGTTCGTGGCGGCCAACGATCTGACGGACACCAAGACACTGGCCCATCTGTTAAAGTACGACTCGATTCTTGGGCCGCTTGAGGCCGATGTGGAGGCCACCGCCGACGGCGTGACCGTGAATGGCAAAGCGATCCGCATTTTCGCCACCAAGGACCCGGCCGAGATCGACTGGTCTTCGGTTGGCGCCGAAGTGGTGGTTGAGTCAACCGGCCGCTTCACCGACGCCAAGGATGCCTCCAAACACCTGCGCGGCACGGTAAAGAAGGTGATCATCTCCGCGCCGGCCAAGGGCGAGGACATTACGATCGTGCTGGGCGTGAACGACGGCATGTACAACGCCGCCTCGCACAACATTGTTTCGAACGCATCGTGCACCACCAACTGTCTGGGCCCGGTGGTGAAGGTGCTGCATAAGGAGTTCGGCATCGAGAAGGGCTCGATGACCACCATCCACAGCTATACCAACGATCAGAACGTGCTCGACTTCCCGCACAAGGATCTGCGCCGGGCGCGTGCCGCGGCGATGAACATGATCCCCACCACCACCGGCGCCGCGAAGGCGATTGGCCTGGTGATGCCGGAACTGAAGGGCAAGCTGGACGGCTATGCGATGCGCGTGCCCACGCCCAACGTTTCAGTGGTCGATCTGGTGGCGGTGACCTCGAAGCCCGTGACGGCGGCGGAAGTGAATGCGGCGCTCAAGGCGGCCGCGGAAGGTCCGCTGAAGGGTATCCTGGCGTATACGGAAGACCCGGTGGTTTCCTCCGACATGATGCGGAATCCGAACAGCTCCATTGTCGATGGCGACATGACGAAGGTGCTGGACGGGAATCTGCTGAAGGTGGTGGCCTGGTATGACAACGAGTGGGGCTATTCGAACCGCGTGGTCGACCTGGTGAGCTTCCTGGGCCAAAAGGGCCTGTAGTCAAGACCGAAACACGAGGGGGCGGCCGGCCATGAACGTGCGGCGGCGCGACATACTCTACGGCTCCGGCGCGTGGGCTTCCGGATTGGGGGCTCGCGGACGGGGCGTGGCGTTGGCGCCCGCCGCCCAGGTGGGCCGCCCCGCTCCTGTTTCAACGAAGAAGATCCGGCTTGCCGTCGTGGGCGGCGGGTTCGGAACACAGTTCAGCTTTCACGAGCATCCCAACTGCACCGTGGCCGCGGTGGCCGATCTGCGCGAGGACCGGCGACGGGCTCTTTCGCAAACCTTCCGGTGCGACAACGTCTATCCATCGCTGGAGAAGCTGCTGGAAGCGGAGCGTGGCCTGGACGCGATTGCGATCTTCACCGGCGCGCCGGACCACTATCGCCACGTGGAGGCGTCGATGCGGCGCGGCCTGCACGTTTATTGCGCGGTGCCGGCGGTGTTCACGCTGGAGGAAGCGGCCAAGCTGAAAGCGTTGAAGGAGAACACCGGCCTGCGGTACATGATGGGCGAGACCAGCTACTACCGGCCCGGCTGCATCCATGCCAGGACACTGCTGGCGAGCGGGGCGTTGGGTGAGATCTTCTACAGCGAACTCAACTACTATCACGACCGGGGCGACCTGGATAAATTGGTGGCCGACAAGACCTCGCGGTTCTACGAACCCGGGGGCGCGCGGAGCTGGCGCTGGGGCCTGCCGCCCTTGCACTACCCGACGCACTGCCTGGGCTTCATCGTGGGTGTGACCGGCGAGCGGATAAGAACCGTCTCCGCGCTCGGCTGGGGCACCAGCCATCCGTGGCTGGATGAAAACGCCTATGGCAACCGGTTCTGGAACGAGAGCGCGCTGATGCAGACGGACAAGGGCCACATGGTACGGTGCAATGTGTTCTGGCTGGTGGGTGAAGATGGAGAGCGGGCACAATGGTATGGCTCCAATGGCACGCTCTACATGGCAAACAACGGGCTGCATGGGGACCTGTTCAGGGCTCGCAACCAGGGTGCGAAGCCGGTGAAGTATCCGGACTATCTGAACGATCCGATGATTCCACCGCCGATGCGCCACGCGAGCGGGCATGGGGGCAGCTACGTTTTTCTGAGCGCGGAGTTTATCAACGCGCTGATTGAAGACCGCGAGCCCGCCGTGGATGTGTACAAGGCGTTAGCGATGACCGTGCCAGGGATCGTGGGGCACGAATCGGCGAGGAAAGGAGGGGAACGGCTCACCGTTCCCGCATTCGACCGGGTATGAAAAAACTGAGTGGCAAGGTGGCGATTGTCACCGGGGCAGCGCGCGGCATTGGACGCGCGACGGCATTGGAACTGGCCGGGCTGGGCGCGGATGTGGCCGTGCATGACCTGCGGAACGCCGCGGAGGCCGCGGAGGTTGTGCGCGCCATTGAGGCGTTGGGTCAGCGCGCGTTCTACTTTCAGGGCGACGTGGCGGACCGGGCTCGCGATGAGGCTCTGGTGGCTGAGACGGTGGAGCGGCTGGGGCGCGTTGACATTCTGGTGAACAACGCGGGCATCGGCACTCGGAAGCCATTCGTCGACCTGGACCCCGCGGATGTGGAGCGCACGTTCGGGGTGATCTTCTGGGGTGTGTTTCACTGCTCGCAGTTCGCGGCGCGGCAGATGATCCGCCAGGGGCAGGGCGGGGCGATTGTCAGTATCAGCTCCGTGCACGCCTCGCGCGGCTACGCCACCGCGGCGGACTATAACGCGGCGAAGGCGGCGATCAACCATTTGACGCGGACCGTTGCGCTGGAACTGGCCCCGCACGGGATTCGGGTGAACTACATTGAGCCGGGCTGGATCGACACGCCGGGCGAGCATGAAGCGTTCGGCGACGAGACGATTGAGCGCGAAGGGAAGAAGCTATTGATGGCCCGGCTGGGGCGGCCGGAAGAGATCGCACGTGGCGTGGCGTACCTGGTGTCGGACGATTCGTCCTATGTGACGGGGACGTGTCTTCGGATTGATGGCGGCTATGTGCTGCCGTTCGGCCGTTATTCGACATGAGAGCCTCGGAGTTCAACCCGGAGGCGTTCCCGCGCGGCGGAGTGCACAGGCTGATGCTGGAAGTGGAAGGCGCCGGCGCCGGGATCGCGCTGCCGGTGCTGCTGGTGCGCGGCGAGCGGCCGGGACACCGTCTGGTGGCGACTGCAGCGGTGCATGGCGATGAGTACGAGGGCGTGCGCGCGATCCATGAAGTGGTGGATGAACTCGACCCGTCGGGAATGACTGGCGATCTGCTGGCGTGTCCGGTGGCCAACCCGCCCGCGTTCTGGAGCGGCACGCGGACCAGCCCGCTGGATGGGGCGAATCTGGCGCGCGTGTTTCCAGGGTCGCTGGAGAAGGGACCGAGTGATGCAGTGGCGCATGCCCTGGGGCAGGCGATCATCGCGCATGCCGATCTCTACATCGACCTGCACAGCGGCGGCGTGAAGTGGCGGATGCCTTCGATGGTGGGATACTACACCGGCGATTCGCGGTCAGCGGCGGCGGCGCGGGCGTTCGGGGCTCGCGTGCTGTGGGGACACCCGGTGTTGACGGAGGGGCGTACGATTTCCTTTGCCTGGTCGCGGGGGATTCCCTGGCTGTACACTGAGGCGCGCGGAGCCGGACGAATCCACGCCGAGGATCTCGCCATGATGAAGCGGGGCCTGCGGAATCTTCTGGCGCACCTGGAGGTGCTGCCTTCCGGACCCGGGCCATGGCCCGTGGAACTGCACCTTCATGGGGATGGCAATGTGGACAAGGGATTGTCTTCCACCCAGCGCGGATTCTTCATGCCGGCGGTGGAGTTTCTGGATGAAGTGACGGCGGGCCAGGTGCTGGGCCGGTTGATCGATCCGCTGGGCGCCACGCTTGAGACCTATACGGCGCCCGTTGGTGGGCGCGTGGCTCTGCTGCGCCAGTTCCCGGTTGTGGAGCAGGATGAACCGCTCTTCCTGATTGCGCAAGAGTGGCGCGGTGGTGACGGCGGCTGAGAAAAGTCTTGCGTTCCGGTGCAGAAAGCCTACAATGTCTTTTCGCTTCGATTTTTTGTCTCGGTTTTTAGCTTCCGAGCGGAAGCAGATGAGGAAATCATGCAAGCTCGCGTACTAGCGTTTGTCCTTGCCGGTGGCAAGGGAACCCGGTTGTACCCTCTGACGAAGGAACGCGCCAAACCGGCCGTGCCGTTTGGGGGCCGCTACCGGATTGTCGACTTCGTTCTCAGCAACCTGGTGAACTCCGAGATCTATTCGATCTATGTGCTGGTTCAGTTCAAGAGCCAGTCCCTGCTGCAGCACCTGCGCGACGGCTGGGAGTTCAGTGGCGTGCTGAAGAGCCAGTTCGTGATTCCTGTGCCCGCGCAGATGCGCAGCGAAGGCGAGGCCTGGTACCGCGGGACGGCGGACGCCATCTATCAGAACGTCAATCTGATTGAGCAGTCGAACCCGCATCTGGTGGTGATCTTCGGGGCAGACCACATCTACCGGATGAACATCCGGGCCATGATCGAATACCACGCCGACAAGCGCGCCGAGGTGACGGTGGCGGCGTATCCGGTTCCGAAGGAACTGGCGAGCGAATTCGGTGTGATCGAGACGGACGAAGAGGGCCGCATCATCGGCTTCCATGAAAAGAAGGCCGACGCCCCCACCATGCCCGGCGACCCCACACGCGTGCTCGCCTCCATGGGCAACTACGTCTTTTCGACAAACACGCTGCTGCGCGAGTTGTACGCCGACGCCAAGAACGACCGCAGCGTGCATGATTTTGGCCGCGACATTCTGCCGTCGCTGGTGGGGCGCTCAGCGATGTACGCCTACGATTTTCAGACCAACCGGATTCTGGGCGACCCGGCGGATCAACAGGCCTACTGGCGCGACGTGGGAACAATCGAGGCCTACTACGACGCGAACCTTGACCTGAAAACGGTGTCGCCGTCGTTGAACCTCTACAACCGGAACTGGCCGCTGCGAACGGCGGGGTATGAGGATCCGCCGGCCAAGTTCGTGTTCGACGAAGACGGACGGCGCGGAGAGGCGATCGACTCGATTGTCTGCGGAGGGAGTATTCTCTCGGGTGGCGTCGTCCGGAACTCGATCATCGGGCGCGGCGTGAAGGTGCATACCGGCGCGGTGGTGGAGGATTCGGTGATCTTCGACAACTGCGATATCGGGCGTAAGTCGAAGATCCGACGCGCGATCCTCGATAAGAACGTGCGTGTGCCGGAAGGCGCAACCATTGGCTACGATCTGGAGAAAGACCGGCTGCAGCATCATGTGACCGAGACCGGAATCGTTGTGGTGGAAGGATTCCGGTCCACGGTCGAGATCAGCAAGATGACGCTTTAGGCGCGCTTGCCGGCCGCCCCCACCGGCGTGGAGGGGCCTGGGGCCCAGTCTGACGACAGGCCGCCTATTTCACTACGACGACAGGCGGACAGAACACCATGTATCTCGGGATCTGACTGCACATTCCGACGCTGCAGCCTCCCGGATTGGCGGAAAGGTTCAGTGTTGTGACTGCGCCAAAGGCGCTGAAGCAGCCCGCTCCCTCCGGATCGGGTGTGATTGTGAAGTAATCGCCGGCGCGGTTCTCCTTTGACCCCGTGAGGGTCATATCGCTATGGGCCATGGAAGTCACGGCTAACCCGTTTTTCTCACGGGAAGTGTAGCGGAAAGCCGCATTCTCTGGCATAACTGATTTTTCTAGTAAAAGTTGTGCGAAGAGAGGAGCGGCTTTCCCCTATGACAGAGTGTAGCCAATCAGAGT
>VFZY01000222.1 GCA_016870915.1 Acidobacteriota bacterium | reverse complement strand
CCAAGGGCGCCCCTGTGATTGGCGGCAATCCGGCCCCCGGAGGCCCGCTGGCGGTGACGGACGATGTCGACGTGTTCTTTGGCGACCCCACCATCCGAGGGTCGGAGATCATCGTCGAGTGGAGCGGACTGGTTCCCGGATTCATCGGGCTTTACCAGATCAATCTGTACGTTCCAGGCGATCACATCCGGGGAGATAGAGTCCCCATCACGATCCGGATCGGGAATGTGATGAGCCCCAAGACCGGCCCCGTGGTACCCGCCATCGCCGTGGATTGACTCCCGGAAACAAGCCACCCTCCGGAGGTTTCGCCGGGGACACCGGCTGCCCGGAGGGTGATCAAAGCTCCTGTTTCAAGTATGTTACGAAGCCATCCGGGCCGCCCAAGGCTGGTCCCTTGCGCTGCGAGGCCCTTTGCGCCGCATGGCAGTGCCCGCCGCCAGGTTGTACAACTCCAGCGAACGGATCAACTGATCGACGGCCTCCTTGCGCCGATATAGGTGTTCCAACTGCTTATCCACAGGCAGGTTGTCAATCATCGGGGAAGATGGTGTTGAGGTCATGGTTTTAGGTGTACTAGTACTTTAGTTTAATTGCAAGTGTCTGACACCGCAAAAGGCCGGTTTCTTTGAGGGCTACCACCACCTCATTTGCGGGTATCGGGGTCCCGGAAGTCCGTGGTAAACTTGAAGTTCCCTCCTCATGGACTTCCTCGCGGGGCTCAACCCACAGCAGCGTGAAGCGGTTGTTACCGTCGATGGACCCCTGCTGATTCTGGCCGGCGCGGGCAGCGGAAAGACCCGCGTGATCACGCACCGGATGGCGCATCTCATCCAGGACCGGGGGATTCCCGGCTACGCCATTCTGGCGGTCACGTTCACGAACAAAGCCGCCGGGGAGATGAAGGAGCGGGTGCTGGGATTGCTTGGGGGGGCACGCAGTTCGGCGCCCAACGTCTCCACCTTCCATTCGTTCTGTGTACGGCTGCTGCGGCGGGATGGGGTGAATCTGGCCCAGTTGCGGCCCGGCTTCACCACCGCGTTCACCATCTACGATCACGACGAGCAGATGGCGGTGATCAAGCAGACCTACCGGGCGCTGGGCCTGGACGACAAGTTCATGCAGCCTTCGGCCGCGCTCTCACGCATCAGCCACGGGAAGAACCAGAAAGAGACGCCGCAGGACTTCTACAAGAACGCCAAGGATCCGAAGATGTCGCGGCTGGCGGTGGTGTTTGAGCAATACGAAGCACGGCTCAGGACCAACAACGCGCTGGACTTTGACGACCTGCTGCTGGAGAGCGTCCGCCTGCTGCTGCATGACGACGCGGTGCGGATGAACTGGAACCAGCGCGTGGAGTATCTGCTGATCGACGAGTACCAGGACACCAACCGCAGCCAGTATGAACTGATGCGGCTGCTGGCCGGGGCGCGCCACAACGTGTGCGTGGTGGGGGACGAAGACCAGTCCATTTACGGCTGGCGCGGCGCCAACATCCGGAACATCCTGGACTTTGAGAAGGACTTCCGCGGAGCGAAGGTGATCCGACTGGAGCAGAACTACCGGTCGACGAAGAACATCCTGGATGGTGCGAGCGCGGTGGTGGCGCGGAACACGGAGCGGATGGGGAAGTGGCTCTGGACCGAGGCTGACGCCGGGGAGCGGATTGGGCTGTACGAGGCCTGGGACGCCGAGAACGAAGCCCTGTTCATTGCCGATACGATTGACCGCCTGCTGAGCGCGAACCCGAAACAGCAGGTGGCGGTGCTGTACCGGACGAACTTTCAAAGCCGCCAGATTGAGGAAGCGCTGCGGCGGTACGGGCGGGCCTATTCGGTGGTGGGCGGGTTCAGCTTCTATCAGCGGGCCGAGATCAAGGACATTCTGGCGTATCTGAAGCTGACGCTGAGCCCGAACGATTCGATGGCATTTTCCCGCATCATCAATACGCCTGCGCGCGGAATTGGGAAGACGACGCTTGAGGGCGTGGAGATCTTTAGCAACACCAACAATATCTCCATGTGGGACGCCATGTGCCGGATGCTGGATGCCAACCAGTTGCCCGCGCGTGCGCAAGCCGCCCTGAGCGGATTCCGCCGGATGATGGAGGAGGCACGCCAGGAACTGGCCGGGCAGCCGGTGCATGACATTCTGGGCAACCTGCTTGAGCGGACCGGGTACCGGGCCATGTTGAAAGAGGACCCGTCGCCGGAGGCCGAGGCGCGGCTGCAGAACCTGGAAGAGTTGCTCAACGCGGCGTCCGAGGCCGACGAACGCGGCGAGACGCCGGTGACGTTTCTGGATCACGCCGCGCTGGTGGCTGAGGCGGATAGCGTGGACGATGTGGCTTCCATCTCCCTGCTGACCATCCACAATGCCAAGGGACTGGAATTTCCGGTGGTTTTCCTGTGCGGGATGGAGGAGAATCTGTTTCCGCACAGCCGGTCGCTCGCATCCGAGTCCCTGATCGAAGAGGAGCGGCGCCTCTGCTACGTGGGCATGACGCGAGCGCGGCGGCGGCTGTACCTGAGCTGGGCCCGGCAGCGGCGCCGCTATGGCGGCGGTCCGGCCGAGGCGTCGATGCCATCGCGCTTTCTGGCCGAGGTGCCGACTAAGCTGCTGGAGCCGCTGACACCCGGCCGGCAGACCCCGCAAGTGGACCTTTACGCCGAGCGGCACCATGTGCAGGAGGCGGCCCGCCGGAATTCGTTCACCGGAAAGACGTATAATTCATTGGAGAACATCTCCCAGTTCTTTAACGACAGGGGGGTGGCGGCGCCGGCACCGGCCCGGAAGGATCCGAATCCCTTTCCGGTGGCACGGCCGGCGGCGGCAGCACCAGCCGCGGCCGCGGCTAAACCGGCGGTGGCAGCTCCGGCGGCGGCATCCTCGCCGGCGCGGAAGACGCGGGGCAGCCGGGTGGGAGCGGTGGTGCGGCATCCCAAGTATGGCCGGGGAACGATCTTACGGAAGGAAGGCGACGGCGCCGACGCCAAGCTGACGATCAACTTCCCGGGACACGGCTTGAAAAAGCTGTTTGAAAAATTCGCAGGACTCACAATCGAAGAATGAATACCAAGAACGTAACCGACAAGCTGGAACGCAAGACGCTGAAGCGCAAGGCGCGGGCCGAGGCTCCAGCCAGGAAGAAGCGGGCCAGCGACGTGGCCCGTGGCTCGCAGAAGAAAAAAGTGCAGCACATGTCCAAGGGCCAGCGGAAACGGTAAGCGCCTGGGGGCCTGCCGGGGACGTGTGTCCCGCGGCGGACCACTGCGTCTGGTAGCGCAATGTCCGGGCTGTTCCGCACCAAGAGCATTGACGCCCTGCTTCGGAGTTCCGAAGGCGCGGGGAAGAAGCTCGAGCGGACGCTGGGGCCATGGAGCCTGACAGCTCTGGGCATCGGCGCCGTGATCGGATCCGGCATTTTTATCCTCACCGGCACGGCGGCGGCGGGCGAGACGCTGGCCACGCCGTCCATTCTGCATGCCCCGGTGCTTGAACTGCTGCGAAACGGGTTCGTTTCGTCGGTGGGGCGCCCGGGCGCCGGGCCCGGGCTCTCCCTTTCCTTCCTTCTGGTGGCCGTGGCGTGCAGTTTCGCCGCGCTCTGCTACGCCGAACTCGCGTCGATGATTCCGATCGCGGGCGGAGCGTACACGTACGCTTATGCGGCCTTGGGCGAGATTGTGGCCTGGATCATCGGCTGGGACCTGATCCTGGAATACGCCGTCTCAAACATGGCCGTGGCCGTGGGCTTTTCGGCCTACGTGAACGACGTACTTGAGAGTCTGTTCGGCTGGAAGCTGCCGCCCCAACTTTCGGAGCCGGTGTTCCGTGGCGGCGAGGTGACGGGCGCATGGTTCAACCTGCCCGCGTTTCTGATCCTGATGGCGCTGACGTGGCTGCTGGTGCGGGGCATTCGCGAGTCGGCGAAGGCGAACAACTGGATGGTGCTCATCAAGGTGGCCGTGATCGTCATCTTCATCGGCGTGGCGGCACGCCATGTGGAGCCCGCCAACTGGAGCCCGTTTCTGCCAAACGGTTTCGGCGGCGTGCTCACGGGCGCGGCGATCGTCTTTTTCACCTACATCGGGTTCGACTCCGTTTCGACGGCGGCCGAGGAGTGCCGGCGCCCGCAGCGCGACCTGCCCATCGGCATCATGGCGTCGCTCGCCGTCTGCACCGTACTCTACGTTTCGGTGTCGCTTGCGCTGACGGGGGTTGTGAACTGGCGTGAACTGGCCAACCCCGCGCCAGTGGTCAATCTACTGAAGCAGCTGGGCTACGACAATATCCGGACGCTGGTGGGCGTGGGAGCATTGACCGGCATGATCTCATCGCTGCTGGTGTTCCAATACGGCCAGGCGCGGGTCTGGTTCGCGATGTCGCGGGACCGCCTGCTGCCCTCGCACTTTTCGCGAGTTCATCCCCGGTTCAAGACGCCGGCCTTCAGCACGTGGGTGGCCGGCCTGCTGGTGGGCATCCCGGCGGGTGTGTGGGATATCGCCACGTTCGCCGACGTCTCGAACATCGGGACGCTGTTCGCATTCGCCATCGTCTCGGCGGCGGTGCTGGTGCTGAGGCGCACGCAGCCCGAGCGGCCGCGCGGATTCCGGGCGCCGCTGGTTCCATGGCTGCCGCTGCTCTCGATTGGCTGTTGCCTGGTTCTGATGCTGAGCCTGCCTCTAATGACGTGGGTGCTGTTCGTGGTGTGGCTGGCGGTGGGGCTCGCGATCTATTTCGGGTACAGCCGGAAGGCGGCGGGTACAATAGAGGCTTGACCCCCACTGCCGAGGACCGCCGTGCTCCGCTGGTGGATACGTTTGGGCGTATCCACGACAATCTGCGCATCAGTGTGACGGACCGCTGCAACATCCGCTGCTTCTACTGCATGCCGGAAGACGACCCCGGATATCTGCCCCGCCAGGAGATTCTGCACTACGAGGAGATCGCCCGTTTTGTGCGTGTGGCGGCTTCACTAGGGGTGAGCAAGGTGCGGATTACGGGCGGCGAACCGCTGGTGCGCAAGGATTTGCCGCGCCTGGTTGAGTTGATCGGCGGCATTCCGGGCATTCGCGATATCGCGCTCACCACCAACGCCGTGCTGCTGGCCGGGCAGGCTCGGGACCTGTACAATGCCGGGCTCAGGCGGTTGAACATTCACCTGGATACGCTGGACGCCGCCCGGTTCCAACGCATCACGCGGCGGGACGATCTGGGGCGTGTGCTTGCGGGCATCGAGGCAGCGCGAGCAGCGGGTTTCCCGGTGATCAAGATCAACGTGGTGGCGGTGCGGGATCTGATCGAACCCGATATCGTGCCCATGGCGCGTTTCGGACGTGAGCACGGGTTCGAGGTGCGGTACATCGAGTTCATGCCCCTTGACCATCAAGGCCTATGGGACCGGTCACGGGTGTTGTCGATGGATCAGATCAAGGCGATGCTGGAAGCGGAGATCGGGCCGTTGGATGAGGTGCCCGATCCCGACCCTCGCGCACCGGCCACGGAGTTCCGCTGGGCGGATGGCGGGGGCCGGTTGGGATTCATCGCCTCGGTGACCAAGCCGTTCTGCATGAACTGCAACCGGCTGCGACTGACGTCTGACGGCAAGCTGCGGTACTGCCTGTTCGCCATTGACGAGACCGACGTGAAGGGCGTCCTGCGGGATGGTTCGCGGGATGAGGCGGTGGCGGAAGTGATCCGGGGTAATGTGCGTTCGAAGTGGATCGGGCATCAGATCAACACGCAGTTGTTTGTGCCCCCGCCAAGGCCGATGAACGCGATTGGTGGATAGTGGCGGGAGGCGTGGCCGTGAATCGGCGTTGCTTAGGATCAGGGTTGAGGCCCACCATGAAAGTCACAGTTCCACTCACTGCCGATGAGGCCCGGCTTGCCGCGATCGCGGCGGGTCGAGGCGTATCACCAGATGCATTCATTAGCAGTGTAGTTAAGGGTGTCCTGTCCGGTGCCCAGACTTCCACCTTTGAAGCGCTATCGCCAGCGGAACGCAAGCGGCGTCTGGATGAGATGTTTGCCGCTTTTGATAGCGTTAGCACGCCGGATGGCATCCGCGAAGAGGCTTTTCATCGAGAAAACTGGTATCGGTGAAGGCAGTTCTTGCGGACACGAACGTACTCTTGCGCGCTGTTCAAAGGAACAACCTTGCGCGCCGGGTGAGCGCGCATGCTGCAATCAAGAAGATCTTGCGCCGAGGTCACCTGCTCTGCGTTGCACCTCAGAACATAGTTGAGTTCTGGAACGTCTCCACTCGACCGGCCAGCAGCAATGGTGAAAGAAACGTGCACGCCCGAATCGGCCGCCTCGTAGCCCGAGTCATTGTATTTCCACGGCAAGTCGTCGTCCTGTTGCGCCGGAAGGCAGCCGAAGAATCCAACCAAAGCGTATTCGTCAACTGAAAGAGAGTCCTTCCTGTTTGGCCACTCTGTGAGCCCAGCCGTCAGTCAGAGTTGATTCCACTCGTCAACTTCAAGATGCGCTTGATTGAGAATGCTGCGCAGTGTTCCCACTGGGATTTCGGCCTTCTTCGGAACAATCGCGGTGTCCACGAGGGACTCTTTTCGTCGCACGAATTTGACGTGACTCCCCTTTTGCGTACTCTCCGCAAAACCCGCGGCTTCCAGCCGGCGCTTCACTTCGCGGTAGGGTTGGGGCTTAAGCCGCGCCAACCTCAACCTCAATCATTCGAACCTGCGGTGGGCGCGTTGCCTGCGGCGGCTCGAAGTAGAGTTCCAAAGCCTCTTTGAGATTCTCTAACGCTTCCGCCTCGGTTTCACCTTGGCTTGCGACATCCAGTTCGAGGCATTGAGCGACGTACCAGTCGCCTTCCCGCCAAACGCTAGCCGCAAATGGACGCTTCATGGCTCCATTCTGTCACTGAGTTCAGGGGCCGGGCAACTTGGATCGCGATATGTCGCGTTTGTTCCGCAACGATGATGCCGTAGGTCCCTGGCGAGGACTTCAGCGTTGCAAAAGCTATTGCGATGGGCGGTGACGTGGCAACAGATTTGCGCAACGCACACGGCCCGCACGCGAGCTCACCCGTGCGCCAGTTAGCGTGCAAAGCTCTGCGCCGGATAATTTGCCAAGTGACACCCTGACCGGCTCTCAGCCGGTACAATGGAGGTTTCCCCCCATGCGGCAAATCTCACCCGCGGGCAGCGTGCGTGGAAGCGTACTCCTGCCTGGCGATAAATCCATCTCCCACCGTTTCGGCATGCTGGCCTCCATCTGCGAGGGTCCAAGCAAGATCCGGAACTATTCAAGCGGCGCGGATCCTCAATCGACACTCGATTGCATGAAGGCCCTGGGAGTGCCCATCACCCGGTCCGGTTCGGAAGTCACGATCGAGGGCCAGGGCCTGGACGGCCTGCGTGCGCCCGCGGCGCCGCTTGATGCCGGCAATTCCGGATCAACCATCCGGATGCTGGCGGGGCTGCTGGCGGGCCAGCCGTTTTCGACCGAGATCTTCGGCGATGAGTCGCTGTCGCGCCGGCCGATGCAGCGGGTGATGGCTCCGTTGGGGTTGATGGGAGCGCGAATCGATGCCCGGGATGGGAAGTACCCTCCTGTGCGAATCCAGGGCGTGGCGGCGGGCGAACGCCTTCGAGCTATTGACTATGAGCCTCCCATGGCGAGCGCGCAGGTGAAGACCTGTGTGCTTTTCGCGGGCCTGTTTGCCGAAGGCGAAACACGCGTGCATGAACCGGTGCGCACGCGCGACCATTCGGAGATCGCGCTGCGGGAACTGGGCGCGGAGTTGACCGTCAGGAACCGCGTGATTTCCATGCAGGGACGGCCAAAACTCACCGGGCGGGATCTGTTCGTGCCGGGCGACCTTTCAAGCGCCGCGTTCTTCCTGGTGGCGGCGCTGGTGGCCCGTGAATCCAAGCTGCTGCTGACAGGGGTGGGCCTGAACCCGACTCGCGCCGGGCTGATCGACTTCCTGATGGGCCTGGGCGCACGGATCAAGGTGCTGAACGTCGCCGAGGAGAACGGTGAACTGGTAGGCGAGCTTCAGGTGGAGCATTCAGACCTGAAGCCCGGTGTGCTCGAAGGGGCCATGACCGCGGCGGTGATCGACGAGATTCCGGTGCTGGCCGTGATGGGCGCGCTGGGCGGCGGTCTTTCCGTGAAGGACGCAGGCGAGCTTCGCGTGAAGGAGACGGACCGCATCGCAACCGTCGCCGAGAACCTCCGCCGCATGGGCGGGGAAATCGACGTGCATGAGACGGGCTTTGTGGTTCCGGGCGGGCAGAAGCTGAAGGGCGCCGAAGTGGACTCCTTTACCGACCACAGGATCGCGATGGCCTTCGCCGTGGCCGGGCTTTCGGCCTCCGGCGAAACGACGATCGCCAACGCGGAAGCCGCCAGCGTGTCTTTCCCGGAGTTTTACGATACACTTCGTCAGATCACGGCCTGACGGCGCGTGCGGATGTAAGCGGACGTGGACTATACCGAAAGCCTGGCCCTACGGGGTCTGGCGCACGATTTGAACAATATCTTCGAAACGCTGGCGGAGGCCTCGGAGCTGCTGGATGGCGATGAACGCTGGAAGGCGTTGGCCGCGGTGATTGGACGTTCCGTGGACCGCGGGCGGCGCGTGACGGCCAGCCTGCACGCATCCGGCGCATCGCATGTGGACCTGGCGGCGGTGGTGGCGCATGCCATGGATTCTTCGACGGACTTCGTCCAGGCGGCGCGGCTGGCCCCCTTGCGGTTCGTGGTGTTGATTGAGCCGGGGCTGACTGTCTATGGAATCGCCGGCGCGTGGGAACGCGTGTTCGCCAACCTGTTCACGAACGCGGCGCGCGAGAACCCGGCGGGCGGTGTGATCACGGTGGAAGGGCGGCGGGTGGCGGACGGCGTGGAGATCGCGGTTCGCGATGATGGCGCGGGGATTCCGGAAGACCTGCTCGACCGCATTTTCGAGGCGGGCGTGTCCAGCCGTGAATCGGGCACCGGGCTCGGACTGCACATCGTCCGCAGCATCGTCGAGGGATTCGGCGGCACGGTCCGAGCGCTCAACCGGAACGGCGCGGTGTTTGAGATTCTGGCGCGCGAGTAACCACGGAATGTGTTAGTTGTGGTTGCCGGAGGGACAATGCCCGAACCGACGGCAGACCTGGAGACACAGAAGCTTGAAGCAGAAGTGCGCCTGGCGCGCGTGGAGACCGCGGAGAAGCTGGTGACGATGCTCGCCGTGGCCGTGGGCGCCGCATGGACGCTGTATCAGTGGGACGTCAGCATCTTCCCCAAGGAGAAGCACGAAGAGTTTCTGCGGCGGGCCGCGGCTCGCGTGGACGTGCTGGTGAAACCGGGCGAGTTGGCGGCGAAAGATCTGCGGCCTCCGGGGCCGGGTGGGAGATCGGTGCTGCTGAGCGGGACGTTGAAGATTGAGAACCAGCGCGATTTTCCCGTGGCCTTGGGAATCCAAGGCGTGGAGGTGGGGCTGGGCGGCGTCAAGGTCCAGGCGGACGGCGTTCCGGCGGCGGTGGAGCCGTTCACGGAGGACGAAGTGCTGCGGCCGCGCCCGGGTGAAGCGTTTCCGGCGGAACTGACCGCGGAGCCATTGATCATCGAAGCCAGGAGCGAAGCTGCCTTGCCGCTCATGCTGCCCCTGGCGTTCAAGTGTCCCAAAGGCGGCGAAGGACCCTGCATGGTGTCCTTACGGGTGCGCCTGGGAGTTACGGCCGTGCATCCCAAGACAGGCGAACTGCTGACGGCGGCGCGCAAACAGAAGACCGTCGTCACACGCGGCATTCTGGGCCGCCGGATGGAGACGGCCGCCACCGGCTTCGGCTTCATTCAATGAAGGCCGCGGTCGTGGTACTGACAGCGGCTTGCGCCATGGCGCAGCCTAGGCCGCTGGAACGCGACCACCCTGTGCGGCGCGAAGTGGCGCGCCTTTACGAACGGATCGTCGCGGTCACAGCGGGCTCACGCACGGCGCCGGAACTGGTGGTGAAGGCGGGGGAGGGCCCTTCCGAAGTGGCCTGGTACACGTTTCAGGGCCGGGCTGCCATCGGATTGGGGGAGCGCGCGTACAAGCTGTGCTCGGCCATGGGCGCGCAGGCGGAAGGATGCCTGGCGTTCCTGCTGGGCCACGAACTGGCACACTTCCACCATAACGACGCCTGGGGCACGGAACTGGCCCCCCTGCTCGACCGCCAGGGCATCACGCGAACATCCATCGCCGAAATGGAGGAGCGCGCAGACTATTTTGGCATTCTCTCCGGGTATGCGGCCGGAGTGGACATGCGCGGTGCGCCGGCGCGCGTTCTGGACGCGGTGTATCGCAGCTACACGGTGACAAACCCGCTCTATCCGGGCCGCGATCAAAGGTTGGCGCTGGCGGCCGAAGCGGAACGCCGGGCGTCATCGATGATCCCGTTGTTCGCGGCGGGCCTGCGGCTGATGCTGGCGGGGGAACCGGGCTGGGCGGCGCGCTGTTTTGACGCCATTGGCGAAGGGTTCCAGTCGCGGGAGGTGATCAACAATCAGGGGGCGGCGCGACTGCTCGAAGCGATCGCTCTCTCGGACCCGGCTACGGTGCGGTTCGCGTATCCCGTTGAGGTGGATCCTCGCGGGCGGTTGAGCGAACGCAGCACACGCGGCTCGGGCGAAGGGAGCGCGGAGAGGCGCCGCCTGCTGCTGGAACAGGCGCGCGACCGGTTGGAGCGCGGCCACCAGGAAGACCGCGGCTATGCCCCTTACCCGGGATTTCCATTTTGGGTCTCCCGGACCCCGACAGTATACACCAACGCCTCACTCCCG